>JANRJZ010000025.1:0-50336 GCA_033763675.1 Gemmatimonadota bacterium
CCGCCGTACCGCAGTGGCCGAAGGGGTGGTACGCATGAGCCCGGAGGCCTGCGCCCTGGTGCAGGACAACCAGGTGGCCAAGGGCGACGTGCTCCGCATTGCGGAGGTGGCGGGAACCATGGGCGCCAAGCGGACCAGCGAACTGGTGCCGCTCTGTCACCCGCTCCCGCTCGAGGTTGTACGGGTCGAATGCACGGCCGACCCCTCGCTGCCCGGAGTGCGGGTGGTGGCCACCGCGGTAACGACCGGCAAGACCGGGGTGGAGATGGAAGCACTCACCGCCGTGTCAGTCGCCTGCCTCACCGTGTACGACATGGTGAAGGCGGCCGACCGCACGATGGTGATGGACGGGATCCGGTTGCTGGAAAAGACCGGAGGAACCCGGGGCGACTGGCGACGGGATGCGTGATGGTCATGCAGACCGGGGCCTCGAACCCGACAACGGGAGGACCTATGCACGACGAGACCATTGATCCGCACGGACGCACCCGCTGGACCCGCCGGTTGCTGGCCCGGGGCGTGGCATTGCTGGCCGCCACCCTCCTGATCAGCGCGCTGGCCGGTTCGAGCTCCGGCGCCCGGGCGGCTGACGCCGTCCCGCCGCCCCCGCTGGGCGTGGTGGCGGATGAAGTGCGTGCCCTGAGTCAGCGACTCGAGAACACCCGCGGAGAACTGGCCGTGGCGCGCGCCCAGGTGGACCGGGCCAACGCCGTGATGCGCTACTCCGGGCTGTACCAGGTCCCGGCGGACCTCGCCGCGGCGATCTATGACATCGCCCTGAGCGAAGGGGTGGACACCGATGTCGCGTTCCGGCTGGTGAAGATCGAGAGCAACTTCAAGCGGGCGGCGCTCTCCAACAAGGGCGCCATCGGCTATACCCAGATCCAGGTGCCGACCGCGCGGTTCTACGAGCCGGGGCTCAATGAAAACCAGCTCTACGACCGCGACGTGAACCTGCGGCTCGGGTTCCGCTTCCTCCGGGACCTGACCCGGCGCTACAACGGCGACCTCGAGATGGCCCTCGTGGCCTACAACCGCGGTCCCGGCCGGGTGGAGGAGATCCTGCTCCAGGGCGGCGACCCCTCCAACGGGTATGCCGAGGCGGTTCTCAAGGGCACGCGCCACGAGAGCGGCGTCACCAACTAGCGCCATCCGTCGGCGGGTATGAAACGACAGCGGGCGGGCATCCGGTGGATGCCCGCCCGCTGTGTTTCGCCCCGCGCCCCGGTCAGGGGATGCTGATCCGCGCGCCGGCCTTGAGCACCGAACTCGCCGTCATCCCGTTGGCCGCCCGGAGGTCGGTGACACTCACCCCGTACTTCCCGGCGATCCCCGACAGGGTCTCGCCCCGGCGGACCAGGTGGGTCCGGCTGCCGCCCGCCTGTGCCACGACGGTCGCCTTGGCCGGCGCGGCCGGCGCCGGACCCACCGTCGCCGCCGGCGCCGGGACCCGGATCACCTGCCCCGCCTTGAGGACTTCCCGGGCGCCCATCGCGTTCAGCGACCGGAGCCGGCTCACGCTGGTATGGTAGCGCTCGGCGATGCCCGAGAGGGTCTCGCCACTCCGCACCCGGTAGCGGATCGTGGTGCTGCTGGCGCCCGGCGCGCGGGAGGTCCCGCTCGATGCAACCGGCTCCGCGACGCTGGGGACGTAGCTGGTCGGGATCACCAGCCGGGAGCCGATGCGGAGCCGGGTGAGCTTGACGCCCGGATTGGCGTCCTGGATGAGCCGGGTGGTCACCCGGTACATCCGCGCGATGATCGACGCGGTCTGGCCGGAGGTCACCGTGTGCTCCACGAACCCGACCCGCTCCTTGGGCTCGAGCGCAGCGTAGCGCGTGGTCACCAGGTCGCCCACCCCGACCGGGAGCCGCACCACGGCCTGCTGCCGCGGGGGAGTCACCAGTCGCAGGAAGTGCGGATTGAGGTCCTTGAGCGCCGCCACCGAGGTGTCCGCCAGCTTGGCCAGCACGTCCAGCCCGGTCGCGTCCGGCACGATCACCGAATCGTAGGCCAGCGCCGCGACCGGCTCGGGGCGCACGAAGCCGTACTTCTCCGGCTGCTTCGCGATCAGCGCGGCGGCAATCAGCTTGGGCACGTAATCCTTGGTCTCGCGCCGAAGGAACCGGGTGTCGTACAGCCGGAAGAAGGCGGCATCGGGGTTCTCCGCCTCGTCCTCTTCCTCATCCGGCAGGCGGCGCAGGCCGCGACCCACCTTGCCGGCGCCGGCGTTGTACGCCGCGGCCGCCAGGTACATCGAGCCGAAGCGGTCACGCAGGTCGGCCAGATGGCGTGCGGCGGCATCGGTGGCCCGTACCGGATCGCGCCGTTCGTCCACCCAGGTGTCGATGCGAAGCCCGTAGAGCTTGGCCGTCCCCTTCATGAATTGCCACATGCCCGTGGCGCGCGCCCGGCTCACGGCGGAATTGGAGTACCCGCTCTCGATCAGCGCGAGGTAGACCATATCCTCCGGCACCCCGTTTTCCTTCAGCTTGGCGCGGATCATCGGCTCGTAGCGCGGCATCCGCTGCAACCAGACGTTCATCCGCTCCCGCGCCGGGCCCTGGAAGAAGTCCAGGTAATACTGCACCCGGGCGTGAGTGCCGTAGGTCTCGACATCGATGTCGTAGGTGACTTCCGCGCCCGCGGCGTTGGCGCCCCCGGGGGTGGTGCCGCCGGCGGCGTCCTCGGCCCCGCTGTCCAGGGGCTCGGGATCAGAGGCGGCGAGCTGCTAGAGAATGGCGGCGTCCGCCGCGGAATCGGGGTCCACCGCCAGGCTGTCCGGGAGCTCCACGGCCAGCGTCTCGGCGAGGGCCAGGGGCGGCTGGGTGGCGCTGGCGGCATCCGCCTGGGGAACCGGGCTCTGGTCCGCCGTTCCGGAAGTTGATGCATCCGGGGGTGCGGAGGCCGGCGCGGGGGCGCCGGGGCCGGAACCGCCCCCCACGCCGCAACCGGCCAGCAGGCACACGAGGACCCAGGAACGCCAAGCCGTCATGGGGTGAGCGCCTTTCACTGTGGCGGGCCCTGCCGCTCGGGCGACGGGACCTGAACTTGATGGTAATGCTCGGGACCGAAGCACCGGCCCCGGCCCGCTGCGCGATTCAGGTAGCAAGAAACCTGCGAGCGGGCAAAAAGAGAACCCCGCTTCGGCGGATCTTCGGAGTGCCACGGCGACACGCAAGCCCGGCCCGCGAAATGAGATGGTCCGGGCTTTCCCCCAGATGCGGGACGCGGCGTCCCCGTCGCCCTCAGCGCATGTAGAAGCGGTTACCGAGAATACGATTGGTCGCGTTCAATACCGCCAGGGCGGCGCCGCGCGAGGGGTCGGCATCCGGGGTCAGGAAGCAACCGACCAGCCGCTGGCCTTCGGCCTGGCCGGGGACGGCCATCGAGACGATCACGACGTTGGCATCGAAGGCACGGACCGCTTTCACCCCGAGCAGTTCGAACTTGATCTCGCCCTTCACCGCCTTGGTAAGGGCCATCACGCAGGCCTCGGCGGCGCAGCGCAGTTCTCCCGCCTGGCTGGTCAGCCCTTCCGCAAGGCCCTCGAATTCCGTGCTCTCCTGCCAGGTCAGGACGACGCGGGCCCGGCAGCGGCCCGTCGCGAGACGGTCGAGGGTGAACTCGGAGAAGCGGAGTCGGTCGGGAAGTCGGGGTTCGGCGGCCATGGCTCGTCTGGTCCCTGCGGTGCGATACGTTGGCGGACAGGTGCCATGAATGCGAAAGCTGTGCCTCAGTGACGGGGCGCACCGGAATCCCGGCCGGCCGGCAGGCCCGGCGGGGACAGCAACATGGTGTGGCGGAGGAGGTGCGGCGGCAAGGCCCGGCGGCACGCCGGCCCCCGCCCTCAGGACGTGCGGTGGGCGATGTGCCGGGCGAGCGCGGCCGCGACCCGGTCATCGGAGAGGCGGTCGGCCTGGGCGTAGAGGTCGGAACGGGAGCTGGACTGGAGTTCGGTCGGCGCCCACACCGAGCGGCGAGGCTCGCCGGCGCAGCGGCAGGAGAGCATCAGCCGCCATGCGCCGGCATTGGCCACCCGTTCCACCACGGGGGCCACCGTCCAGCGGGTGTTGCCAACGGTCACTTCTTTCCAGGCCATAATCCGCTCGAGAGGGTACGGGCAGGGGGCGCGAATGTCTCCCCCGGACTGCTTCATGTCAAGAGCCGTGCCGCCCCCGCCCGGGACGGTCCAGTCAGGCATCCCGCCGGGGGGCTCAGAGCCCCAGCCGGACGATCCACCGCAGCAGCCTCCCACCGGGCGAATGGAGCGCCGCCCGCCGGCTCAGCGTGGCGGCCCGGAGGATCCCCTCGCTCATCGTCGGATACGGGTAGATGAACCCGGCCAACGCCCCGAGGGAGAGGCCATGCTGGAGCGCCAGGACCGCTGGGGCGATGAGATTCCCCGCCCCGGCGCCGACGATCGTGGCCCCCAGCAAGCGGCCCCGCCGGGTGGCCACCAGCTTGACGAATCCCTCCGGCCGGCGATCCACGATGGCCCGGTCCAGCTCGGCGAAATCGTAGCGCCAGACCTGGATGCCTCCCGGCGACCGCTCCGCTTCTTTCTCGGTGAGTCCCACCTGCGCCAGTTCCGGCTCTGTGTAAGTGACGCGCGGCACGACCCGCCCGTCCCACCGGGCCTTGAATGGCGTCAGGGCGTTCCGTACCACCAACCGGGCCTGGGCATCGGCGACGTGGGTGAACTGCATGCCGCCGGTCACATCGCCGGCGGCCCAGATGCCCCGCACCGAGGTGGCGAGCCGGGGATTGACCTCGATCCCGTGCGCGCTGGCGCGCACGCCGATCGGGTCCAGGCCCAGCCCCTCAATGTTCGGCCGCCGCCCCGCAGCAACCAGGATGGCGTCCACCACGACCCGCTGTTCCGGCCCCTCCGCGGTCCGGAACACGACCGTGCTCCCGGCCGCCGCCGGCTCCACCCGGAGCACCGTGGCGCCGGTGTGCAGCGTGACCCCATCCGCCGACAGCGCCTGCCGCAGCACCGCGGCCGCGTCGGGGTCCTCTCCGCCGAGGATTTCCGGTTGCAGCTCGAGCAGGAGCACGGGCACGCCCAGGCGCTGAAATACCTGGGCCAGCTCCACGCCGATCGGTCCGCCGCCGATCACGGCGAGCGAGGCGGGCGCCCGCTCCAAATCGAAGATCGTCCGATGGGTGTGATAGCCGGCGGCGGCGAGCCCGGGGATGGCGGGCACGGCGGGCAGGGAGCCGGTCGCAAGGACGATGCGCGGCGCGGTGAGGGTGCGGTCGCCCACCCGGATGGTGCGGGCATCGACGAACTCCGCGGCCCCGGTGACGACGTCGACGCCGAGCGCCCGGAAGCGGGCGGGGTCGTCATGCCGGGCCACCAGGTCCCGGGCGGCGCGCATCGATTGCATGACCTCGGCAAAGTCGACCGGCCTCGCCTTGCCGAGCATCCCCAGCCGGGCGGCGTCGCGCCGGAGCTGGGCGGCATGGGCGCTGGCCACGAGTGCCTTGCTGGGCACGCACCCGGCCCAGAGGCAGTCGCCGCCGAGCCGCTCGCGCTCGATCAGCGCGGCGCGGGCGCCAAGGTAGGAGGCGCCCGCGGCGGTGACCAGTCCGGCGGTGCCGCCGCCGATCGCGATGAGGTCGAAGGACTCGGCCAGGGAGACTCCGGGGTGCGGCCGAGGCAGAGGGGGATCAGCCCCGGACCAGCTTCAGGAATCGGGCGCGGAGGTCGCGCGTCACGGGCCCCGCCTTGCCGGCCCCGATCACCCGTCCGTCCACCATCCGGATCGGGGCCACTTCGGCAGCCGTGCCGGTCAGGAAGGCCTCGTCGGCGGTGTAGAGGTCGTAGCGGTTGAGCATGGTCTCCCGCACCGGGTAGCCGGCCTCGCCGGCGAGGGCGATGACGGTGTCCCGGGTCACCCCGAGCAGTTGCCCGGCGTAGGCCGGGGGTGTGGAGAGCACGCCCCGCTTCCAGAGGAAGAGGTTCATGCCGGTCGCCTCGGCGATGTGCCCGGCGGGGTCCAGCATGATCGCGTCATCGGCGCCGGCGTTGGTCGCCTCCACCTTGGCCATGATGTGGTTGAGGTAGTTGAGCGATTTCACCCGGGGGGAGAGCGCCTCCCGATGATTGATCGGGGTCCCGGCGGTGATCAGGGTGAGTCCCTGCTCGTAGCGTTCGGCCGGCCAGATGGCGATGGTGTCGAAGATGATAATGATCGACGCGCGGGCGCACTTCCGCGGATCGAGGCCGAGGTCGCCGACCCCGCGGGTGATCACATGCCGCAGGTACCCCTCGGACAGCCCCGCACGTTTCACCCCGTCCTCCGTGACGCGGATCATCTCCTCGCGCGAGATCGGGACGTCCAGCAGGATCGCCTTGGCGGAGTCGTACAGCCGTGCCACGTGCTCGGCCAGCTTGAAGGTCCGGCCGCCATAGACCCGCATCCCCTCAAAGACGCCGTCGCCATAGAGCAGACCGTGATCGAAGACGGAAACCTTGGCGGAGGCCTTGTCGAGCCACTGGCCATCGAGGTAAATCAGCGTCACAGCACGCCCTCGGGCGGTTCGGGAAGCATTCGGTGCGCAGGACTGCGGGCGGAATGTCGCGGGCCCATCGGAGGATTGGAAGGGGTCCGGGGCGGCGGGCGATTGCCGCCACCCGCGCGGCGGGCAATATTGGGGCGGGCATGAGGGCGGTGGGACTCGAACCCACGAACTAGGGATTAAAAGTCCCTTGCCCTACCAACTGAGCTACGCCCCCTCCGGGCCCAAACGTGGAGCGGGTGGCAGTGAAACTCAAGGCCGTCCGGGCGGGGAGGGCCGTGTGCGCGTCGCGTCGCTGGTCCTGTGGTCGCTGGTCCTCGCGGCTCCCGCGGCCGCCCAGGGCGGTGGCGACCGGTGGCAGATCACCCTCGAGAACGGCGAGTACATCTGGGACATCCGGCTGGCGCGGCTCGCCGGGGATTCGCTCGTCTTCCGCCAGGCCGACACCCTGGGCTCGGTGGCGGTCGCCCAGGTGATGGAGCTCCGCCTCATCCGGAAGACCACCGTGCGGGCGGGAGACTCCGACAGCCAGGCTGCGACGATGGCGGCGCTGATGGGGGGCAGCGACGAGGTCTTCGACTTCCGCGCGCTCGACTTTGCCGGCCGGCTCCGGGCCATCCAGCAGCTCTTCCTGCTGCATCCGCCCGCGCCCTGATCCCGCCGCCCGCCAGTCCCGGGTGGCCGTTCCTCACCTCCGAACCATCCACCCGATGACCGACTGGAACCTGCTGGCCACGACCTGCCTGGACGGCGGCGCGCCCTCCTGGGACGAGGCGCTGTCCGTGCTCACCTCCGGCGACGACGAACTCCTCGAGGTCCTGGGCGCCGCCTTCCGCCTGCGCCGGGTGTATCACGGGCGGGACGTGCGGATCCACGTCCTCAAGAACGCCAAGAGCGGGCTCTGCCCCGAGGACTGCGCCTTCTGCAGCCAGTCGGTCCACTTCCCCACCGGGGTGGAGCGCTATCCGCTGCAGTCGGTGGAGGAGCTGGTGGCGGGTGCCCGCGCGGCGGCGGCGATGGGCGCGGTCAAGTACTGCATGGTGACGAGCACCCGGGGCCCCTCCGAGCGGGACCTGGACGTGGTGTGTGAGGCGGTGCGGCGCATCAAGTCGGAACTCAACCTCAACGTCTGCACCTCCCTCGGCCTGCTCCGGGAAGGCCAGGCGGAGCGGCTCGCGGCGGCCGGCGTCACCCGCTTCAACCACAATCTCGAGAGCTCGCGGAACCATTTCGGCGAGATTTGTCATACCCACAGCTATGACGAGCGGATCACCACGGTGCGGGCGGTCCGGGCGGCCGGCATGGAGGCCTGCTGCGGCGGGATCATGGGCATGGGAGAAACGCTGGAGGACCGGGTCCACCTGGCCTTCCAGCTGCGGGAGCTCGAAGTCGAGTCGATCCCCGTCAATTTCCTGGATCCCCGACCCGGCACCCCGCTCGGGCACCTGCCGCGGCTCACGCCGCAGGACTGCCTGCGCGCCCTGGCCATGTTCCGGTTCGTGAATCCCTCCCGGGATATCCGGGTCGCCGGCGGCCGGGAGGTGAACCTGCGGCAGCTGCAGCCGCTGGCGCTCTACCCCGCCAACTCGCTCTTCTGCAACGGCTACCTCACGACCGGGGGCCAGGGACCCGAGGCGGACCTGGCCATGATCGCGGACGCCGGCTTCCGGGTGGCCGAACTGGTGCCGTCGGTGTGAGGAGCCGACGCCTCCGCGGGCCGGTTCCCGTGTCATCCTGACGGCATCCATGCCCGGACCGACCCCGGCCCAGCTGCGCGCGTGGGACGATGCCCATCTCTGGCATCCGTTTACGCCGCACAGCGTGTACCGCGACGAGGAACCGCTGCTGGTGGCGGCCGGGGAGGGACACTACCTGGTCGACACCGAGGGCCAACGCTACCTCGATGCCGTCGGCTCGCTTTGGTGCAACCTGTTCGGCCACCGCGTGCCCGCGATCGATGCGGCGATCCGGGCCCAGCTGGACCGGATCGCGCACAGCACCCTGCTGGGACACAGCGCGGTGCCCCCGGTGCTGCTGGCCCGGCGGCTCGTGGAACTGGCGCCCGCCGGCCTCACCCGGGTGTTCTTTTCGGACGATGGCTCCACCGCCGTGGAGGTGGCGCTCAAGCTGGCGCTGCAGTTCTGGCAGCAGCACCGGGGGGGTGAGCAGCGGGAGCGGCGGGTGTTCGTGACCCTGGGCGCCGCGTACCACGGGGACACCGTGGGCTCGGTCTCCCTCGGGGGCATCGAGCTGTTCCACGAACGCTACCGGCCGCTCCTGTTCGACACGCTCAAGGTCCCTCCACCCTACTGCTACCGCTGCCCCTTCGGCCGGGAGCGCGCCACATGCGCCCTCGAGTGCGCGGAGGCGCTGGAGGCGGCGGTCCGGCGGGAAGGGCCGCGGGTCGCGGCCATCGTCCTCGAGAGCGGGATGCTGGGTGCGGCGGGCATGCTCGTCCAGCCGGAAGGGTTCCTGCGGCGCGCGCGGGCGGTAGCGGACGAGGTCGGGGCGCTGCTCATCCTCGACGAGGTCGCGACCGGCCTGGGGCGCTCGGGGAGCATGTTCGCCTGCGAGCGGGAAGGGGTCGCTCCGGACCTGCTCTGCCTGGCCAAGGGGCTGACCGGCGGCTATCTCCCCATGGCGGCCACGCTCACCACCGAGCGGATCTTCGAGGCGTTCCTCGGTCCGCCAGCCGAGGGGCGTACCTTCTTCCATGGCCACACCTACACGGGGAACGCGCTGGCGTCCGCCGCGGCCCTGGCCACCCTGGACATCTTCGAGCAGGAGGGCATCCTGGCGGCGCTTCCGGCCAGGATCGCCCGGTTGGGGGCACTGCTCGAGACGTTGCACGACCTCCCCACGGTCGGAGACACTCGCCAGTTGGGCCTGGCCGCAGGGATTGAGCTGGTGCAGGACCGGGAGCGGCGGCTCCCCTTCCCGGCCGCGGAGCGGCGCGGGATGGCCGCCTGCCGCGCCGCGCGGCGCCACGGGGTGTTCCTGCGCCCGCTGGGCGACACGCTGGTCCTGATGCCGCCGCTCACGATTACCGATGACGAGCTGGTCCACCTGATGGATGCCGTCCGCCACGGCATCGAGGCAGCCACGACATGACCCCTCCTGGCCCGAAGAAGCGCGTGACGCCGCCGCGCGTGTCCCGACCCTCGACCGCCGTGCGGGAAGCCGACCCGCCCGTGCCGCAGCACCCGCGGGTGACGCTGATCGTGGGAACGGACACCGGGGTGGGAAAGACGTGGGTGACCGTGGCGCTGGCGCGGGCACTGGCGGAGCTGGGCCAGCGGGTGGTGGCGGTCAAGCCGATCGAGACCGGATGTTCGGAGCCGCCGTCACCGGAGGAGGACGGGGCGCGGCTGGCCGCGGCCACCGGACAGCAGGGCCCGCGGCGGGCCCTGGTGCGCCTGCCGGGACTGGTGGCGCCGGCGATCGCGGCGGACCAGGTGGGCACGCCGATCGACTACGACGATCTGATCGCGCGGATCCGGAGCCTGCTCACGCCGGACTCCCTGCTCCTGGTGGAGGGCGCCGGCGGGCTCCTGTCACCGCTCACCTGGACTGATAACCACCTGGACCTGGCCCACGGCCTGGATGCCCGGGTGCTGCTGGTGGCGGCTGATCGCCTGGGGACGATCAATCACACGCTGATGGCACTGCGGGTCCTGGCCGCGGAGAAGGTCCCGACGCTCGGCGTGGTCCTCAACCAGCCGGGCGAGCCGGATGACAGCACCCGCTTCAACGCCGCCGCGCTGGTGCGCCTGGCCGAGCACCTGCCGGTGATGACCGTGCCGCACCTGACCGACCCGGCCCGCGCGGCGGAGGCGGTGAAGGAAGTGGCCGGCTGGCTACTTCCCTAGGGCGGTGAGCGCCGCGCTGAGCTCCGCCCGGATCTCGTCATCCGGCGCCTCCGCCATCAGCGCGGTGAGCCGCGGGCCGGCCAGCGACGCCGGCACGCCGTAGCGAAAGGCTTCGAGGGCCCGGCGGCGGAGCGTGGCACGCGGGGCGATCGCCATCTGCCCGAGTCGGTCCAGCGCCTCTGCTGACCCCGCCCGGGCGAAGGCGGCCAGGGCATACACCCCACCCGTGGTGCGTTCCGCCGCGCGCGCCACCGCCGGGATCAGCGTCGAATCCCGCAGCACGAACGCCCCGAATGCCGCCGCGTTACTGATCGCGTCCTGATACGACGGCAGGTCCAGCGCCCCCGCGAGCAGTGGGCGGGCGCCGCCCGGATCCAGCTGGACCAGTGCCCGGAGCGCGGCGGCGCGCACCTCGTCGCTCGGGTCCCGCGCCCAGCGCGCCCGCACCGCCTCGGCCCCGCCGGCGCGCCGGCCCCCCAGCACGTCGAGCGCGGTGACCCGCACCTCGGCGGAGGTGTCCGCGAGCGCGCGTACCAGGCTTGCTTCCGTCTCCGGGCCGGGGACGCCGGCGAGCGCTGCCACGGCCTGGGCCCGGGTCAGGAAGTAGTCCGCCTCGGTCGCGGCCCGCCGGAGCGCGGCACCCGCCGCAGGCTCGGCGGCACGCGAGGCGAGCTGCTCGATCACCCAGGCACGATTCCAGAGGTCGGGGTCCCGCGCCAGCTGCTCCACGAGCCAGGGCGTGGGTTGCGGGAAGCTGAGCGTCTTGAGGATCGTGTTGCCCTCATCGAAGACAACCATGCGCGGGGCCGCGCGCACGCCCGCCACGTGAATCCACTGCTCCCGCTGCTCGAGGTCCACCGTGGCGACGATGTCGCCGTCCGCGGTGCCGACCCGAATCGTGAGGGGCATCCGGAATACCTCGGGCACGGTGTAGCGCAGCCCGGTGCTGTCTGCGGGCAGGGTGTCCCGCTGCGTCTGCCGGACCGTGAGCGTGACCAGCGCGAGGCTCGAATCCCAGGCGGCGCTCACCGCGAAATCGGGGTGCCCCGCGGCATAGATCCACTGGTCGAAGAACTGGTCGAGCCGGGCCCCGGAGGCCTCGAGAAACGCCTGCCGCAGGTCGTCACTGGTGGCCGTGCCGAGGGCGTGGGTGCGGAGGTAGCGCTGCACCCCGGCCCAGAACCGCTCCTCCCCCAGGTGGCGGCGGAGCATCTCGAGGACCAGCGCACCCTTGGGGTAGATGTTGTTGGAGCCCAGCGCGGCGAGCGGCATCCGCCGGCGCCGGTCGATCTCGAGGTATCGCCGGTACTCGTCGAGGTAGTAGTCGTCCCCCGCGTGCCGCCCCTGCTTCACCCGCCAGTACTGGCCCGGGAGAAACTCGGCGAAGCCCTCGTTGAGCCAGAAGCTGGCCCAGTTGGCGGTGGTGACGTAGTCCCCGAACCACTGGTGGGCGAGTTCGTGCGGAATCAGGATGTGCTGATACCAGGGGCGGTCGGCGTAGGCGCGGGGGCCCGGCAGCCAATCAATCATGGTCGAGGCGCTGACGTTCTCCATGCCGCCGAAGAAGTCCGCCACCGTGGTCTGGGCGTACTTGGGCCAGGGGTACGGAACGCCGGTCAGTCGGGAGAAGACCTCCATCATGTCCGGCGTCACCCCGAACAGCGGGCGGGCGAGCGCGGAGTCCGCCCGGTACACGTAGTAGTCCACCGGAATGCCGCGCCACCGGTCGCGCACCCGCACCAGCGGCGCCACGATGAGGGAGGCCAGGTAGGTCACCGCCGGCTGGTCCTGGCTCCAGTGCAGGGTCCGGCTGCCATCCGCGCCGCTGCGGTCGCTCAGCAGCCGCCCGTTCGACACCGCCATGAATCCCCGGGGCACGGTGACGATCATCTCCCAGGTGGTGCGGTCGTTGGGGAAGTCATAGGTCGGGAACCACTCGTGGTTATCGTCGGCCTGGCCCTGGCTCCACAGCTGCCGCGGGCGGGCCGGCGGCAGCGTGTCCTCCGCGATGAACGTCAGCCCCCGGCCGTTCTCCACTACGCCCCGGTACTGCACCGTGAAGCGCACGGTGTCGCCGAACGCCGCGGGCCGGGCCAGGCGGACCACGAGGGTGTCGCGCACGTGGTCGAAGCGGTACTCGACGGCCCCGCGGCTCGGCGACTCGGCGGCTCGGCCGGGCACGCCTGCGACCGAGCGAACCTCCAGCAGCGCCCCCGCATCCAGCACCACGGAATCGAAGCCCGGGCGCAGGGCCCGCAGGGTCACCGTGACCCGGCCGTCGAAGCTCCGCGCCTCCCAGTCGAACCGGCTCAGCTCGATCCGCTGGTGCACCAGGTCGAAGTCATGCTGCCGGCTGTAGCGGTCGTTGAGAATCCGCTCCGCGTTGGACTGGGCGGCGAGCGGCAGGGCCGCCACGAGCGCGGCTAGCGAAAGCGGGAAGCGGCGCATGGGGATCAGACGTCCAGGGGAGACTGGGACAGTGGCGCGAAGCTGCGCCGGTGATGCGGGGTCGGGCCGCGGCTGGCGAGGGCCTCGCAGTGTTCCGCGGTCCCGTAGCCGGCGTTGGTCTCCCAGCCGAACCCCGGGTGGCGGAGCGCCAGCCGGCGCATGAGCAGGTCGCGCACCTCCTTGGCGACCACGCCGGCCGCGGCCACGGAGTAGCAGAGCGCGTCCCCATCCACCAGCGCCTCGTGGGGAAAGCCGCACTCGGGCAGGGGCAGGCCGTCGAGCAGGACCCGAAAGCCGGTGGCTCCGGCGTCGAGCGTCTGCTGCCGGAACCGGGGGCCGTTGACCAGCCGGCTCACGGCGCGCCGCATGGCGAGGGCGGTCGCGCGGCGGATGTTGAGCCGGTCAATCTCCCGGACGCTGGCCGCGGCCACGGCGATGGCCAGGGCGGCGCGCCGGAGGTTGGGCACCAGCGCCGCGCGCTGGCGGGCCGAAAGGGTCTTGCTGTCGCGGACGCCGGCAACCGGCTGGGCCCAGGGAGGAAAGGCAATGGCCGCGGCCACCACTGGACCAGCCAGGGGACCGCGGCCAACCTCATCCACCCCGATCAGCAGGGCACGCCCCGACCAGGCCGCCTCCTCCCGGAGGAGCGTCGGGCCGGGGATGGAACGCACTGCCCGCTCAGCCCTGCGGGACGATCTCCCGCTTTTCGCGAATCCGGGCCGCCTTGCCGCTCACCTTGCGGAGGTAGTACAGCTTGGCGCGCCGGACCCGGCCGCGGCGGACCACCTCGATGGTGGCGAGCCCGGGGCTGTGCAGCGGGAAGACCCGCTCGACGCCGACGCCGGCGGAGACCTTGCGGACCCGGAAGGTCTCGTTGATCCCGGCGCCGCGCTTGCCCATGCACACCCCCTCGAATGCCTGGAGGCGCTCCTTGTCACCCTCGCGGACCCGCACCATCACCTTGATGGTGTCGCCCGGGTGGAACGCCGGGATGTCCGTCCTGAGCCCTTCGCGGGCCACCGCCGCCATACGATCCATTGCTTCCTCCTGGTAACCGTCAGCGCACCCCTATCGGGTGCGCGCTTCGTAATCCGCCCACAGGTCCGGCCGCCGCTCGCGGGTCAGGCGCTCCGCCTCCGCCTGGCGCCACGCCGCAATGTCCGCGTGGTTGCCGGAGAGCAGCACCTCCGGCACCCGCCGGCCGCGATACTCCACGGGCCGGGTAAAGCTCGGCGGGCTGAGCAGCCCGTCGTAGTGCGAATCGCCGGCGGCGGACTCGTGGTCCCCGAGCACCCCGGGCAGCAGCCGCACCACCGCATCGATGACGCACAGCGCCGCCGGTTCCCCGCCGGAGAGGATGAAGTCCCCGAGGGACAGCTCCTCCGATGCGAGGCCCTCCGCCACCCGCTGGTCCGCGTCCTTGTAGTGGCCGCAGAGCAGGGTCAGCCGTTCCGCCAGCGAGAAGCGCACCGCGTCCGCATGGCCAAACCGCCGGCCACGGGCCGACAGCAGGATGATCGGGCCCGCCCGGTCGGCCGGCTCCAGCGACTCCACCGCCTCGAAGAACGGCTCCGGCTTGAGCACCATCCCGGCGCCGCCGCCATAGGGATAGTCATCCACCGTGCGGTGCCGGTCGTGGGTGAAGTCCCGGAGCTGTACCAGCCGGTACGCCACTTTGCCGGCCGCCGCGGCGCGTCCCGGGATGCTCGCCCCGAGGAAGGGACCGAGCGCTTCGGGGAACAGCGTCACGACGTTGATCCGCATCAATCGAGCAGGCCTTCCGGCAGCGCCACCACCAGCACCCGGTCCTCGCGCCGCACTTCGCGCACGAACTGCTTGATGAAAGGCAGCAGGAACTCGCGCTTCGGCCCCTGCACCTCCAGCGCCACCCCGGCCGGGAGCTCGATGAGCCCCGTTACCAGGCCATACGCCGTCCCATCCTCCCCGCGCACCGCAAAGCCTTCCAGCTCATGGAGGTAGACCTCACCCTCCGCGGGCGGGGTCAGCTCCTCCGCCGGGGCGCCGAGAAACTGGCCGCGCCAGTTTTCGGTGTCGTCCCGCGCCTCGAGGCCCCGAAACTTCACCAGCCACTCCCGGTGGTACCCGCGGCTCCGTTCCACTTCGATCGGCTCCCCGAGCACCGCCCCATCGAGCCCCATCCGCACCAGCCGCCGACCCGGGGCGAAGACCACGTCGGGTTCCGCGGTGAGCGGGAAGATCGCGAACTCGCCCTTCAGGCCGTGCGGCTTGCGGAGCCGTCCCACCGCGAGGTAGCGGGGGCGCTCCGGCCCGGTCACGCCTTCTGGGCCGCGAGCACGCCGGCCCGCTCCAGGATCGAGCGGACGGTGTCGGTCGGGGTCGCGCCCTTGGCCAGCCAGGCCTTGGCCTGGTCGGAGTCGAGCGTCACCTTGTCCACGGCCTTCTCGGCCCGCGGATTGTAGGTGCCGATCGCGGCGACGAACCGGCCATCGCGCGGCGCATCCTTGTCGGCGATCACGATCCGGTAGAGGGGGACGCCCTTCCGGCCCACCCGACGGAGACGAATCTTGGTTGCCATGCTCTGCCTGCCCTCTGGAAACTGGTACGCCCGCACCCCTGTGCGGACCTCCTACATCCCGAACATGCCCGGGCCCTTGCCGAACGGCATCTTGAGGCCCTTCCCGCCCGTCTTCATCAGCTTCTGCATCGCCTTGAACTGGTTCAGCAGCTGGTTCACTTCCTGCACCGTCCGCCCCGCGCCCTTCGCGATGCGGAGCCGCCGGGACCCGTTGAGCAGGTCTGGATCGGCCCGCTCCTTGGCGGTCATCGAGAGCACGATGGCCTCGACATGCTTGATCCGCTTGTCGTCGAGGTTCGCTCCCTGGAGCATCTGCGGGCTCACGCCCGGCAGCATCCCCAGCACGTTCTTGAGCGGCCCCATCTTCTGCATCTGCTTCATGGCGGTCAGGAAGTCCTGGAGATCCAGGCCCTTCTTCGAGACCGCCTTCCGGGCCAGCTTCTCCGCCTCGGCCGAGTCCACGGAGGCCTGGGCCCGCTCCACCAGGGTGAGGATGTCCCCCTTCTGGAGGATCCGTCCCGCCAGCCGGTCCGGGCGGAAGGGCTCGAGCTGATCGAGCTTCTCCCCCAGGCCGATGTACTTGATCGGCGCCCGGGTAGTCCCGTAAATGGAGAGCGCCGCGCCCCCCCGTGCATCGCCGTCCATCTTGGTGAGGATCACGCCGCTCAGGCCAAGCGCCTCGTGAAAGCCGCTGGCGATCCGCACCGCGTCCTGCCCGGTCATGCCGTCCGCCACGAGCAGGATCTCGTGCGGCTTGACCGCCGCCTTGAGCGCCTTGAGCTCGTCCATCATGTCGGCGTCGATCTGCAGCCGGCCGGCGGTGTCCACCAGGACGGTCCGGGCCCGCGCCTTCCCCGCCTCGACGATGCCCCGCTTCACGATCCCGACCACGTCCGTGACGCCCGGCTCGCCATGGCAGCCGACCTCGACCTGTCTGGCCAGCGTCACCAGCTGGTCCACCGCGGCCGGCCGGTACACGTCCGCGGCCACGAGGTACGGCGCCTTCTGCTCCAGCTTCAGGCGCTTGGCCAGCTTGCCGGCCGTCGTCGTCTTGCCGGACCCCTGCAGCCCGACCAGCAGGATGACGGTCGGAGGCACCGAGGCGAAGGCGATCGGCGCCTGCTTTTCCCCCAGGAGCGCCACCAGCTCGTCGTAGACGATCTTGACCAGCTGATCGCCGGGCCGCACCGACTTGATGAGCTGCGTCCCGACCGCCCGCTGCTCCACCCGTTCCAGAAACTGCCGGGTCAGGTCGAAGCTGACGTCCGCCTCGAGCAGGACCCGCCGGATCTCGCGCAGGCCATCCTTGACCGCTTCCTCGGTAAGAACGCCGCGCCCCGTGAGTTTGGAGAGCGCGGCGGTGAGTTTGGCGGACAGCTCGTCGAACATAAGCCCCAGAAAATAGAGGGGTTACGCCCGTTCGGCAAGTCCGGGCATGGGGGGCCGCTGGAAGGGTGGAAGCCGGGACACAAGGAGGGGGTGGCTGGCGTGGCGTCGCGTTCCCGGGTGCCGGAATGCGTCCGATCGTTGATGGCCGGATGACGTGGGTCCGTTAGGCTGGGGCACCTCTCACTCCGGAGTACCCATGCGCCCCATTGCCGTGCCCATCGCCCCGGTCCCGCCCCGCGATGAAGTGGCCATCCGTGTCGCCGACGCCCTCGCCGACGCGGTGGCGCAGGGCCCCGGCGCCGCCCTCCGCACCGCCCGCCGCCTCACGGATGAGGAGCTGCGCCTCGGTCTCGACTTCGTGAGCACGGTGCTGGAAGTAGCCTCCGGCTCGGCCCGGGCCATGGCCGCCGTGCTGGCGGAACGGACGGACAGCGGGGTTCACTGAGCCGGGCCGGGCACCACCTCCACCCCGGAGACCTGATTCCACCCCAGCCAGCCATCGGGGGCCATCACCACCCGGCTCGCGGGCCGGTCCCCCACCATCAGCTGGGAGACCTCGAGCCGGTAGCCCAGCCGGCGGCGGGACTCGAGCCGCTGGCCGGTGGTTCCATGGAAGCGGGTCCGGCTCACCGGGTCGTCCCATACCAGGTACCAGACCAGCGCGGGACCGGCTGGGGTCTCATACACCCGGAACCGGTCCCCGCCCCAGCCCGGGGACAGCGGGGTCGCGATCTCGGCGGAGACCGGCAGGGCAGCGAGGTCCGCGGCCAGAATCCGGAGGTCGAACTCGCCCATGGTGTCCTCGTACAGCACCCGGGGCTCCGGGGTGGTGAACCGGATGGTGAGCGGCTGGTCCCCCTGGAAGTAGCGATGGGGGTTGATGATCTGCTCGGTGGACACCGGCATCCGGACCCCGAACGGCACCGTGTCCCGCAGCTCCGACCCCTCCCAGGCGCGGATGAAGTCGGCCCCGGCCAGGTAGGGGAAGATGATGCTCTCCCGGAGAATCCGCGGCGCCTTGCTGAAGACCGGCATGGCCGCCTGCTGCTCCCGGATCCGGTCGCGGGAAGCCTCCCACAGCTCGGGCATCGCGTACAGGTTCTGGTCCGGCACCATCACCTGCAGCCCCACCAGGGTGGCCTGTCCTTCCAGGACGGACTGGGCCGCCAGCAGCCGGTCGTTGTCCCCGACCTGCTCCATGATGGAATCGAGGGCCAGGTACTGGTGCTGCAGGGCATGCACCAGCTCGTGGGCGACCACGGCCTTGAGCACCGTCTCGTCCGCCGTCGCGACCACGAAGAGCTGGCTGGAGTCGGGCTCGTAGTACCCGACGATCTGTTCGGTGAAGAGGTCGAGGAGCAGGGCCCGGAGGTCCAGGGTGTCCGGCAGCAGCCCGAGCAGGCGATAGCTCGCTTCCATGCCCTTGGCCTTGTCGGCCGAGAACTCCTGGTCCAGCTTGGCGAGCACATAGGCCCGCACCTGGTCCCGGCTTCGGACCGCGGAGCGGGGTGGGGTCCGAAACCGGAGCGCGGCGAACTTCTCGACCGCCGGCACCAGGCTGTCCACCAGGCTCGCGACGGTCGCCTCGGTCTGGCCCGGCGGCCGGCCGCGACAGGCCGTGGCCAGCAGCAGGAGTCCGAGCGCCGCGCCCGCGGCATGGCGGATCAGGGGGTGAGGACGAAGTCTCGATACCATGCGATCACCGCGGGACCCGCCAGCCAGGTCGCGGCGGCCCCGATGCTGAGGAAGACCCCGAAGGGCACCAACCGCTTCTGGCCGAAGACCGACAGCGGAACGAAGACCAGCGTACCGAGCAGCGCGCCGAGGAACACGGTGAGCAGCACCCCCTGCCACCCCGTGAACGCCCCGACCATCGCCATCATCTTGATGTCGCCGCCACCCATCGCATCCTCCTTGAAGATGCGGGTGCCGACGGCCCCCACGGTCCACAGCAGCGCGAAGCCGAACGCCGCCCCCAGAATCGCGTGGCCGATCCCGGTCACCCCGCCCGGGAGGCTCGCCAGCAGCCCGAGTCCGAGGCCACCGAGGCTGAACTCGTCGGGAATGATGTACTCCCGGGCATCGGTCATCGCGATGCCGAGCAGGATGGTGCAGAACACGGCGCCGGTGAGCGCCGTGAGGCTCACCCCGTAGCGCCAGGCCATCAGGGCCCAGATCCCCGCGGTGGCCAGCTCCACCAAAGGATACTGGATCGAGATCGGCGTCCGGCAGGTCCGGCACCGGGCCCGGAGCAGGAACCAGGAGACGACCGGGAGGTTGTCGTACCAGGGGATGAGTTGCTGGCAGCCGGGACAGCGCGACCTGGGCCGCACCACCGACTCATCCCGCGGCCAGCGGAGGATACAGACGTTGAGGAAACTGCCGAGCATGGCGCCGACCAGGCCGGCCGTGACCGTCAGGTAGGTCTCAAGGCTCACGCGTCACCTCATAGAGGAGAATACCGGCCGCCACCGCCACGTTCAGCGACTCCACCCCGCCGGACAGCGGCACCGAGACCGACCGGCTCGCGGCCACCGAGAGTTCCGGGCCGACCCCGGCGCCCTCGTTGCCGAGCAGCAGGGCGATCGGGCCCACTCGTGGTACCCGCCCGACCGGGGTGCCGTCGGAGGCCGTGGTCCACAGCTCCACTCCGGCGGCCCGGGCCCAGGCCACGAATCCTTCCCGTGTCGCGGACACTGCCGGCAACCGGAATAGCGCCCCCATGCTGCCGCGGAGGGCCTTGGGGTTGGCGAGATCCGCCGTGCCCGGCAGCGCCACCAGGGCGCCGGCCCCAAGCCCGAGCGCGGTACGGGCGAGGGCCCCGACGTTGCCCGGATCCTGCACCCCGTCGAGCACCAGCACCACCCCCTTGGACGTGACCGGGATGTCGTCCAGGGTCCAGGGCCGGGGCGCGATGACCGCCACCACCCCCTGGGGATGCTCGGTATCGGCGAGCCGGGCGAGGAGGTCGTCATCCACCGCCTCGAGCGGCACCGCCGCCTCCTGCAGCCGCCGTTTCAGCGCGCTGCCGCGAGGTGTACTTTCCAGCCCCGGGGCCACTGCGGCGCCCCGCACCGGAATCCCGGCGGCGAGCGCCTCCTCCAGCAGGCGGACGCCTTCCGCCAGCGTCAGCCCGCGTCGCTCGCGCGCGCGTCGGCGGTGCAGGTCCCGGATGGTGCTGATCAGCGACACGGATGGGCCGGCCTTTCCATGAAAATCGCTCTGACCATCGCGGGCTCCGATTCCGGCGGCGGCGCCGGTATCCAGGCCGATCTCAAGACCTTCCACCAGTTCGGGGTGTACGGCACCAGCGCCATCGTGGCGCTGACCGCACAGAATACTCTGGGCGTGCACGCGGTGCATCCCGTGCCGGAGGCCATGGTGGCCGCGCAACTCGAGGCCCTGGCCGGGGACCTGCCCCCGGCCGCGGTCAAGACCGGCATGCTCGCCACCGCGGGCCTGGTCCGGCTGGTGGCGGACGCCATCCGGCGGCATGGGTGGCGGGAGTATGTCCTCGACCCCGTCATGGTCGCCACCTCGGGGGACCGGCTGCTCGATGCCGCCGCAGAGGGGGTGGTGCGCGCCGAGCTGCTGCCGCTGGCCACCCTGGTGACGCCCAACCTCGAGGAGGCCGGGATCCTCACCGGCCGGCCGGTGCGGACCGTGGCGGACATGGAGCTGGCGGGCCGGCGCCTGCTCACGCTGGGCGCGGCCAGCGCGCTGGTGAAGGGCGGGCACCTCGAAGGCGACACCATGACCGACGTCCTGGTGACCCCCGCGGGGCTCCAGCACTTCGTCCGGCCGCGGCTGGCCACGTCCTCGACCCACGGGACCGGCTGCACCCTGTCCGCCGCGATCACCGCCGGACTCGCCCTCGGGCGTCCGCTCCAGACCGCCGTGCCCGATGCCCTGGACTACCTGTACCGGGCGCTGCAATCCGCCCCGGGGCTGGGCCGCGGGCATGGGCCCCTCAACCACCGCGCCGTCGCGCCGGCCCCCTGAGCCGCCGGCGCGGTCACAGCCGCGCCACCACGCCGCCGATCAATCCCTCCAGCCGTTCCCCGGCCGCCGCCGCTGCGGCCGTGACCTCCGCGTGGGAGAGCGGCGCGGGCGAGATCCCCGCCGCGTGGTTGGTGATCACGCTGACCCCCAGCACCCGCATCCCCAGCGCCCGCGCCGTGACCCCCTCGAGGACGGTGGACATGCCAACCGCGTCCGCCCCCATCCGCGCCAGCATCCGGATCTCCGCCGGCGTCTCGTAGCTCGGCCCTGCCACCCCGGCGTAGACCCCGGCTTCCAGGGGGAGCTTCGCGTCCCGCGCGGCCGCCCGCGCCCATCCCGCCAGCTCCACGTCATAGGGCGCGGACATGTCGGGAAAGCGCTCCTCCCCCGGCCGTGCGGGGCCGATCAGGGGATTGCGAAAGGTGAAGTTGATCTGGTCGGCGATGAGCATGAGGCTGCCGGGCGGCAGCGCACGCCGGATCCCCCCCGCGGCGTTCGTGAGCAGCAGGGTCCGGATGCCGAGGGTCGCGAACAACCGGACCGGGAGCGCGAGGAGCTCCGCCGGGTATCCCTCGTAGGCATGAAACCGCCCGCCCTGGCAGAGGACCGCGCGCCCGTTGAGCGTGCCCGCCACCAGCATGCCCGCGTGCCCCTCGACCCCCGGGGCCGGAAACCCCGGAATCTCCCGGTAGGGGAGCTTCCGCCGCTCCGCCAGGCGCTCGCCCAGCCGCCCGAGTCCCGAGCCCAGGACGATCGCGGCCGCGGGGCGCCGTCCGGCGAGCCAGCGCGCCACGACGGCGGCTGCCGCGCTGACGGAGTCGGGCCGCGCGGTCAGATCAGCATCCCCGCGATCGCCGCCGAGGTGAACGCCGCCAGGTTGCCGGCCACCATGGCGCGGAGCCCGAAGCGCGCGATCTCGCCGCGACGCTCGGGGGCCAGCCCGCCGATGCCGCCGATCTGGATCGCGATGGAGCCCAGGTTGGCGAAGCCGAGCAGTGCGTAGGTGAGGATGAAGGCGCTGCGGGGCGAGAGCGCGATCCCGTCGGCCAGGTCGCGGCCGAATTGGGCGTATGCCACGAACTCGTTGAGCACCGTCTTGAGCCCGATCAGCCCCCCGACGTACCCGGTGTCCTGCCACGGCACGCCCAGCACCCACGCCAGGGGCCGGAGCAGCTGACCCAGCACCAGCTGCAGGCTCAGGTCCGGGATCCCCGCGAGCCCGCCCACCCACCCCAGCCCGGCATTCACCAGCGCCACCAGGGCCACGAACGCGATGAGCATGGCCGCGACATTGATCGCGAGCTGGACGCCCTGGAGTGCCCCGCTGGCCGCGGCGTCGATGATGTTGGCGTCGGCGCGCTCCAGCCGGATGCGGGGCGCATCCCGGGTGAGCGGTTCGCCGGTCTCCGGCTCCATGATCTTGGCGAGGTAGAGCCCGGCCGGGGCGTTCATGACGCTGGCCGCGAGCAGGTGCCCCGCGATGTTGGGGAATGTGCCCGACAGCATGCCGATGTAGGCCGCCATGACCCCGCCCGCCACCGTCGCGAACCCGCCGACCATGACGGCGAACAGCTCCGACGGGGTGAACTCCCGCACGAAGGGCTTCACCAGGAGCGGCGCTTCCGTCTGGCCCAGGAAGATATTGCCCGAGGCGGAGAGGGTCTCGGCGCCGGAGGTGCGGAGGGTGCGCTGCATGACCCATGCGATAGCCTTGACCACCAGCTGCATGACGCCGAAATGGTACAGCACCGACATGAGGGCGGAAAAGAAGATGATCGTCGGCAGGACGCTGAAGGCGAGGTAGCCCGGCCGGTCGACCAGGTCCCCGAAGACGAAGCGCGCGCCCTCCCGGGTGAACCCGATGAGGCGGGTGAAGCCCGCGCCCAGCAGGTCGAACAGCTCGCGCCCGGTGCCGGTCTTGAGCACCAGGACCCCGAAGAACAGCTGCAGCCCGAGGCCCGCGGCGACCAGCCGCCAGTTGATCCGCCGCCGCCCGCTCGAGAGCGCCAGCGCGACACCGATCATCGTCGCCACGCCGAGCACGCCGATGAGCCGCTCCCCCAGGGTCAGGTCGAGTCCCGCCTGCAGCCCGGCGAGACGCTCCGCGGCGGCCTGCCCCGTCGCCGTCACGCCCACCGGTCCAGCGCGGCGATCATCTCCCCGGTGAGCGCCACCCGTTCCGGCTGGGGCAGGAAGGCGGCGCGCGCCGCGTTCAGCACCAGCTGACGGATCTCCCCGTCGGTGAGCCCGAACTGGCCCGTGGCCAGCGCATACTCGCCGGAGAGGGTGACGTCGCTCATGAGCCAGTTGTCGGTGCTGAGGGTGACGGCGAGCCCCTGATCGAGCAGCCGCCGCAGCGGGTGCGCCGCCAGCCGGGGGATGGCGTGGGTCTGCCTATTGGAGGTCAGGCACATCTCCACCGCAATCTGGCGGTCCCGGACGTGCGCCGTCAGGGCCGGGTCCTCGATCAGGCGGGTGCCATGCCCGATCCGGTCGGCCTGGCACTGGAAGGTGGCCTCGGCCACCGACTCGGGACCCGCCGCCTCCCCCGCATGCACCGTGACGCCGAGCCCGCCACGGCGCGCGATCATGCAGGCGTGGCGGTGGGGCAGCGCGGGGTGGGTGGCCTCGCCGCCGGCGATGTCGAAGCCGACCACGCCCTGGTGCCGGTTCCGGACCGAGGCGTCCGCGATCGCTTCCGAGACCGCGGGGTCGAAGTGCCGAAGGGTACAGTTGATGATGGCGGTGCGGATGCCGGTCTCCCGCTCACCGCGGAGCAGCCCGCGCCGCTCGGCCGCGATGATCTGGTCCAGCGTGAGCCCGCGGTCACGGCTGAGCGCCGGGCAGTAGCGCACCTCGAGGTAGCGCACCCCATCCGCCGCGGCGTCCTGGACCATCTCATAGGCAACCCGCTCGAGCGCCTCGGGCGTCTGCAGCACCTGGATGGTGAGCGCGAAGCGGGCGAGGTAGCCGGCGAGGTCGCGGGCATCTTCCACCCGCATGCACTGTCGGAGCCGCCCCGGATCGGACGCCGGAAGCCTGCAGCCGGCCGCCGCCGCCAGCTCCAGCAGGGTGGCCGGACGCAGCGAACCATCCAGGTGGACATGGAGCTCGGCCTTGGGCAGGCGGAGGAAGCGGTCGGCCTCCGCCATGGCCGCCGCTCAGCCCCGGCGGCTGGTCGGTTGGGCCCGGAGAATCGCCCCGCCGCTGAGCGGCGCATCCAGCCCGATCGCGAGGGCCCGGCCGTCGGTAACCACCGCCTGCCCCGCCTCACAGAGCGGCACCAGCTCGGGCGCGGCGGCCCGCAGGGCGTCCCGTACGGTGGAGCCCGGCGGGAGGGAGTAGGGGCGTTCGTTGACGAAGACGCGAAGCCCGGTGGACATCAGCGCCGTGGCACCATGCGGCGCTCCGTCGGGGGCGCCACCGGCTGCGGCAGTCGCCGCAGGTATTCGCGCAGCACTTCCACCGTCCCCCGCTCGGACCGGGTGACGGTCCAGCGGGACAGCTGACCCGGCGTGCGGCACCCCTTCCCCGCCCGGCAGTCCCCAGCGCCCAGGGCAAAGGTCGAGTCGGAACCGAGATGGGCCTCGCTCAGCGCCACCGTGTAGCTTCGCTTGCGATCGAGGTCCGCCCCGGTCACGAGCCGCGCGCGGCGCACCCGGTCGAACTCGCGGCCCCGCGGATCGAACTCCACCGCGATGCCGCTGACGCCGCAACAGAGCTCCGGCGCGGCGAGCAGGTTCTCGAGGAGATCCCGCACCTCCGCGCCGGTCAGCGTGATCGTGAGGAGCGCCGCGGGGCCGAGCGTCGCATCCACTTGCGCGGCCGTCAGCGGACCGGCTGGCAGCTCTCCCCGCAGCTCGGCGGCGCTCACCAGCGCCAGGTCGGTGCGCAGGGCATTGCGATAGGCATCCGCCACCAGCCGGGCCAGCCCGCCTTCCGCCCCGGGGCCGGCCGGCAGGCGCATCGTCACGACCGTCGCACGGGCCAGCGCCGCGGCGCGCTCCTCGGCCCGGGCGATCGAATCCCGCCGGGCGAGCTCGGCCCGGCTGGGGCCGGCGGGGAGCACCCGCCCCTCGGGCTCGGGGGGCGGGGGCGCGGGACCCGGTTCCCGCACGAAGAGCGCCCGGGCCCGCTGGGCGAACTCCACGGGGACGAGGGCCCAGTCGGCGCCGGCGAAATCGTCCCCCCGCAGCATGCGGCGCCGCGACAGGTCGGCAACGATCAGGTCGCGGATCCGCTCCTCCTTGTCGTACACCACCCGGGCACCGCCCAGCGAGGCGTAGTTGCCGCCGCCCTGCTGCCGGTAGCTGGTCAGCGCAAGCGTGAAGCTGTCCTCCGGTGCGACCGGCCGGCCGCGCACCTCCAGCCGGGTGATCCGGCTCCCGGGGCGCTGGCTCAAGTCCAGGGCCCAGGTCGCCCCCCCCACGAGGTCGAAATCCTCCGCCGAGACGAACCGGTTGGGCGCGACCCGGCCGGTCGAATCCGCGTAGAAGTACCGCGCGCTGTGTTCCAGGAAGGCCCGGAGCTGGGCGCCACTCAGTTTCACCACCCGCAGGGTGTGCTCCGCCGGATAGAGCCGGAATACTTCCGCCATGGTGATCTCACCGGCGTCGAAGCCGGCGCGGAGGTCCGGAGCCGCGAGCGCGGACAGCTGGGCCCCCGAGGCGCGCCGCAGCACGGCGTGCAGGTAGCGCAGCAGCGGCGTATCCTCGACCCGGGCCGCCGCCAGCGTGAGCCGCTGGTCCGATTCGGCCAGCGCGCCACTGACCCAGCCGAGGACCGCGCGGTGAATCTCCCCCAGCCGGCGAGCCAGCCGGGGAGCCGGCCGCACATCCTCCAGCGACACCTGCTCCCCCCGGATGCGCACCGGCACCAGCTTCCCGTCCTGGGGCACCAGCGCAATGTGCACCACGGCCACGGAACGGCCCTGCGGGCGGGGCTGCACGAAGTGGACGCCGGACAGCACCGAGTCCACCATGGTCTCGTGGGAATACCCCACGACCACCAGGTCGGGACGGCTCTCTCCCTGCGCGAGGCGGGCCGCGCCATGCTCGGGGCCCAGTCCGGTCGTGTCGTGGGAGGAGCGCCCCTCCATCCCGCTGTGCGCCAGGACGATGACGAGGTCGGCATCCTTGCGCGCCTCGCGCAGCATGCGGGCGATGCCCGGTTCCACCCGGTCCACCCGCAACCGGCCGGCGAGCCGGCTCCGGTTCAGCACCGTCGCGGCGGGCGTGGTGAAGCCGGTGATGGCGACCTTGACGCCGTTCCGCAGGATCACCGTGTAGCCCGCAAGGGCGAGGGTGTCCTGCGGCAGCACCCGCAGGTTGGCGCTCACCCAGGGGAAGCCCGACCCCGCCAGCGCCTGGTTGAACCGCTCCATCCCGAAATCGAAGTCGTGGGCCCCCGGCGTGGCCGCGTCGTAGCCGAGGGTATTCATCGCGTCCACGATCGGATGGGCCGACTCGGCGGCGCGATCCGCCCAGGCGGCGAGGGGGCTGCCCTGGAGTGCATCCCCAGCGTCCACCACGATGACCTGCCCGGGATAGCGCTCACGCAGCGAGTCCACGACGGTCGCCACCCGGGTGAGGCCGCCGGGCCACGGGGCGTTCTGCAGGTAGTCCCAGTCGGTGATGTGGCCGTGGACATCGGTCGTGGCCACCAGTACCAGGCGGACGGTGTCGGGGGCACCGGTACCGGCGAGGAGGCCGGCGAGGGCCAGGTGGGAGAGCATAAGGTCAATATCCACAGGCATCTTCCGGCCGCGCAATGCGGGACGTCACGCTCCGGCTTGCATTTCCAGGTCCAGCCGTGTATTCGTTTTGCCGCATATGTCGCCCCCCCTTCCGCTGGCCGAGATGCTCCAGGCGCTGGGTGAGCCCACCCGGCTCCGCATCCTCAACTGCCTGCAGGCGGCGCCGCTCTTCGTCTCCGACCTGGTGCTGATTCTCGACCTGCCGCAACCCACCGTCTCCCGCCACCTCAAGGTGCTGCGAGACCTGGGCCTGGTCCGCGACACGCCGATTGCGCAGTTCGTGCTGTACCGGCTGCGCCGTCCCCCGGAGCCGCTGGGGCGGGTGTTCGCGGACATCATGGAAGCGAGCCAGGCCGATGCGGCCTACCGCGTGGAGCGGGAGAGTGCCATCCAGCATAGCCGGCGGCACGCCCGGCTCCGCACCGACAGTGAACTGGAAGGACGCCCGGCATGAGTCATCGCATTCTCGTTGTGGACGACGAGCCGGATATCACCGCGCTGGTCGCCTACCACCTGGCGAAGGCGGGGTACCGCGTCTCGACCGCGGCCAACGGCCCCGATGCCCTCAAGGCCGCGCGGGAAGAACGGCCCGACATCGTGATCCTGGACGTGATGCTGCCGGGCGTGTCGGGCTACGACGTGCTCGCCGAACTCCGGCGGCGGGAGGAGACCCGCGATGTCGGGGTCATCCTGCTCACCGCCCGGCGGGAGGAGCCGGACCGCATCCGGGGCCTCTCGCTCGGCGCCGACGACTACCTGACCAAGCCGTTCTCCCCGGCGGAGCTGGCGCTCCGGGTGAATGCCCTGCTCCGCCGGCTCGCGGCCCCGGCGGTCTCCGGCGGGTCCACCCTCGCGGCCGGCCCGATCGCCATCGACCGCTCCGCCCACCGGGTGGCGGTCGACGGGAAAGACGTGGAGTTGACGGCCACCGAATTCAAGCTGCTGCTCACGCTGGTGGAGCGCCGCGGCCGGGTGCAGACCCGTCCCCAGCTCCTGGAAACGGTGTGGGAGGCCCAGCCGGACATCCAGACCCGGACAGTCGACATGCACGTCCAGCGGCTCCGCACCAAGCTCGGTGAGGCGGGCGATCTGATCGAGACGGTGCGCGGCTTCGGCTACCGCTTCCGCGGCGCGGAGCGGGGAACCCGCCGGGCATGAGCTTCGCGACCCGGCTGGTGTGGGGCACGATCCTGGTCATCGTCGTGGCGATCGCGGTGCACGTGGTCGGGTCCGAGTTCGCCCTGCGGGGGGACCTCGAGCGGGAGAGCCGCCGGACCCTGGAGCGGGAAGCGCTGCTGGTGGCCCGGGCGCTCCCCGCCGACTCCACCGCCTGGCAGGCGGCGGTGGAGGGCATTGCCCGCGAGTCCGGGCTTCGGGTGACGCTGATCGCGCGGGACGGCCGCGTCATCGCCGAAAGTGACGAGGCGCCCGACGGTGTGCCCCGGATCGAGAACCACGGCGAGCGGCCCGAAGTCCGCGCGGCGCTGGCGGGCCAGGTGGGCAGCGACCGCCGCCTCAGCGCCACCGTGAACCGCCCGCTGCTCTACGTGGCGGTGCCCGGCGGGCCGGGGGTGGTGCGGCTCGCGGCCCCCCTGGCCGGGAACGAGGCCATCCTCGTCCACGTCCACCGGGCCTTCCTGGGCGCGGCGCTGGTGGCGCTCCTGATTGGCGCCGGGCTGGCCTTCCTCGCCGGGCGGTCGATCGCCCGGCCCCTCACCACGATCAGCCAGGCGGCGCGGTCCATCGCGCAGGGCGCGCCTCCCCGGTTCCCACGGTCCGGCGTGCCCGACATCGACGAACTGATCCGGGCCCTCCGGGAGATGCACGCCCAGCTCGACCAGCGCTTCAACGAACTGCGGCGCGAGCGGGCGGAGACTGCGGCCCTGGTGGAGGCGATGATCGAAGGGGTCATCGCCTCCGATCCGCGGGGCCGGATCGTGACCGCAAACGCGGCCGCCCGCCGGCTGCTCGGCTACGAACCGGACGCGGTTCTGCCGGACCTGGAGCAGATCTTCCGGGTCAAGGCAGCCCGCGAAGTGGTGGACGCGGTCCTCGGCGGCCAGTCGGTGCTGGAGCGGGAACTGGAGCTCGACGGCCAGAGCGTGCTGCTCTCCGCCCGGCCGCTGGCCCATGGAGGGGCCCTCCTGGTGCTGCACGACGTGACCGAACTGCGCCGGCTGGAAACCGTCCGGCGCGATTTCGTGGCCAACGTCTCGCATGAACTCAAGACGCCGCTCACCTCGATCTCGGGCTACGCCGAGACCCTGGTGCAGGAGCCGACGGATGCTGAGACGACCCGGCGGTTCCTCACCGTGATCCTGGGCAACGCCCGGCGGATGCAGCGGCTGGTGGACGGGCTGCTGGATCTCTCCCGTATCGAGTCCGGCGGGTGGCGCCCCGCCCCGGAGCCGCTGGACGTCGCGGCCGTGGCCCGGGAGAGCTGGGGGCTCCTCGCCAACCGCGCTGAACAGCAGCAGGTCGGATTCTCGGCGCAGGTGGCGCCGGATGCGGGTACGGTCACCGCCGACCCGGACGCGGTGCGGCAGGTCCTGAGCAACCTCTTCGACAACGCCATTCGGCACACCCCCGCGGGTGGCCGGGTGACCTTTCGCGCCGCGCGGGACGACGGCGGGGTGACGCTCGAGGTGCGCGACACCGGCGCGGGCATCACGGGGGAGCACCTGCCACGGATCTTCGAGCGGTTCTACCGCGCGGATCCCGCCCGGGCCCGCGATGATGGCGGTACCGGCCTCGGGCTGGCGATCGTCAAGCACCTGGTCGAGGCGCATGAAGGACGGGTGGGCGCGACCAGCCAGGTGGGCCGGGGCACGGTGATTACCTGCTGGTTTCCGGATGGAGGCGCGACCCCTTCGTGACCTGAACCATACGCGGCCGTGATGCCTGCCGGCGATGCTTCTCCCTAACCGGAGGAGGACCACCTGCGAGGCATGCTGCACCGGCTCACCACCCACGATCACCGCCTGCTGGCGGCCCTGGCGCGGCGCGAGGCGCCCGGCTGGCTCGATCGGATGCTCCGGGTGACGACCCATGCCGGCGGAGCCACCGCCACCATCGCCGGCTCACTGCTCCTGCTCGCCCTGCCTGACACCCGCCGCCTCGGCCTCGTGACCGGGGCGGCGAACCTGTTGTCCCACCTGGCGGTCCAGGCCCTCAAGCGAACCGTCGTGCGCCCCCGGCCGACCCACGCGCGGCCCGAGGTGACCCCGCTCACGCGCATTCCCGACCACTTCTCCTTTCCGTCGGGGCATGCCGCCGCGGCCATGGCGCTCGCGGTCGGGGTGTTGCTCTCCGAGCCGGTGGCCGGGCTCCTCCTCCTGCCGCTCGCGCTGGTGGTGGGGTCGTCGCGGGTGTACCTGCGGGTGCACTACGCCACGGACGTGGTCGTGGGCCAACTGCTGGGCGCCGGCGCCGCGGTGCTCGCCCACCTGAGCGTGGCATAGTCCGCCTCCAGCACGTCCAGCTCACGGCTCCAGTCGCGGGCCACCGCGAAGGCCCGCGCCGCTTCGTGCATCGCCCAGCGTTGCTCACCATCCCGAACCAGGACCTGGACCTGCCTCGCGAAGCCCGCTGCGTCGCCGGGGGAGACGAGGAAGCCGGTCAGGCCATGGCGCACGTTGCCGGGAATCCCGCCGGCGTCGGCGCCGATGACCGGAACTCCCGACGCAAGCGCCTCCAGCGCCACCAGCCCACAGGTCTCGGTGGACGAGGGAAAGACGAAGACGTCCGAGTCGGCGTACAGATCGGCCAGCGTGTCCCGATCCAGGAACCCGAGGTGCTGCGCGAACGGCAGCGCGCCCCGGACCTTTCCCGCTTCCGGGCCATCCCCCGCCACGATGAACTCCGCCTCCGCACCCAGCTCGGCATGGGCCAGGCGGAAGGCCTCCACCAGCGTGCCGACGTCCTTCTCCACCGCGAGCCGGCCCACGTGCAGGACCCGCACCGGCTGGCCGGCGGCCGGCCGGAGCGGAAGCGACCGGCGGCCCGGACGGAACCAGGTGGTATCCACGCCGCGGCCCCAAACCACCGGGCGCGGAACACCGAGGGCGATCAGCTCGTCACGCGTCGCCTCGCTCGGCGTCTGGGTGAAGGCGGCCGCCGAGTGGAAGCGGCGCAGCCAGGCCCGGGTGGGCCCTACGGCGTAGCGGCCGAGATAGCGCGCCGCGTACCGGGGGAAGTCGGTATGAAAGGAGGAAACGACGGGAATCCCAGCCTGCCGCGCGTAGCGCCGGCCAAAGAGCCCGAGCGGCCCCTCGGTCACCAGGTGGACCAGGTCCGGCTCGAACCCGTCGAATACATGTTCCAGACCGCGCCCCCAGGGCCAGGACAGTCTCACCTGGGCGTATCCCGGGCAGGGAACCGCTGCGAGGCGGTGCACCTGCGATTCGTCGGGGCCGGGAATCGGATAGCGCGGCGCCGCGATGAACACCTCGTGCCCCCGGCGGCGAAGACCGTCGCGCATGGTGGCCAGCACGGTGGTGACGCCGTTGATCTCGGGCAGGAAGGTGTCGGTGCAGTAGAGGATGCGCATGCCGCGAAGGGTCGTGGGGTCCGGTCGCGGAGCGGCGACGCCCGCGTCACGATTGCGCGACGCACGGCAGCACGTGCCAGAGCCGGGACCGCGGGGTCATTGGACAGTGACATTGTCCCGGCACCATTCACCCATGAACCAGCCTCAAGGAGCCGGCGTGACCGGTGAGTTCCGGAAAGTCCTGCTGCTCGTGATCGACGGCCTCCGGCCTGACGCCGTCACCCCGGCGGTCATGCCGGTGCTGAGCGGGTTGATCGAGGATGGGTGGAGCGCCGCGGATGCGGTCACGGTCCGGCCCAGCGTCACCGTCGCCGCCCTCACCTCGCTGGCGACCGGCGTCTCGCCCGAACGCCACGGCCTGGTCCACCCCCGGCTCACCAGCCTGGGACGGGTACCGGCGCTGGCGCCCCTCCCCATCGCCCTGCGGCGCATGGGCGTCACCACGACGGTCGTGGCGCCGGTGCTGGGAGGGGCGGCGCGCTGGGTGACGGGCGCCCTGCTCCGGCTGGGAGGTATCACCCGGCTGCTGCCGGCCCCGCCGGCCCCCGGCCATGTAATAGAAGGAGCCACCGACCACCTGCGCGGGAACCCGCGGCCGGAATTCGTGGTTGCCTATGTCAACGATACCGACATCGCCGGCCACGCCTGGGGGTGGATGTCGGCGCCGTACCTCCAGGCGGCGGCGATGGTGGACCGGGGGCTGACTTCGCTCCGCGCGGCCCTGGCGGAGCCGGAGACGCTGGTGATTGTCTGCGCGGACCACGGTGGCGGCGGCGTGCTGCACAACGATCACGACCACCCGCACCCGGTGAACGACCGGATCCCGCTGTTCCTGCTCGGGGCCGGGGTCCAGTGCGGCGCCACCGGCGTGGAACCAGTCCGGCTGCTCGACATCCCCCCGACGGTCCTCTGGGCCCTGGGTGGCACCGCGCCGGCCCAGTACGAAGGCCGGGTGCTCAACGAAGCCTTTGCAAGGGAGCTGATCAGCGCATGATGCGTCACCCCACGCCACCGCCGCGCCCCCGGCAGGCCGATTCCCGGACCCCCTCTCCGGGCGGAACGCCGGTCCCCGCGCTCTCGACCCTGCTCGCCGCTGTCCTCAGTTCGGAGGACGCGCTATTCCGGGATCCGTTCGCGGAATTCCATCCCAGCGGCCGTTAGTCGGCCGCTCCCTGCTGTCGTTACCCCGACGTTACACACAGTGCGATGTTCCGTGACACGTACCGGCGTGTATTGCCTCGGCGATTCGGGAGGCGCTGCGCCGCCCGCACGTCACTAACCCGTCACGAGGACTTCACATGTTGCGCACGCGCCTGTCCGGCGTTGCCCTGCTGGCACTCATCGGGGCCGGCTCGCTGGCCGCCCAGACCACCTACCCCACCGTGAAGGTGACGGGGAGACTGCAGAGCCAGTTCTACTACTTCGGGAACGAGGACTACGCGGGCACCACGGGTTCGACGTCGAACTTCTTCATCCGGCGCGCGCGTATCGAAGCCAAGGTGGCCCTCAACGAGTACGTCTCGGCCTTCATCCAGCCCTCGTTCGAGAACGGCCGCAGCAACAGCGGCTCCTGCAGCCCGGTGGTGGTGCCGGGACCGCTGCCGGACACGGTCAGCGTGAGCTGCAGCTTCACCGGCGGTGTGCGCCTCCGCGACGCCTGGGTGGATGTGCGGCTCAACAAGCCGGAGGCGAAGACCGCCTTCATCGCCCGGATCGGCCAGGAGAAGCGGCCCTTTTCCCGCTACGAGCTGATCAGCTCCACCAACCTGCCGTCGATCGAGCGGGGTGCCGGTCGTGGCCTGCTTGCCGTGCAGAGCAACGACATCTTCGGCTCGGCCGGCTTCCTCTCCCACGACATGGGCGCCAGCGCCCGGGTGGAGCACAAGCTGGACGCCACCGGTCGGATGGTGACGGTGGTCGCCGGCATCTACAACGGCCGGGGCGAGAGCGTCAACGACAACAACGGCGCCAAGTCCTTCGGCATCCGGGCCAGCGCGGACGTGGCAGGCAAGCTGAGCGTCGGCGGCAACTTCTTCTCCCGGGACCAGATTGTCGGTACCGACAGTGCCTTTCGCAACACGGCCTTCGGCGTGGACGCGCAGTGGAGCAAGGTGGGGGAGCCGGGACTCTTCGCCCTGGCCGAGGTACTGAGTGGCGAGCGCGGCGTGGCGGGGAAGCCGAAGATGCTGGGCATCCAGGCCCTCGCGGCGTACAACATCCGCATGACCAGCCCGACCTCGTGGCTCTACGCCATCGAGCCCTCGCTCCGGTTCGACTACGCCGACGCGGATACCGACGTGGACGACAACGGCGCTACCCTGATCACCGGGTCGGTGGCCTTGTATATGTCCAGCCGGGCGCTGTTCCGGGTCGGGTACGAGCACCAGAGCTTCCAGGCCAGCGGCGCCAGCAGCATTTCCGGCGTGCGCTCCTCGCTTCAGGTCAGTTTCTAGGCCACGTGACGCATTCGTGACAGAGCCGGGGGTGGTCCGTGACCATCCCCCGGCTTCTTTGCTCCGGGTCGAATCACCGGCCCGGAGCGCTCAACCGAGTAAGGAGACCGTCCATGTTCGCTGGTAAGTTGCGCAGCCCCCTGGCCCTGCTGGGCCTGCTCGCCGCCGGCGTTGCCTCGCCGGCCCTGGCCCAGAAGCTGACGGGGGCCGGCGCCACCTTTCCGAACCCGATCTACAGCAAGTGGTTCGACGCCTATAACAAGAAGACCGGGATCCAGATCAACTACCAGTCCATCGGGTCGGGCGGCGGGATCCGCCAGTTCACCGAGGGGACCGTGGACTTCGGTGCCTCCGACGGGCCGATGAATGAAGCCCAGATCCAGGCCGTCGCCGGCAATGTGGTGCACATCCCCACTGTGCTGGGCTCGGTCGTCGTGACCTACAACCTGCCGGCCCTGGGCGTCAGCCAACTCAAGCTGGATGGCACCACGGTGGTGGACATTTTCATGGGCCGCATCACCAAGTGGAACGACAAGCGGATCCAGGCCCTGAATCCCGGCGTGACCCTGCCCAACATGGACCTGATCGTGGTCCACCGGTCGGACGGGTCGGGCACCACCTACGTCTTCACCGACTACCTGACCAAGCATTCCCGAGAGTGGAAGGACAAGGTCGGGTATGCCACGTCGGTCAACTGGCCGGTGGGACTTGGCGGCAAGGGCAACGAAGGCGTGACCCAACAGGTGAAGCAGGTGGAAGGCGCCATCGGGTACGTGGAGCTGATCTACGCCGTGGCGAACAAGCTGCCGTACGCCCAGATCAAGAACGCGGCGGGCACCTTCGTGGCCCCGACGCTCGAGTCCTCCACCGCCGCCGCGAGCAGCGTCAAGCTCAGCAAGGATACGGACTTCCGGGTCTCGATCACCAACGCCCCGGGCAAGGACGCGTACCCGATCAGCTCCTACACCTGGCTGCTGGTCAAGGTGGACAACAAGGATGGCGCCAAGGCCAAGCTGATCCGGGACTTCCTGACCTGGATGATCACGGACGAGGCCCAGAACATGGCCAAGGAGCTGCACTACGCGCCGCTGCCGGCCGACGTGCGGGCCCTGATCGCGGAGCGGATCCGTACCCTTCGTGCGGATGGCAAGCCGATCGCGATGAACTGACCGCTACCAGGGTCCGGCCGTCCCATTGCGGGACCGGGGGCATTCCCCCGGTCCCGTGCTGTTTCCCGGCCCGCAGTGACACATCCGTTACAATTCCGTGACGGTCCCAGTAGGGGGCGCCGGTACACTCCCCGCCATGGCGACCACTATCCTCCCGGACGCTCCAGCCCCCGCCCCAGCGGACGGGGCCAGCACGCTTCTCGGTTCCCGGCGGGGGGACCGGCTGTTCAGGGGCGTGCTGACGGTCGCGGCGCTGGCGGTCCCGGTCCTCATGGCGTTCCTCGTGTACGAGCTCTACCTCGGGGCGGAGCTGGCGATTCACCGCTATGGCCTCGGGTTCGTGACCGGAAACGTCTGGGACCCGGTGGCGGAGGAGTTCGGTGCCGGTCCCCTCATTTTCGGGACGCTCCTCTCTTCCCTGCTGGCCCTGGTAATCGCGGTCCCGCTCTCGCTCGGCGTCGCGATCTACCTGACCGAGTTCGCCCCGCGCGCCGTCCGGCAGCCGATTGCCTTCGTTATCGAACTCCTGGCCGCAATTCCCAGCGTGGTGTACGGGTTGTGGGGGATCTTCGTCCTGATCCCGCTGCTCAAGGCCCACGTTTTTCCCTTCCTGCGGGACGCGCTCGGCTTCCTGCCCTTTTTCCAGGGCCCGATCTACGGCCCCTCGATGCTGGCCGCGAGCATCATCCTCGCCATCATGATCATGCCGTTCATCATGTCGGTGGCGCGGGAGGTCCTGCTCGCCGTGCCGGGCTCACAGCGGGAGGCGGCGCTGGCGCTCGGGGCGACGCGCTGGGAGGCGGTGGTCTCGGCCATCCTGCCGTACGCCCGGTCGGGGATCCTGGGCGCGATCATCCTGGGGCTGGGCCGCGCCCTCGGGGAGACCATGGCCGTCACCATGCTGATCGGAAACCGGCATGAGATTGCGGCTTCGCTGTTCGCGCCGGGCTACACCATGGCGGCAGTGATCGCCAACGAGTTCTCCGAGGCCGCGACCGACATCCACTTCGCGGCCCTCACGTACGTGGCCCTGGTGCTGTTTCTCGTCACCGTCACGGTCAACGCCGCGGCACGGCTGCTCATCTGGCGCGTGGGCGCGGGCGGCGGAGGGAAGGGCTCGTGAACCGGAAGCGCTTCCGCCGCTGGAAGAGCAACTTCATGGTGGGGGTGATGATCGCCGCCGTGGTCGTGGCGGTGGCCCCGCTGCTTTTCATCCTGTTCAACCTGATCGTGAAGGGCGCGGGCAGCCTGTCGCTCGGCTTCTTCACCCGGATGCCCGTTCCCGCGGGAGAGACCGGTGGCGGGGTGGCCCACGCGATCGTGGGCACCCTGCTCATGGTCGGGATGGCGGCGCTGGTGGGCGTCCCGCTCGGCATCGGCGCCGGACTCTACTCGGCCGAGTTCCCCGGGACCCGGCTGGCCAAGGCCAGCCGCTTCCTGGCGGACGTGATGAACGGCACCCCGTCCATCGTGGTCGGGGTGTTCGCCTGGACCCTGATCGTGGCGCGGACCAAGCAGTTCTCCGCGCTGGCGGGAAGTGCGGCCCTCGCGATGCTCATGATCCCCATGGTCATGCGGACGACGGAGGAACTGATCAAGCTGGTGCCGCACTCGCTGCGAGAGGCGGCCCTGGCCCTGGGCTACCCGCGCTGGCGGACGACGGTGGCCATCGTCCTGCGGACCGCGCTCCCGGGAATCGTGACCGGGAGCCTGCTGGCCGTGGCCCGGGTGGCCGGGGAGACGGCGCCGCTGCTCTTCACCGCCCTGGGCAGCCAGTTCTTCTCCCTCAGCCTGCATGAGCCGATGGCCGCGCTGCCGCTCACCGTGTTCCAGTACGCCACGGGGCCGTACGAGGAGTGGCACCAGTTTGCCTGGGCCGCCGCCCTGGTGCTGATCCTCGTGGTCATGGCCCTGAGCCTGGCGGCCCGGCTGGCCACCCGGGGACGGTTTGCCCGGCATGGCTGAGTCGCCGCCGCGCCTGGTCACGGAGCACCTCACCGCGGTCTACGGCAAGTTCACCGCGGTGAAGGATGTCTCGCTCGGCTTCCGGGCGAACACGGTCAACGCCCTGATCGGGCCCTCGGGCTGCGGCAAGTCCACCTTCCTGCGGACGCTCAACCGGATGCACGAACTCTCCGAGGGCGGCTGGATCACCGGGAAGGTGCTGCTCGACGGCGAGGACATCTATGGCAGCCGGGTGAGCCCGATGCAGCTCCGGCGCCGCATCGGGATGGTGTTCCAGAAGCCGACCCCGTTCCCGACGATGTCGATCTACGACAACGTCGCGGCGGGCCTCAAGCTCAACGGCCGCCGCCCACGCGGGGAGCTGGACGAGATCGTGGAACGATCGCTGCGGGATGCGGCGCTGTGGGAGGAAGTGAAGGACCGGCTGCAGGCCAGCGCACTGGCGCTCAGCGGCGGGCAGCAGCAGCGGCTCTGCATCGCGCGGAGCATCGCACCCCGGCCGCAGGTGGTGCTGCTCGACGAGCCCACCGCGTCCCTGGAGCCGGGCGGCACCCATCGGATCGTGGAGCTGGTGTTTGAACTCAAGAAGGAGTACACCATCGTGATCGTCACCCACAACATGCAGCAGGCCGCCCGGGTGAGCGACACGACCTCGTTCTTCTACATGGGCGCCTTGATCGAGTCGGGACCGACCCGCCAGATCTTCACCGCCCCGAAACAAGAGCGCACGGAAGCCTACATCACGGGACGCTTCGGATGAGCCACATGACCCAGACCCCGCGCTCGAGCGTGCCGCCGGCGGATGCCCCGCCGTCCGCCGCCTCCCCGGCGGCCCTGCCGCTGCTCCGCACCACGCTCACGCCGCGCACCCGGCCCGCACCCGCGCTCCCGGGGGGGCAGCCGGCGGTGAGTGCCCGGGACTTCCGGTTCTCCTACGACGGGGTCACCCCGACGCTCAAGGGGATCAGCCTGGACGTGGCGCCGCGGGCCGTCACCGCGATCATCGGCCCCTCCGGCTGCGGCAAGTCCACCTTCCTGCGCTCGATCAACCGGCTGCACGACCTCGTCCCGGCGCACCGGTACGAGGGAGAGATCCTGCTGCATGGCGCCTCGATCTTCGCGCCGGGGATCGACCTGGTCACCCTGCGACAGCGGGTGGGAATGGTGTTCCAGCGCCCGAACCCGTTCCCCAAGTCCATCTACGACAACGTCGCCTACGGCCCTACCCTCAACCGCCTGGTCGCCCGGCGGGATATCCCGGACGTGGTGGAGCGGTGCCTCCGGCAGGCGGCGCTGTGGGACGAGGTCAAGGACCGGCTGGACGCCGACGGCACCAGCCTCTCCGGCGGGCAGCAGCAGCGGCTCTGTATCGCCCGGGCGCTGGGCAACCAGCCCGACATCCTGCTGATGGATGAGCCCTGCTCCGCCCTCGACCCGATCGCCACCCAGCGGGTCGAGGAGCTGATCTTCGAGCTCAAGAAGGACTACACGATCGTGATCGTGACCCACAACATGCAGCAGGCCGCCCGGGTGAGCGACCTCACGGCCTTCTTCGACCGCGGGGAACTGATCGAATTCGGCGAAACCGAGCGGCTCTTCACCGCCCCGGCGAACGAACGCACGGAAGCGTACATTACGGGGAGATTCGGATGAGCGTTGACATGCACCGCCATTTCCATGACGAGCTGAACGATGTCAAGGTCCGCCTCCTCACCATGTCCGGTGAGGCCGAGGCGGCCCTCGGGCTCGCCGTGGAGGCCGTGCTGGAACGCGACGGCGCCAAGGCGCAGAGCGTGATCCAGAACGACCGGGTCATCGACACCATGGAGATGGAGGTCGAGGAGACGTGCGTCAACCTGCTCGCGCTGCAGCAGCCCATGGCGCGGGACCTCCGCATGCTCACCTCGGCGCTCAAGATCGCCAACGACCTCGAGCGGGTGGGCGACCACGCGGTCAACATCGCCCAGTCGGCGGCCCGGCTGGCCCAGGCTCGCCCGATCACCCCGGAGCCGGAGATCGTGGAGATGGCCCGGCTGGCGCGCGACATGCTCTCCGACGCGCTGGAGGCCTTCATCCGCGGCGACGCCGCCGAGGCCCGGGAGATCTGCCGGCGGGATGACAAGGTGGACAACCTGCACCGCTCGGTGTTTCGTATCCTGCTCACCCACATGATGGAAGACCCGCACATGATCGGGGCGGGGATGGAGCTGTTCCTGGTGAGCCGCAACCTCGAGCGGGTGGCGGACCTGGCCACGAATATCGCGGAGGACGTCGTCTTCCTGGTGGAAGGCAAGTCCATCAAGCACCACGCCGAGGACCGGGGCGAACCCCGTGCCTCCGGCACCCAGCGGAGCCCCACGATCGCATGACCGTCGTTCCCCTGCCCGAGCGGCGCGAGCGCCTCGCCGCCATCGACGTCGGCTCCAACTCGGTCCGCCTCCTGGTGGCCGAGTACGGACCGCATTCGGGCCTGACGGTCATCGATGAAGTGAAGGAGGCGCCACGGCTGGCCAGCGGCGTGGCCCAGACCGGCCGGCTGGACCCGACCGCGATGGACCGCGCCGTGGAGGCGCTGCGGCGGATGGTGAGTGTCGCGGAACGTCGCGGCGTGGCCCGGACGGCGGCGGTGGCCACCGCGGCGGTCCGGGAGGCCACCAACGGCGAGGAGTTCGTCCGGCGGGTGAAGGCCGAGGTGGGCCTCGACCTCCGGGTCATCGACGCCGGGACCGAAGCGGCGCTCTCCTACCGCTCCGTGGCCCATCACTTCCCGCTCGAGGGCGGACGGACCGTCGTGGCCGACATCGGCGGCGGGAGCCTGGAGCTGATCGGGGCGGTGGACGGCCTGATCGAGCACAGCATCTCGCTCCCCTTCGGGGCGGTACGGCTGACCGAGCTGCACCTGGCCGGACGGCCCGACCAGCGCGCGGCGATCAAGCGGCTCCGGGAATACCTGCGCCGGCAGTTCCGCCGCAAGCTCCCGATCCGCGACTGGTCGGCCACGACCCTGATCGGCTCCGGGGGCTCCTTCACCAACCTCGGCCGCATGGCGGCGGCGCGGCGTGGCCTCTCGGCCGCCGACCCGGTGCATGGTTCCAGCGTATCCATCGCGGAGGTGGAGCACCTGCTGGACTGGCTCAGCGGGATGAGCCCCGAGAAGCGGACCGAGGTGGAGGGGTTGTCACCGCAGCGCGCCGACATCATCGTGGCGGGCCTCGCCGTCACCGCCGAGGTGCTCGAGCGGATCGAGGCGCGCGAGGTGAAGATCAGCGCCTTCGGGCTGCGTGAGGGGCTGCTGCTGGACATGGCCGGTGCCGACACCGCGCCGGCCGCCGTCGAGCCGCTGCGCCTGATCCGGGAGTTCGCCGAGCGCTGCCACGTCGACCGCCGCCATGCGGAGCACGTGCGGATCCTGGCCCTCAATCTCTTCGACCTGCTGGCCGACAAGCTGGATGCCGCCGACGAGGAGCGCGGCCTCCTCGAGGCCGCCGCCCTGCTCCACGACGTGGGCCAGCTGGTGAGCTACCGGAAGCACCACAAGCACAGCTACCAGCTGATCATGCACGCCGACCGCCTGCCCTTCTCCCCCCGGGAGCGGCACATCGTGGCGCTGGTGACGCGCTACCACCGGCGCCGCGGCCCCCGGAAGAAGCAGGCCGATTTCGCGGCCCTGCCCAAGGCAGACCAGGCGGTGGTCCGGCGGCTGGCGGGAATGCTGCGCATCGCCGAGGGGCTGGACCGCGGCCACACCGCGATCGTCGAGAAAGTGGCGGTCGAGCTCTGCCCCACCCGGCTGACCATTCGCGCGGTTCCCCGCTACGCCGGTGCCGATCTTTCCCTGGAATGCTGGGGCGCGGCTGAGCAGGCGGACCTCATGGCCAGGGTCATGGCCCGCGAGGTCGTGGTCGAGCCGGCGGTCTAGGCTCCCCCCCCGACGAGCAGTTCCTGCAGCGACGGGGCACCCGCCGCCACCGCGGCGCCCCACCCGGCGGCCGACGAGGTGCCCAGGCGGTTGGCCCCGGCCCGCAGCATCGCGAGCGCCTCCTCGATGGTCCGGATGCCACCGGAGGCCTTGACCCCCGCCCCCTTCCCCGCGACGCGCCGCATCTGTTCCACCGCCTGCACCGTGGCGCCCCCCGCCGGATGGAACCCGGTGGACGTCTTCACGAAGTGCGCGCCCGCCTCGATCGCCGCCCGGCACCCCAGCTCCAGCTCCCGCGCCGATAACGCCGCAGACTCGACGATGACCTTCACCAGCCGGCCCCCCGCCGCGTCCACCACCGCCAGCACCTCGTCCCGCAGTTCCTCCCAGTGGCCGCCCCGCGCGTGCCCGAGCGACATCACCATGTCGATCTCCTGGGCCCCATCCGCGATGGCCAGCCTGGTCTCGGCCGCCTTGGGCATGAGCCCCGACGCCCCGAGCGGGAACCCGACCACCGCCACCACGCGCGGGGAGGCGCCGCCCAGCCGCCGCGCCACCGCCGCCACCCACTGGCCATTGACGCACACCGCCCCGAACCGGTGCCGCTGCGCCTCGTCCGCCAGGCGGAGAATGTCGGCCTCCGTGGCTTCCGGCCGGAGCAGGGTGTGGTCCACCAGGGCCGCGAGCGGCTCGTGACGGTGGGGCTCGAGCCAGGACGGCAGCATCAGCGCCCTTCCGCGAGGCGGCGGTGGGCGGCGCGCAGCTCGCGGTTCTGGAAGAGCGGGGCCAGCACCAGTCCACCCACGAACCCGCCCACGTGGGCCCAGAACGCGACGCCGCCGCCCCCGCCCTCGGACAGGGTGCCGCTGAGCAGCTGCAGCAGGAACCAGTAGCCGAGCATCACGGTCGCGGGGATCACCATCATGCGGGCGAAGATGCCGAGGAAGACGAAGGTCGTGATCCCGGCCCGCGGATAGAGCAGGACGTAGGCGCCCATCACCCCGCCGATGGCCCCGGAGGCACCGACCATCGGAATGGTGGAGCCCGGCTGGGCCGCCACCTGCGCCCCGGCGGCGGCCAGCCCCGAAAGCAGGTAGAACAGGACGAAGCGGCCGCGCCCCATCACGTCCTCCACGTTGTTCCCGAAGATGTGCAGGAACCACATGTTGCCGAGCAGGTGCAGCCAGCCACCATGCAGGAACATCGAGGTGAGCGGAGCGAGAAGGTGCCCGCCGGGGTGCAGGGTGCAGACTTGCGGCCCCACCGGCACCACCTCCGCCCCGACCTGGCCAAGGAACTCGCCCGGGATCAGGCCCAGCGAACAGATCGAAGTGGACAGCAGCGGTTCGCTCCCCATCCCCTGGACCAGCAGCCACGCGGCAACGTTGAGCGCGATGAGCCCATAGGTGGCAAGCGGCGTGCGCAGGGTCGGATTGTCGTCGCGGATCGGCAGCATGGGCGGAATATCCCCGGCCGGTGGACGGGTGACAACCGCACGGCGCGTCCCCATATTGGCGGCTGCCCGACAGCCGCACTGCGCGGCGACTGACCGCCGTCTCTATCCCGCACCCGAGGGCCGCATGCCCGACATCGGCGTCTTCCATCCCCAGATCCTCCACTTCGTTGTTGCGCTGGGCATCGTGGGGGTGGTCTTCCGGCTGGTGTCCCTCACCGGCCGGCTCCCCTGGACCCGCGAGGCCGCGACGGTGCTGCTGCTGGCCGCCGCCGTGTCGGCGGTGGCCGCCGCGAAGTCCGGCGATCAGGCCCACGGCGTGGCCGAGCGGATCCCCGGGGCCCGGGACGCGGTGCACGAACACGAGGAGGCCGGGGAGTGGGCCCGCAACATCTTGATCGTGATCGGGCTGCTGGAGGTGACCGGCGTGGCGCTCCGCCGCAAGGCCGCTGTGGCCAAGTGGGTGTTCGTCGCCTCCGGGCTCGTGGGCCTCGCGGGCGTGGCGGCACTCTATGAAGCGGGGGAGCATGGCGGCGAGCTGGTGTACGGGTACGCGGGCGGTGTCGGCACCCGCTCCGGAAACCCCGAGGACGTCCGCCGGCTCCTGATCGCGGGACTGTACCACGAGGCCCGGCTGGCACGGGAGGGGGGCCGGCAGGAGGACGCCGCCCGGCTCACCGATGAGTTGGCGCGCCAGGTCCCCGACGACCCGGGCGTTGCCCTGCTTCGGATCGAGTCCCAGATCCAGGACCGGAGCGACGCCGCGGGGGCGCTGGCCGCGCTGGCCACCTTCCCCGTACCCGCTGACGATCCGCGGCTGGCCATTCGCGTCGGGACCCTCCGGGCAAGCGCCTACGTCGCGGCCGGACACCCCGACTCTGCCCGGAGCCTCCTCGCGGCCCTCGCCCAGCAGTACCCCGACAGCCGCTCGGTACAGGACGCCCTGGCCAAACTGCCGTAGCGGCGGTCGCTCCGCCGGGGCGCGCGCCGGGCTGCCAGCCGCCACCCGACAGGTGGCGACCGCTGCCATTCTCGGCCAAAAAGGCAGAAAACCGCGGTACGCCACTTGCCCTTAGGCCGGCCGACGCCGAACGCGTTGGCCGGCTTGATCTTATCCAGGACCGGCCCATCTCACGGCAAGCGAAAGGACCTAGGCATGGGCTCCAAGATCATCGGCATTGACCTCGGTACCACGAATTCCGTGGTGTCAGTGATGGAGGGGGGCGACCCGGTCGTCATCCCCAACGCCGAGGGAGGCCGGACGACGCCGTCGGTCGTGGCGTTTACCAAGGACGGCGAGCGGCTGGTGGGGCAGGTCGCCAAGCGGCAGGCCGTCACCAATCCGAAGCAGACCATCTTTTCGATCAAGCGGTTCATGGGCCGGAAGATCTCCGAGGTGACCGAGGAGGGCCGGCGGGTTCCGTACAAGATCGACACCGGCGCCAGCGGCCTGGCCTCCGTGGAGATCGCGGGCAAGAAGTACACGCCGCCCGAGATCTCGGCCATGATCCTCCAGAAGATGAAGCAGACCGCCGAGGACTACCTCGGCACCAAGGTCGAGAAGGCGGTGATCACCGTCCCGGCCTACTTCAATGACGCGCAGCGGCAGGCCACCAAGGACGCCGGCAAGATCGCCGGGCTCGAGGTGCTCCGCATCATCAACGAGCCGACCGCCGCCGCGCTGGCGTACGGGCTCGAGAAGAAGAAGGAAGAGAAGGTCGCGGTGTTCGACCTGGGCGGCGGCACCTACGACATCTCGGTGCTGGAGCTGGCCGAGGGTGTCTTCGAGGTGAAGAGCACCAACGGCGACACCCACCTGGGCGGCGACGACTTCGACCAGCGGCTCATCGACTGGCTGGTGGGCGAGTTCAAGAAGGACCAGGGCATCGACCTCTCCAAGGACGCGATGGCGCTCCAGCGGCTCAAGGAAGCGGCGGAGAAGGCCAAGATGGAGCTGTCGAGCACCCAGCAGACCGACATCAACCTGCCGTTCATCACGGCGGACCAGTCGGGGCCGAAGCACCTGAACCTGACCCTGACCCGGGCCAAGTTCGAGCAGCTGGTGGACGACCTCATCCAGCGCACCCTGCCGCCGATGCAGCAGGCGCTCAAGGATGCGGGGCTGGATCCGAAGGACATCGACGAGGTGATCCTGGTGGGCGGCTCCACCCGGATCCCGAAGATCCAGCAGATCGTCAAGGACTTCTTCGGCAAGGAGCCGAACAAGTCGGTGAACCCGGACGAGGTCGTGGCCATCGGCGCGGCCATCCAGGGCGGGGTGCTGGGCGGCGAGGTGAAGGACGTGCTGCTGCTGGACGTCACCCCGCTCTCCCTCGGCATCGAGACGCTGGGGGGCGTCACCACGGTGCTGATTCCGCGGAACACCACCATCCCGACCAAGAAGTCGGAGGTGTTCTCCACCGCCGAGGACAACCAGACCACGGTCGAGATCCACGTCCTCCAGGGCGAGCGCCAGATGGCGATCGACAACCGGACCATCGGCAAGTTCCAGCTCACCGGGATCCCGCCGGCCCCGCGGGGCATGCCGCAGGTCGAGGTGACCTTCGACATCGACGCGAACGGCATTCTCCATGTGTCGGCCAAGGACAAGGCGACCAACAAGGAGCAGAAGATCCGGATCGAGGCGTCGAGCGGCCTGTCCGACGCCGAGATCGAGAAGAAGGTGAAGGGCGCCGAGGCGCACGCCGCGGAGGACAAGAAGCGGCGGGACCAGATCGAGGCGCGCAACCACCTGGACGGCCTGGTGTACAAGGTGGAGAAGGACAGCAAGGAGTGGGTGGACCGGCTGGCGGCGGACGCCAAGGGGCGGCTCGACAACGCCCTCGAGGGCGCCAAGGGGGCGCTCAAGACCGGCGACCACGACCTGATCCAGAAGGCGCTGGATGAACTGAACGGCGCCTACTCCGCGGCCGGGGCGTCGCTGTACCAGGCTGCCCAGAGCGCCGGAGGAAGCCCCGAAACCGGGGGGCCGGGCGCCGCCGAAGGGAAGAAGGAAGACGTCGTCGAGGCCGACTACGAGATCGTGGACGACTCGAAGAAGTCGTAAGACCCTGCGGCGCAACCGGTTGGCAGGGTGAAAGCAGTCCGGGAAACGGGAGGCGGGCATCGGTCGTATGCTGACCGGGCACCGCCTCCCGCTTCCCGTTTCCTGGTCGGGTGCCGGTGCGACCTGGACCACCGACCATGCATCACCATAGGGTTAAATTGCACCGAGCCCTGATTCGGAGACTGACATGTCCGTACGGACCTTGAACTGGCTGAAGTTCGGCAGCCTGGTGACTCTGGCCTTTGCCCTGGGGCTCCTGTTTGCCGGCCTGCTCGACCTCCCCAGCCGCGGCGCCGCGCAGGAGCAGGTGCGTCCCGCCAGCATTCAGCCGGCGCAGGCCCCGAGCATCCCCCAGGCTCGCGTGCTCACCGAGCTCTCCGACGCCTTCGCCGCGGTCTCCGAGCAGGCCCGTCCAAGCGTCGTGTTCATCCGCAGCCAGCGGACGGAGCGGGCCCGCCGGGTGCCGCCGGGCATGGAGCAGTTCTTCCACGGGCTGCCCCGGGGGCCGCAGGTGGAGCGTGGCTCCGGCTCCGGCTTCATCGTCTCCGCCGACGGCTACATCCTGACCAACAATCACGTGGTGGAGGGTGCCGAAAAGGTGACCGTCCGCCTGATGGACCGGCGCGAGTTCACGGCGAAGGTGATCGGCAACGACCCCCTCACCGACGTGGCGGTGGTCAAGATTGATGCCCCCCGGCTGGTGCCCATGGCCTTCGGCAACAGCGACAACCTGCGGATCGGGGACTGGGTGCTCGCCATCGGCAACCCGCTGGGCGAGCAGTTCACGTTCACCGTGACCAGCGGCATCATCAGCGGCAAGGGGCGGCGGCTCGACGGGCTGCAGCGCTCCCGCGCCGGGATCAGCGACTTCATCCAGACCGACGCCGCGATCAACCCGGGCAACTCCGGCGGGCCGCTGGTGAACGTGCGGGGTGAGGTGATCGGCATCAACAGCGCGATCGCAAGCGAAACCGGCACGTACATGGGCTACGGCTTCGCCATCCCGATCAACCTGGCGCGGACCGTCATGAATCAGCGCGTGGCCACCGGCCAGGTGCAGCGGGCGGCGTTGGGCATCGAAGTGAGCGACGCCACCGAGAATGACGCGGCGTACGTGGGCCTCAAGGAGATCCGCGGCGTGGTGGTGGGCGGCTTCCCGGAGGGGGTGCAGTCGCCCGCCGAGCGGGCCGGCCTGGAGCAGGGCGACGTGATCATCGGCATCGACGGTCAGCCGGTGAACTACGTGGCCCAGCTGCAGCAGCTGGTGGGCTTCCGGAGCCCCGGCGAGACCGTCAAGGTGGAAGTGGCGCGAAAGGGCGGCGTCCGGAAGACCTTCAGCGTCCGCCTCATGGAGCAGGCCAGCGAGGACCGGCAGGCGAACGCCGGGGATACCGGGCCTGAGCCGGAGGCGAAGGACGAGTCGGTGAGCTTCGACCAGCTGGGCATCTCGGTCCAGACCCTGACCCCGTCCGTCGCCGAGCAGTTCGAACTCGGCCGGGACACCCGCGGCGTGCTGGTGACCGAGGTGAATCCCAATGGCCCGAGCTTCGAGACCCTCGCGAGCCCCGCGCAGGGCGGGCCCGACATCATCCAGGCGGTCGAGGGCTTGGCGGTGCGTACCGAGGCGGAACTGCGAAGCGCGCTGGGTACCGCCGGGAAGGGCGCCATCGTCACCCTCAAGGTCTACAACGTGCGCGCGGAGCGGTCCCGCATCGTGCGAGTGCGGCTGCAGTAGGGGCGCAGGGCGGGCCCGGATGCGCCAATGGCGCGGGAGCAGGTTGCTCCCGCGCCGTTTCGCTTGCCCCCCGCGGCCTCGGCCGGGGGCTACCGGGAAAGCAGGAGGCGGAGCGCCGCCACCCCGAGCGCGGCTACGGCCGCGAGCGTGACCACGACCAGGGCGACCCGCCCCACTCCGGCGAGGCCCTGCCACCACCGACGCAGCCCGGCGGCCTGCCGCCGGAGGGCGACCTCTCCCCGATCCAGCCACCGGGCGATCGCCCGCGACTCTCGCGCCAGCGCCGCCGCGCCGATCCCGATCACGAGGAGGCCGGGTCCGGGTACCGCGAGCTGGACGATCCCCGCCACGATGAGCGCCACGCCAAGGAGCACGCCCAGTACCCGCTTCCAGGCCGCGGGGTCGGCGCCCCGCCTGCACTCGTATTCCCGCTCGAATCGGGTGCCAGGTTTGGCGGCGGCGAACTCGTGCCAGCGGTGGTGCGGGGCCCTCATCGCACGGTGGCGGTGCCCCCGCCCTCCTCAGACGTGGTCCACCGCCTCCGCGTACCCGGCCTCCCGCGCGCAGTGGGCGCAACAGTAGTAGGCACCGCCCGCTTCGATACCATGCCCAATGATACGGCACTTGCAGTGCCGGCACACCGGGGCAAGCAGGTGGATGGCGCACTCAAAGCTGTCGAAGGTGTGCGTCTCCCCCGCGGCGCTGAGCACCTGGAAGGCACGGTGATAGTCGTTTCCGCAATGATCGCAAGTCGGCATGAGGCACTTCCCTGGGTTCAATCGGTTCTGGACGGTGGATGCCGGGCTCGGAAATCGGGCCGCGGTACGCGTCCGGCGAAAACGGAAAAGGCGCGAGCGCTCCCCGACGGAGCGCGCTCGCGCCTTCGCCTGACGCCGCCCGAATGCGGCGGCCCGGCAAGGCGGCCCGATCGTCTCGGGCCTGACCTGCGCAAGGGTAACGGTGCATCGGGGTATACCCCGTGATCGCGGTCACCGGCGCCCACCCTCCGCGGGTCTACCCCCGATCGATTGCGCGCGGGGCGCCGGCCGTGCTACCGTAACGACGCACGCCGGACCCCCGGCATGCGACATCGCCGCCCGCGTGGCGGACGCCAAGACGGCCGGGGCAGGTGGCCCCGGCAGTAGACGGCGCGATACCGCGCTCCTCCGGGAGCATGGCATCGCGCCATTTCATTTCCCCCCGGGATCGTGGGAGGACAGGATGCCTGGAACAGAAGCGATGGATCGGGAGGCCGGGCTGCTCGAGCCGGCGATGGCGGGCTGGCTGCGGCGAGCCCTGGAATGGATCCGCGCGCCGCGATCAGCAGCCGTGGCACTGGCGGTGCGACCACGGGTCACCAGCGGGCCCGGGGTGCAACGCCGGGCGGAACCGGCGGAGCTGCGCGCCCGGGTCGCGGAGCGCATCCGGCTCCTCGCCGACGCGGCGCGGACCAGCTACGAGAATTTCCTCCTCGCGTCGTGCTACGTCAGCGAGCCGGCCGTGAGCGCCTGGTTGAGTGACTGCGCCCGTCAGCGGCGCTGGATTGCGCGCGAGCTTTCGGGGCTCCTCGTGGCAGCGGAACTTCCGGACGGGCCGTCCCGCACCGTGAGGGGCCGCGTGGAATGGATGCCACCGTGGAAGGCCACGGACGCCCCGGGGACGGCGCTGGAGGATTGCGCCCTCGCGGAGGCCCAGGTGGTGATGCTCCACGAGGAGCTGCTGTCGGGGCCGCTGCCCGCGGGGCTCGAACCCATCCTCGTCGTGCAGTTGCTCCATCTGCACCAGGTACGCGAGCGGCTGCTCCAGCTGTGCCCTGCCGCTGGCGGTCCGGCCCGGCCCGACTGAGGCAAGGCTGCTGGCCCGCAACGCGGAGGGACGCGATATTCCGGCCATAGGCGAGCGTGGCGGAACTGGCAGACGCGCAGGACTTAGGATCCTGTGGGGAAACCCGTGTGGGTTCGAGTCCCACCGTTCGCACTGCGGGCCAAACTGACCCCCGAGACAGCACGACGCCCGCCCCGACCGATGGTCGGGGCGGGCGTTGCGCGTAGGAAAGTGTTAGAGGGTGTCGCCCGGAATCGGGTCGGGACCCGGCCCCTCCCAGAGGAAGATGTTCACCGTGGTGGGGTCCCCGCGCCGCAGGAAGACGTTGCAGGCGGCGTTGGGGCTGAGGCTCGAGCCGGGCGGTGGCTCCACCAGCAGGTTGTAGATCCCCGGACGGAGGCGGTTCACCGCGAACTTGCCGGCCTGGTTGGTCCGCACCCGGGCCACGGTCTCGCCTTCTCGGCAGAATGGGGGTGGCGGGGTCACCGTGTCGGGTGGCGGCGGAATGACCGTGTCAGGCGGGGGGGGAAAGATTGTATCCGGCGGCGGCGGGTGGATGGTGTCCGGCGGCGTGGGCACCGTGTCGAACAGGAAGCCCAGCCGCTGCCCGTAGGCCCGACGGAGCATCAGCATCGTGTCACCCGGCGGCGGAGGCGGGGGGAAGGTATCCACGGTGTCCTGGGGGAGATCCCCCACCCGCACCAGCACGACCTCCGCCCCGGGCACGCCGACAGTGCCGCTGTCGAGCCCCGAGGTCACCGTGAAGATCAGTCCTCGTACCGAGGCTCCCCGGCCCGTCTGCCCGCTTTGGCCGTCCGGCTGGACCGCTGCGGCGGGGCCCGACCCGTCCTCCCCGCAGGCGGCGACCAGCCCCAGCGCCAGCAGGCCCATGGTTCGAATCCGCATGACCTCTCCCGTAAGAATCGCGTGGCGTGGTGTGTCCGTAGGTCCCGGGAACGTCAGTATTCGGTGCCCCGGCTACCTCATACGACCTCGCCTGCCCGGGGCGCGTCACATGTGACCAACCCAGCCTGCGGCGGGTCTATTGACGATGAGCGCGTCCGACGTCGAGCTGGTCTACCAGGCCAGGGGGGGCGATCTGTCGGCATACGCCGCGCTCATTGCCCGTCACCGTGCCGGACTGGAACGTTACGCACTCCATCTGCTCGGAAATCGGGAGGAGGCGGAGGAGGCGCTGCAGGATGCCCTGCTCCGCGCGTACCGGTCGCTGTCCCAGTGCGCCCAGCCCGAGAAATTCCGGGGCTGGCTGCTGACGATCCTGGTGAACCGCTGCCGCACCCGGCTGGCCCGGCCCAGCCTGATGGCGGGCGACCAGGAAGGCGAGGCCGCGCTGGCCCGGGCGTCCGTCGACCCGGCCGATGACGTGGCGGCGTGGCGGGAGGAGATCAGCCGGGCGCTGTCCGCGCTCCCCACCGACCTGCGGGAGGCATTTCTGCTGAAGCACGTGGAAGAGTTCAGCTACGAGGAAATGGCGGAGCTGACCGGCGCTTCCGTGCCGGCGCTCAAGATGCGAGTGAGCCGCGCCTGCGAGCGGCTGCGGAGCCGGCTCGAAGGGGCTTATCGTGGCTGACCACGATCCGCTCCCCGCCCTGATCGCGGCCCTGCGGGAACCGGTGCGATTGGGTGACCGCGC
>JANRJZ010000026.1:0-41634 GCA_033763675.1 Gemmatimonadota bacterium
GCGCCACCGGTCCCGCGAAGGCCGCGACCACGCGCGCCACCGCCCGCCACCGGTCGCGGCTCAGGAGCGCCACCACCCCCGCCGCCGCCACACACAAGAGCCCGGGCTGCCACGAGAGGAAAGCCAGGGTACCGAACAGCGCCGACCACCCCGGACGGCCCTCGAACGCCTGCCACATCCCCAGGGCCATGAACATGGCCATCGTGATCTTGGGCTGGGAGCCGACGGCCCCCATGTAGTCGAGGTACGAGCAGCCCAGCAGCGCCAGCATGGCGAAGACCGCGGCCGGCAGATTGCGGCCGGCCTTCCAGGCCACGAGCCCCGTGACCCCGACGAAGATGCCGAGGGTCAGCACGCTCACCAGGCGCGCGATCGCGAGCGGCGGGATGCCCACGAGGTCGCCCACCGTCGTGGCCCAGCCCACCAGCAGCAGTGGGACCACCGTCTTGGGATCGAAGCCGCTGGCATGCGGCGCCAGGCCGGCCGAGACCCGCTCGGCGATATAGAAGTAGTGCTGGTTGTCCCGCGGGAAGATCGGGAGGTCCAGGGTGCCGTACCAGAGGCAGACGAGCACGCTCGCGACGAGACCGGTCCCGAACAGGAGCCACTGGTCCCTTCTGGTGGGATCGCGCCGCGCCGCAAGCAGGGAGGTATGGTCGGTCATGGCCGGGGGTCCGGGATCAGAGGGCGAGCGAAGGCCGGAGCCCCGCGCCCAGGCGGATGGCGCCGGTCAGGAGCAGGGCCGCGAGGTAGGCCAGGGCGCCGGCCAGGATCCGGAGCGGGGTCGCGAGGGGAAGCAACAGCACCACGCCGGCCATGACGCCCCCGGCGAACCCCAGCCGCCACCAGCGCGCCAGTCCGGGCAGGGCAAACCCCTCCCGCCAGATCGTGGCCGCGGCGATGCCCAGGCGGACGCCCTCGGTGATCACGCTGGCGCCCGCGGCGCCGAGCACCCCGTACCGCGGGACCAGCACGGCGTTCAGGGCCAGATTGAGGACGGCGGCGTACGCGGTCACCCGCAGTACCACGGATTCCTTCCCCGCCGACTGCAACACCATGAGCGGAAGGTCCCGCACCACGCACAGGGGAATGCACCAGAGCAGCAGCGCGAAGGCTGGCCCCGCCGGCTGGTATCCCGGCCCGTACAGGAGCAGCACCACCTGGGCCGCGAGCAGGGTGCCCCCAAGGGCCACGGGCCAGGCCAGCAGGGAGACGTGCAGCGCGGCGGTCTGGAACAACGTCACCTGCCGGTCGCGGTCGCCCTGCAGGGCGGCGAGCGAGGGCAGCAGGCTCATGCTGTACGCGGTCCCGACGTTCAGGAAGAAGGTGACGAGGGTGTACCCGGCGTTGTAGTAGCCCACCGCCGCCGAACCCTCGAAGCCCCGCAGAAAGAGGAAGCCGGAGTTGTAGATGATGATGCCGAGCAGCGCCGAGAGCGCGAGTGCACCGCCGCGGGAAACGAGCGGGCGGACCAGCGCCGGATCGCGGCGGAGCGGCAGCGGGAGCCCGTCCCGCCGGAGCGCCACCAGCACCAGCAGCGCCAGGAGCAGCTCGCCGGCCATGACGGCCAGCGGCACACGGGCGACGTCCCCCGGGCCCCGGATCAGGGCCAAGAGCAGCAGCGCCGTGAGCAGCTGTCCCGCGACCGTCGCGAGGCCCGCGACCCGGTGCTTTCCGAAGCCCAGCAGCGCCCATCGGGCGCCGAGGCCGGTCCCAAGGAGGGAAAGCGCGGAGACGGCGAGCGTGGCGCCGTCCGGCTGGGGCATCAGCAGGAGCCCGGCCGGGATGACGAGGCCCGCTACCGCGAGCGCCACCCCGAACCGTGCGAACAGGATCGGTGGGATGAAGCGCGCGGCCCCCTCCGGCCGCGCGGCCACCTCCCGCACCCCGAGCCCGAGCTCGAGCCCCCAGTCCACGATGCGGTTGAGGTACAGCGTGATGGCCGTGGCCACGCCCACCACACCGTACATCGAGGCGCCGAGCGCGCGGGCCACGATGACCATGGCGCCGAACGCGATCAGCCGGGCGACCGCCTCCCCCAGGGCCAGGGCGAGGAACCGGCGCCCGACCGTGTGGCTCGCCGGCGGCTCGGCGACGGCGGGGAGGGAAGGCGCGACCACCGGCGGCTGGCGCGTCAGGGCACGCCGTCGAGGCCGAACACGGCGCGGGCGCGGAGCTGGGCGTGGAGGCTGTCTGCGACGATGGCGTGGCCGGCGGCGTTCATGTGCTTGTCCACCTCGGAGACCCGGAGCGGAACTTCGTCCCCGCCGCCCCAGACCTGCTGGAAGTCCACGACCTCGATCCCGGCGGCGTGCGCCGCCTCAAGATCCTCGACGGGATAGGTGAGGTTCATGGTCGGCGGCCGCAGGATCAGCAGCACCGGCACCGCGCCCCGCGCCCGTACCACCTGGGCAAAGTGGGTGAAGTTCCAGCGCATCACCGAGGGGATGACCTCGTTGAGCGCCCGCTTCACCGCCGTCTCCGCCATCCCGGGCGCCGCCCCGCTGCCGGCCACCAGCCGGGCCAGCGAATCATAGGGGATGGGGATGCCGGTCTCCAACCCGTACTGCAGCCACTCGAGATTGAACTCCCGGTCCGTGGCGTGACTGACCATGATGACCGCGTCCGGGGCGAAGCCGGCAACCTTGTCCTCGAACAGGGCGGTCTGCTGCAGGTGGGAGAAGTTGGGGATGCCGAAATTGAGCACCTCCACCTTCCGGTACGGTCCCGCCCGGCGCTCTGCGAAGCGCGCCTCCAGCCGCTCGTCGAAGGTCTCCTGATCGTGCACGCCGAGCCCCGCCACGTCGGAGGGACCAAGCAGCGCGATCCGGTAGGTGCCGGCGGGCTTGGCCCTGGTGTATTCGCGGTCCCGCATCCCCCACTGGTTGGTGTGGAATTCCTTGCCGTCGAGCACCATGGCCAGGCCGGGCAGCATTTCCTTGCCGACGAAGTCATGCTTGCGGATGAAGCCGTGCTCGAACAGGTCCCGGGCCACCCCCCGCATCCCCCAGAGTTCCGCACTCCGGTTCGCGGCGCTCAGGTCCTCGTAGTAGCCCCGGTTCTGGCGCCGCTCGTCGAAGGCCGACAGGCGGCTCACCCGGAGGGAGCCGATGAAGGTGCCGGCCGCGTCTCCAAAGTACCCCCGGGCCGCCAGGAACCCGGTGGCCAGCAGCGCCACCAGCAGCGTGCCCTGGACGAAGCTCAGGCGCGTCAGGCCGGGCAGGGTCAACGGCTCCGGCTTCTTCGCCCGCTCGAGCGCCGGGGGATCCCAGTTCCACCCGGCGATGGCAATCCAGGCGCCCCAGAATCCGAGGAGCAGGGCGACGTCCACCCAGGTGATGCGGAGCGCCAGCGGCCAGAGGGCGAGCCAGTCGGCCACGGTGTCGCTGCCCCACAGCGTCCACAGCACGCAGAGCAGGGTGATGGTGACGATGGTCGACACGCCGCGGCGCCAGTCCCAGCCGCTCGACGCCAGCGAGCGGCCGCGCGCGGCGCCCTTGGCCGCCTCACGGACCGAGGTCCACACCACCAGCGCGCCCACCATGGCCCAGAACCCCATGTCCTGCGGGGTGAAGAGCCACTGGCCGCGCAGCCAGAACCACTGGTAGGAGTGCAGCAGCCACGTCAGGAACATCACCAGCACCATGGCCCAGGTCAGGGCGGAGAGCTGGCTGGTCTTCTTGCGGAACTCGAAGAAGCTCGGGTAGTACACGAGCTTCATCATGGCGTCCTTCCAGTAGATGTTGTTGCGGCGCCAGAGTTCGGTGAAGCTGGAGGCGAGCCAGTAGCGGTGGTTGGTGGCCGGCAGCTGAAAGCCGAAGAGGTGGAGCAACCCCACCGCGAAGTGGAAGGTGCCGGACACCTTGAGATAGAGGGCGAAGGAGCCGTAGACGAAGAAGGCCAGGTCCCGGAAGCCGTGGAGCGCCGCGGGATCGAACTCGAAGTAGTAATAGACCAGGCGGTAGCCGATGAGGTGGGTCAGGCCGCGCACCATCCACTGGATCCCGCGCTGGTGCAGCCGCCAGGCATCCTCCCGGTAGTACCCCCGCTCGAAGTTCTTGTAGTCTACCAGCGGGAAGAGCGGGAAGCAGGCGTTCGGCAGCATGAAGAAATACGCCAGGGTGCGGGCCGGTTGCGCCGGCTCCTTGGCGTGCTTCCGGTCGTACATGTAGATCGCGAGGCGGAACATGAACATCGAGGCCAGGATGGCCCAGATGGATCCCGGACCGGGAAACGGCAGGAGGTTGGCCCGGTAGCTCCCGAGCAGCACCGCCGCGCCGAGCAGCAGCGCGACCCGGAGGCCCCACCGCACCGGCAGGTGCGCGATCCCCAGCAACCCGAGCCCGAGCCCGACCACCCAGGCGCCATCCCGTGGGCCGAAGACCAGCCCCAGGCCCGCGACCGAGAGCGCGGCGAAGAAGGGCAGCCGCCAGCGGAGCGGGAGCAGGGCATGCACCACGAACCCCGCCGCCGAAAGCACGAAGATCCGGAAGAAGCTCTGGCTCTCGACCTGGAAGTAGCGGATCACCAGCGCGAGCAGCAGCAGCTGGCCCGCGATGAGCGCCAGCTTGGGCAGGTCGGCGAGGACGGTGCCGGTGGTCTCGCGCGCGCCCGCGGCCGCGGCCGGGTCCAGACTGGCGGTGCCCACGGCTAGCCCAGCGCCTTGAGCGCCTGCAGGTCGGTCTTGTCGGTCGAGGTGCGCGGCAGCGTGTCCAGGAAGCCGAAGGCGTCCGGCACCATGTAGTGCGGCAGCCGGTCCATGCAGAACTGCTTGAGCTCGATGATGGAGAGCCGACCGCCGGAGCGCGACGCCAGCCAGGCCTTGATCGTGACCTGGCCATCCGGCCCAGCCGTCGCCACGCAGGCCGCCTCCCGCACCTGCGGATGCCCGGAGAGCGCGGCCTCGATCTCTCCCAGCTCCACCCGGTAGCCGCGGCGCTTGACCATCCGGTCGCGCCGCCCGTGGAAGAGGTACACCCCGCCCGGCTCCTCGACCACGAGGTCGCCGGTCTTGTACCAGGGTGTCCCGTCGGGATCGGTGAAGAACGCCGCGGCGTTCCGCTCCGGCAGGTTCCAGTAGCCGGACATGATCCCCGGCCCCGCGATCACCAGCTCCCCTTCCTCTCCCCCGGTGAGGATGCTGCCGTCGAGGTCCACCACCCGGCTCCGCAGGTGGGAGCAGCACCACCCGATCGGGTACGGGTCGGTGCGGTCCTCCGGCACCTGGTCGGGGATCTCGTAGTAGGTGCAGACATTGGTCTCGGTGGGGCCGTACAGGTTCCAGTAGCGGGGGCCGCGCCAGAGCGCCTTGATGGCGCGGAGCCGGGGCACGGGAAAGACCTCGCCGGCGAACAGCACATGGCGGAGGGCCGAGTAGTCGTGACGCTCGAGCCGGCCGTACTGTGCCAGCAGGCTCAGGATGGAGGGTGTCGAGTACCAGATGCTGATGCGCTCGCTCGCGGCCAGCTCCGCCAGCCGCCCCGGGTCCTTGCCCAGGTCCTCGCCGATCAGCACCAGCCGCGCCCCATGCTTGAGCGGCACGTAGATGTCGTGGACCGAGAGATCGAAGTGGAACGGCGCGTGGGACGAGAAGACGTCCGCCGCGGTGGGCTGGAACACCTCCGAACACCAGTCCACGAAGGTCGTGGCGGCCCGGTGGGTGAGCATGACGCCCTTGGGCTTCCCGGTGGAGCCCGAGGTGTAGAGGATGTAGGCGAGGCCGTCGAGGCCGGGATCCGCCGTCGGCGTCACCGGCGCGACCCCGCCCCGGTCCGCCGCGTCCAGCGCGGCCGCCAGCCCCCGCCCCCCGCCGACCTCCTCCAGCACCAGGCACCGGAGGGTCTTCCCGAGCTTGGCGGCCTCGGCCTCCAGCGCCGCGACGAAGGCGCGCTCCACCACCGCCACCCGCACGTCGCAATCGGTCAGGATGAACGCCGCCCGCCAGGGCGGTGACCCCGGGTCCACCGGCGTGTACGCCGCCCCGGTCTTCAGGATGCCGAAGATCGAGGCGACGGAGTCGATGGACTTCGAGAGGTACAGCCCGACCCGGTCCCCGGCGCCGACCCCCAGCGCGGCCAGCCGGTCCCGGAGGCGATCGGTGAGGTGCCCGAGGTCGCCATAGCCGATCTCCCCGCGTCCCGGATCGGTCAGGGCCACGGCCCCCGGCGCCCGAGCGACCGAGGCGTCGAGCCAGTGGTGCAGACAGGGCATGGCCGGCCTCAGACGGTGGCCGTCTTGCTCTTCACCAGGCTCCCGATGGCCTGGAGGGTGTCCAGACGCTCGGCGTCCACCTCATGGGCCTCGAGCTGGATCCCGAACCGCTGCTCCAGGAAGCTCACCAGCTCCAGGGTGCCCAGCGAGTCCAGGATGCCCCCGGTGATGAGCGGCGTGGTGTCCTTGAGCGCCGACGGGTCCTCGCCCTTGAGGTAGGTGGAGAGGATGTACTCCTTGACGGGCTGAATGATCTGGTCCATCGGTCGTTCTCCGGAATCAGGGGGTCGCGCCACCCGCGGGGGCCGCGGGCGAAGCTGGTGCCGGGCCGGGGTGCAGGCCCAGGTGGTCGGCGTTCCGCAGGATCTCGCGCAGCAGCGCGCGGGCGATCAGCTGGTTGCCTTCGATGTTGTAGTGGTTGTCGAAGCTGGTGAGGCGATACCGCGCCTCGTCCTCCCCGGCGGGGAAGGGCTCGGAGATGTCCATGACCGGCCAGCCCAGCTCGGCGGCGCGGGCCGCAATGGTCCGCACGCTGTCGTTCGGCACCGTGGGCAGCCGCATGAGCACCAGCCCCGCGCGTCCCCCGGCCGCCCGCACCAGGCTGTCCACCCGGTCCACCGCGCTCCGCTTGAGCGAGTCGAGGATGGGGAAGAGCCGCCGGGTCACCGTCGCCTTGTCCATGGTGGAGTCGAGTCCCGCCGCCTCGCCGGCCAGCCGGAGGCCCTCGTAGGGGATCGGCACATTCTCCCGCCACAGCACCCAGAGGTGCCGGGTGAGCAGCATATCGTCCGGGGGCACGCTGGTGAGCAGCACCAGGTCCGGGTCGAATTGCATCCCCCGCTGCCGCACCAGTTCCATCTCCTGCAGGATGGACGCGGCGGCCATGCCGAAGTTGAGCACCTCGATCCGGTGCCGCCGCCCGAAGCGCGCGTTGAGCGAGTCCTCGAGGATGTTCTCGAAGGTCAGGTCGTCCGGCACGCCCCCGGCCAGCACCTGGGAGGCGCCGAAGATGGCGATCCGGTACGTGCCCGCCGGCTTGGCCTTGGTGTAGTCCCGGTCGTGCATGCCGTGCGCGTTGGTCCGGAACGGCGCCCGCTTGAACGTAATCGAGACGTTGGGGTGGAGTTCCTCGTAGAGGAAGTTGTCCAGCAGCCGGTAGGCCTCGGTCATCTCCAGGTTGACCCAGTCCTTGGGCCGCTCGGTCTCCATTTCCCAGAGCTGGCTGCTGGGGCGGGCCGAGTTGCTGAGGTCCTCGTAGTACCCCCGGACCTGCAGCGTCCGGTCCCGCTCATTGAGCGCGCCGCTGGTGACCCGGGAGACCACGGACCCCAGGTCCTGGCCCAGGGCGGCGTGCGTCGCCGGCCGGGCGGCCACCAGCATCACGCCCATCATCCCGGCCCGGATGGCGCCGTCCCGGAAATCGGCCGCGAGGGGGCGATCCCGCTCCTCGAGCTTGGCGAGGGTCATCGCCCCCCAGGGCCAGCCGGAGACGAAGAGCCCGCCGCCCACCAGCGCCACCAGCATCGCGATCCCGGCACCATCCACGTTGCGCGCCAGGCTCATGACCCGGACAAATTCCCCGGGGCTGTCGGCGTTCCAGAAGGTCCACATCAGCGACATGGTCCCGAAGACCATCACGGTGCCGAGGGCCTTCCGCAGGTTCCATCCCCCCGCGCGGGGACGCGCCCCCTTGGGCTGGAGCTGCTCGTACACCGTGCTGCCCAGCACCAGGAGACCGAGCACCAGCCAGAAGATGGTGTCCACCCGGGTAAAGGGATCGTTGCCCACGATCCAGAACTTCTGGTAGGCGTGGAGCAGCCAGGTCAGGAACATCACGATGGCCGTGCTGGCCAGGACGCCGGTGCGGTTGCCCAGCTTCCGCAGCCGGAAGAAGCTGGGGTAGTACACCAGCTTCATCATGAAGTCCTTCCAGTAGATGTTGATCCGCCGCCAGAGGTCGGTGAAGCTCGAGGCCAGGTAGTAGAGGTGATGGGTCTCCGGCAGCCGGAAGCCGAAGAGGTGCAGCAGCCCGACGATCAGGTGGAACTGTCCAGACACCCGCAGGTACAGCAGGTAGGCCTGCATCGAGAACTGCACCACGCCGCTCAGCGAAGCCACCTGGGAGGGATCGATGACCCAGAAGTGGTAGATCACCCGGTACAGCACCAGGTGCCAGAGGCCGCGGACCATCCACTGGCAGCCCCGGGCGTAGACCGGCCCCTCGGGCGCGTCGTAGTGGCTGCGGAGGAAGGTCTTGTAATCGACGATCGGGAACAGCGGGAACGAGGCGTTGGGCACCATGAACAGGTAGGCGACCGTCCCCCAGAGGTTCCGTGGCGGCCCCTCATGCTTGAGACTGTAGAGGTAGAGCGCCAGGCGGAAGATGAACATCGAGCCGAGGATCGGCCAGACGGTGACCGGGATGGGGCTGGCCACCGCGCCGGCCCGGAGGAATCCGAGCCCGATCGCGGACAGCACCAGGATCCCCACCCGGAGCGCCCAGGCCACCGGCAGGTGGCAAATGCCGACCAGCGCCAGGCCGATGGCGAGCACCCAGAGTCCCTGCAGACTCAGCGCCACCAGCACCCCCGCGGCCGACAGGACCGCAAAGAACGGCAGCCGCCAACGGAGCGGGAGCAGCGCGTTCACCACGAACCCGCCCAGCGCCAGCAGCAGCACCAGGTAGAGCCCGCGACTCTCCAGCTCGAGTCCGCGGACCACCATCGCCACCAGCCCCAGCTGCCCCGCGACCAGCGCGATGCGCCAGGCCCGGGTGGCCGTCAGGGTCTCGGTGCCAGCCTGTCCCTCGACGTCATTTGCAATGCTGCTCGCACCCATCCTGATCCTCGGTGGGGGATGGCACAGCGGCCGGGGCTATGAGGCCTTGGCAGCGGCTGGTATTGGTCATGGAGGAGCCCGCCGTCGCCCCTGGTCCGGGCCGACGTGGTTTCGGGAGTTGAGGTAGCCAAGATCATGCCACCCCCTTCGACCTGAAACGACGAGGTGACCGGGGGGGGTGCCGACGGGTTGATGCAACACTCTAAACGTATATTTTGTAACGCATTAGCGTCATTGACTGAGCAGTAATGCCGAAGTGTTGCATGGGCGCACACCCCGGAGAGGTGATGCGACAACCTCGCCCTTCCTCCTCCCCCGCGGGGTGCCTGAAGCCGCCGGGAACAGCCCTGTTCATGGTGATCTGGCCACAGGTGGTGGTCCGAACCGCCATCAGCGCCGGGCCCTGAGCCCATCCCACCTCAGCCTCACTCCGCATCGGTACCGTGGGTCCGGTCCTTGGGGCCTCCCCGATCCGTCGCGGCAGATGGTTGTGAATCATGGGGTTACGGAATCGTGACAGCCATTGGGAGCGGCGCACCCGGCAGACCCGCCCGCTGGGCGAGCCGCAGCCCCCGCCTCCGCCCGGGCCACCGCGTCCAAGGTGCCGTGTCGGCACGGTTTCTGCGTTTCGATAATGCGGCCGTCATCCCGCAGGACTTCACAACTTTGTCTCTTGTCTACTCCCGTCGGGTTTCCCCCGGCTGGCGTTCCTGTACCCTGCGTCCCGACCGACCCACGCGGCGGCGCGCCGCCGCCCCGAACTGATATGGAGTGCACGATGGTCCAGACCAAGGAAGAGCGGTTTGACATCGCGGTGATCGGTGGCGGCCCCGGCGGGGCCAGCACCGCGATCGCCCTGGCCCGCGCGGGGAAGCGGGTCGTGCTCTTCGAGCGGGCCCGGTTTCCGCGCTTCATGATCGGCGAATCGCTGCTCCCCGCCGGCTGGGAGCTGTGGCGTCGGCTCGGCATCACCGAGAAATTCGTCCGCGAGGGCTTCACGGTGAAGCAGGGGATCAACTTCGGGATGTTCAACCAGAAGCCCGACGTGGTGCTGCTGACCGCCGAGTACCCCGACTTCTTCGAGCGGCCCTATACCTTCCACGTGGAGCGGGCCCGGTTCGACGAGGTGCTGCTGGAGCACGCGGTCGAATGCGGAGTGGAGGTGCGGCAGGAGTGGGGGGTCGCGGAGGTGCTGTTCGACGGCGACCGTGCCATTGGCGTGCTGGCGGGTCCGAACGGTGGCGCCACCCATCCGGTGTATTGCGACGTGGTGGTGGACGGCTCCGGCCGGGATTGCCTCATTGCCCGCAAGCTGGGATGGCGGCGGCCGCACCCGGAGCTCAACAAGATCAGCCACTTCACCCACTTCAAGCGCGCCTGGCGGCGGGACCCGAAGGACATCGTCACCATCGGTCCCGTGATCGACGGTTCGGTGACCACGGACATCCACACGATTGACGGCGGCTGGATCTGGTACATCCCGCTCAAGGACGACGTGACGAGCGTGGGGGTGGTGCTGGACGCCCGCTTCGCCAAGACCCTGGGGGAGAGCCCCCAGGAGCGGTTCGAGAAGGCGGTGGCGAGCTGCGAATGCGTCCGGGAATGGATGCAGGGCGCGGAGCAGACGATGGAGATGCGCACGATCTCGAGCATCGCCTACCTCAACGACCAGTTCGTCGGCAACGGCTTCGTGCTGGTGGGGGACGCGTCGATGTTCATCGACCCGGTATTCTCCGCCGGCGTGACGCTGGCCATGCGCGGGGGGATCTATGCCGCGGATGCCATTCTCGACGGCTACGCCCACGGGAACGACTTCAGCGCCGGGCGGCTCAAGCGCTACGAGGATCGCCTGCGGATCCCGATGGAGCGGATCTTCAAGATGATCTACAACTGGTACAAGATCCTGGAAAAGAAGGAAGCCAACAACATCATCAGCCGCGCCCGCGAGATCCCGATGCTGCGGGAGCGCTTCATCGTGCTGCTCTCCGGCGGCTATGACAAGGTGGACATGGACCAGATCCTCTCGGCGGCGGGCGAGCCGGAGAGCACCTACCTGGTGAAGTAACCGCGGGCGGCGCGCCCGCGCGCGCCGCCCGCGCAGCACCCCACCCCCAAGGAGCGAGGCACTCCATGACCGGGCCAGCACCGGAGACCGTTGATGTCGTGGTGATCGGCGGGGGACCCGGCGGATCCTCCACCGCCACCATGCTGGCCAGGGCCGGCAAGCGGGTGGTGGTCTTCGAACGGGAGAAGTTCCCCCGCTTTCACATCGGCGAGTCGCTCCTCCCCGGCGGCTGGGAGCTGTGGACCCGGCTGGGCCTGGGCCCCAAGCTCGAGGCCGAGGGCTTCCCGGTGAAGCAGGGGATCAACTTCGGGATGTTCAACACCCCGGCGGAACAGGACACCGTCCTGCTGACCGCGGAGTACCCGATGTTCTTCGAGCGGCCCTACGCCTATCACGTGGAGCGCGCGCGGTTCGACGAGCTCCTGCTGGACCACGCCCGGGAGCACGGCGCGGACACCCGGCAGGAGTGGACCGTGCACGAGGCGCTGTTCGAGGGGGACACCGCCGTCGGCGTTCTGGCCGGCCCGAACGGGGAGGCCCCGCACCCGGTCTACGCCAGGGTGGTGGTGGACGCCTCCGGTCGCGACTGCCTGCTCGCCCGCAAGCTCGGCTGGCGGAACCCGGACCCGGCGCTCAACAAGATCGCCCACTTCACCCACTTCCACGGGGGGTGGCGCCGGGACCCGGCCAGCATCATGCCGAAGGACAACGTGATGCCCACCTCCACCACCACCGACATCCACGCGATCGCCGGCGGGTGGCTCTGGTACATCCCGCTCCGGAACGACATCGTGAGCGTCGGGGCGGTGCTGGATGCGCGCTTCGCCAAGAGCCTCGGCGAGACGCCCCAGGAGCGGTTCGACAAGGCCGTGGCGAGCTGCGTCCAGGTCCGGGCCTGGCTGGCGGGCACGGAGCAGACGATGGAGATGCACACCATCGCCAACATCAGCTACCTGAACGACTGCTTCGTGGGCAACGGGTTCGTGCTGGTCGGTGACGCCTCGATGTTCATTGACCCGATCTTCTCGGCCGGGGTGACGATCGCCACCCGCGGCGGCGTGTACGCCTCCGATACCATCCTGGAGTGCTTCGCAGCCAACGACTTCAGCGCCGAGCGGCTGAAGGCCTACGAGACCCGCATCCGGCTGCCGATGAGCCGGATCTTCAAGATGATCTACAACTGGTACCGGATCCTCGAGCGGCAGGACGCCAACAACATCATCAGCCGGGCCCGCACCATTCCGATGCTCCGGGACCGGTTCATCACCCTGCTGTCCGGCGGCTACGAGAAGGTGGATATGGAGCAGATCATGGCCGCCGCCGGCGAGGCGGAGGACAGCTACCTGCTTCGATAGGAGAGAGGGCCGGCGCCGGCCCCGCCCGTCACGGGGACGGGTGGACCGGCCCGGCAACGAGGGCCCCCCGGGTGGACCGGGGGGCGTCTCGTGTGGCGGAAGCGGCCAGCCGGCTCAGAGGCCGAGCGAGCGGGCGATCAGGTTGCGCTGGATCTCCGAGGTCCCGGAATAGAGCGTCCCGCCAACCGCATCACGCAGGTCCCGCTCCACCTCGTACTCGGTGGTGAAGCCGTACCCGCCGCGCACCTGGACCGCGTCCAGGCAGGATTGCACCATGGCCTCGCCCAGGTAAAGCTTGGCGATGGCCGCGTCGGGGCCGGGGCGCTGGTCGTGCTGCTTGGCCCAGGCGGCCTTGTAGAGCAGCAGCCGGGCGGCCTCGAGCCGAACCTTGATGTCCACCAGGCGATTGGCCACCGACTGGAATTCGCCGATCGGCTTGCCGAACTGCTTGCGCTCCTTGACGTACCGGGCCGAGGTCTCGAGCAGCCGCTCCATGGTGCCGATGTTGCTGGCAAGGATGCAGCCGCGCTCCCATTCCATGGAGTCGTTGAAGATCTGGACCGCGCGCCCCTCGCGCCCGAGCCGGTTGGCCGCCGGGACCCGGCAGTTATCGAAGATCAGCTCGGCCATGGGGGAGGTCCGGAGCCCCATCTTCTCGATCTGCTTCCCGACCGAGAAGCCCGGGGTGCCCTTCTCGATCACGAAGGCGGTCAGCCCCAGGGCGCCCTTGTGGCGGTCGATGGTCGCGAAGACCACGAACAGGTCTGCCGCCGGCGCCTCGCTGACGAAGGTCTTGGTGCCGTTCAGGATGTAGTGGTCGCCGTCAGGCACCGCGGTGGTGCGCAGCGCAAAGGCGTCGGAGCCGGAGTCCGGCTCGCTCATGCCGTGGGCGCCGACCCATTCGCCGCTGTTGAGCTGCGGCAGCCAGGCCTGCTTCTGGGCCTCGGTGCCGAAGCGGAAGATGGGCATCTGCACGCTCCACATCTGTGCCGCCAGCCCGAAGAGCAGGCCATTGTCGGGGCAGGCGTACCCGAGCGCCTCCATGGCGAGGATGGTGGTGAGGATGTCCATCCCTCCGCCGCCGTACTGCTCCGGGAAGGGCAGTCCCTGGATGCCGAACTCGCCGCAGCGGCGCCAGTGTTCGTGGTTGAAGCGGCTCTCGCGGTCCCGGGCGATGAGGTCGTCCCGGAGCGCCTTGGAGGCGAAATCCACGACCGCGGCGCGGAACGCGACCTGCTCGGCCGACCACCCGAAGTCCATCGTGTCCAATCCTTAGGCAGGGGAGTACAATTCGGAGCATGATTCATGCTATGAATATGCACCTGACGAGTGGCTGTCAGTACCCCACCCCGTACCCGATGGAAGGCACGCTGCCATGACGCCCTCACCCGTCCCCCCCCGGCGCGGTCGGCACCGGGCCCTGATCGGCCTGGCCGTGGTCGCCTGGCTGTTCGGCATTACCGCCGTCTACCACACCGTGCGGCAGAAATCCCGCAGCGGACTCTCGGGCGCCACCGAGCTGCTGCAGATCGGCGCGCTCCCCGTCACGTGAAACCTCACGATTCCGATCGCCTGTAAGGCGATGAGCGTTGATGGGAAGCCGATTGACATGAGCCAGGGCATGGACGAGTCCGGGCTGTCCATGGTCATGGCGTCGGGCGGGACCATGGAAGGCATGGACATGGCCGGGATGAACATGTCTCCCGTCATTGACACCATGCCCCAGGTGGCCGAATTCGTCCGCTACAACGGCTGGCCGGAGCTGAAGGAAGCGCTGATCTCGGGGGACCTCAAGGCGGCGATGATGCTCGCCCCGATGGTCATGGACCTGGCGGACAAGGGCATTCCGGTCCGGGTGGTGGCGCTCGGGCACCGCTCCGGGGCGGTGGTCATGGTCAAGCAGGATGCGCCCTACCAGAGCTTCGCGGACCTGCGAGGCCGACGAATCGCGATCCCGAGCCGGTTCGCGGTGGACCACATCTTCGTCCGCAAGCTGATGCGGGCCCACGGGCTGGGGGATGGCGACGTGACCCTCATCGAGATGCCACCCCCGGACATGCCGGCGGCACTGCTGGCCGGGGCCGTCGAGGCCTACGCCACGGGGGAGCCGTTCGGCGCCAAGGCGGAGATGGCCGGCTACGCCCGGGTCCTCTACATGACCCGGGACGAGTGGCCCAAGTACATCTGCTGCGTCCTCACGGTGCGGGAGGAGCTGATTCAGAGCAACCCCAAGCTGGTGCAGCTGCTGGTGGACCACGTGATGTCGGCGGGACACTGGCTGGACAACTCCCCGGAGCATCGCACGGCGGCGGCCGAGGTGGCCTCCGGGAGGAGCTACTTCAACCAGGCGGCGGAGCTGATCCGCTGGGTCATGGAGCGCCCGGCGGACCGGGTCACCTACGGCGACCTGCGACTGATCCGGAGCGAATTTGACAGCCTGATGAACCTCGCGCTGGAGGCGAAGATCATCAACCGTCCCATCCCGTACGAGACGTACGTGGATGAGACCTTCATGCGGAACTTCCGGCAGGTGGAGATCCCGATCGAATGATGCTCAGGCGCCTTGGGCCATTCCTGATTGTCGCGGCCTTCATCGGGGCCTGGTGGCTCGCCGCCACCGGCAGCCTGATCTTCCCGACCCCGCCCCAGGTGGTCCTGGCCGTCGGGGAGCTGTTCCGGGAAGGGACCCTGGTGCAGCACGTGACCGCCTCGCTTTTCCGGGTCAGCGTCGGCTACCTCTCGGCGGTGCTGGTGGCCATTCCGGTGGGCAGCCTGATGGGCTGGTTCCCGGCGGTGCGCCATGCCCTCAACCCGATCGTCCAGCTGCTCCGGCCCATCTCCCCGATCGCCTGGATCCCGATCGCGATTCTCTGGTTCGGCGTGGGGGACATGTCGCCCATCTTCCTGATCTTCCTCGCCTCCTTCTTCCCCGTGGTGGTCGCGACCGCCGCCGGGGTATCGCTGGTCGAGCCGCAGTATGTCCGGGCGGCGCGGAACTTCGGCGTCCGGGGGCTCGAGCTCTACCGGGTGGCCATCTTCCCCGCCGCGCTGCCCCAGATCATCACCGGCATGCGGGTGGGGCTGGGCGTGGCCTGGCTGGTGGTGGTCGCCGCGGAAATGGTCGCCATCAATTCCGGCCTGGGGTATCTGATCATTGACGCCCGGAACGCCGGGACCCGGTACGACCTGGTGGTGGCGGGGATGGCCATGATCGGCCTGATCGGCTTCGGCCTCGACGTGGTGATGCGGCGGCTGGAAACCCTCGACGAGGTACGGTGGCGATATGACGGCACCCGTTAAGCTCCGCCTGGACCGGGTCTCCAAGAGCTACCGCACCGACAAGGGGCCGTTCCTCGCGGTGGAAGACGTGAGCCTGGAGGTCGCGGAGCGGGAGTTCATCGCCCTGGTCGGTCCCTCGGGCTGCGGCAAGTCCACCCTGCTCAACCTGCTCGCCGGCTTCGAGCGGCCGAGTGACGGCACCATCCTCCTCGACGGCGCCCCGATCACCGAGCCGGGACCGGGCGGAGTCCTGATCACCCAGCGAGGCAGCGTCTTTCCCTGGATGACGGTCCGGCAAAACCTCGAATTCGCGGCGCGGCTCCTCCCCCCGGCGGAATCCGAACGCCGGCTCACCCACTATATCGACTTCGTGGGGCTGCGGGGGTTCGAGGAAACCTGGCCCCACCAGCTTTCGGGCGGGATGCTGCAGCGGGTGGAGTTTGCCCGGGCGCTGATGGCGCGGCCGGATATTCTCTACATGGACGAGCCGTTCGGCGCCCTCGACGCCCTGACCCGGATGCGCATGCGCACCGAGCTGATCGAGATCCTCGCCCGGGACAAGCATACCTGCATCCTGGTGACCCACGACGTCGAGGAGGCGCTGCACCTCGCGGACCGGATCGTCGTGATCTCCCCGCGCCCCGCCCGGGTCCAGGCCATCGTCACGGTGGACGTCCCCCAGCCGCGGCTGCTCACCCACCCGGCGCTGGTCCGGCTCAAGGAGCGGATCCTGCGCGAGCTGGGCATGAGCACCCTCGACCTGCTCCGCGACGACGCGGCCCCGGCACCGCAGGATCCGGCCGCGCCGAGTCCGACCCCGGAGGACCGGATCCACCCGTCGACCCTGAGCCTCCGGCCCGCCACCCCGGCGCCGCGGGTGGGAGGCGACCGGGTCGAGCAGGTGGACGTCGTGGTGGTAGGCGGAGGCCCCGCCGGGAGCAGCGCCGCGACCATCATGGCACGAGGCGGCCTCAAGGTGCTGGTCCTCGAGCGGGAGCATTTCCCCCGCTACCACGTGGGCGAGTCGCTCCTCCCCGTCATCTGGGAGCTCACCAATCGCCTGGGGGTCACCCCCGAGATCGAGGCCGCGGGGTTCGTGCGCAAGGAGGGGATCACCTTTGGCCTGCCCGGACAGGGGCAGGAACTGGAATTCCGTTCCGCCGAGTTCCCCGACTACTTCGAGCGCCCCTACACCTTCCACGTGGAGCGGGCCCGCTTCGACGAGATCCTGCTGCACAACGCCCGGGACGCCGGGGCGGTGGTGCGGGAGGGGTGGACCGTGCGCGACGTGCTGTTCCAGGGAGACCGGGCGGTCGGGGTGCTGGCGGGGCCCAACGACGAGGAGCCGAAGGCGATCCTCGCCTCCGCCGTGGTGGACGCGACCGGACAGGCCTGCCTCCTGGCCCGGAAGCTGGGGTGGCGGCGCCCCGACCCGACGCTCAACAAGGTCGCGCACTTTGCCCACTATCGCGGCGGCTTCCGCCCGACGGCCGGAGCGCCAGGCGGCGACCCGCTGCACCCCGCCTCCTACGCCACCACCACGCAGGTGCACGCCGTGCCCGGCGGCTGGCTCTGGTACATCCCGCTCCGGGACGACATCGTGAGCGTCGGCGCCGTGCTCGATGCGCGTCACGACCGGGACTCCCGGGGGGACCCGCAGGCCCGCTTCGATGCCGCCGTGGCCAGCTGCCCCCGGCTCCGGGGGTGGCTGGCGGGTGCCCAGCAGACGATGCCGGTCCAGACGATCTCCAACATCTCCTACCTGAACGACTGCTTCGTCGGGAACGGATTCGCCCTGGTCGGCGATGCCTCGATGTTCGTGGATCCGATCTTCTCGGCCGGCGTGGCCCTGGCGATGCGCGGCGGGATCTACGCCGCGGAGGCCATCCTCGAGGGCATCGCGGCCAATGACCTGAGCGCCGCCCGCCTCGCCGCTTACGAGGAGCGGATCCGTCTCCCCATGGCCCGCATCTTCCGGATGATCCACAACTGGTATGCCCTGCTCGACAAGCCGGAGGCCGACAACATCTTCGTGCGGGCCAACCAGAGCCCCCTGCTCCGCGAGCGGCTGCTGGTGCTCTTCAGCGGCGGCTACGAGCGGGTGGACTTCGAGGAGCTGATGGCCGGGGTGAGCGGGCGATAGCGCCCACCAGGGCCTACGGAGGCAAAACGGGGGAAGGCGTCCACGACGCCTTCCCCCGTCGGTCCTTCCCCCCGGCCGGGGGACCTACATGTACCCGTCGCGCCGCAGGGTCTCGAGGCCGCCGCCGTCGTCCTTGTCCTGCGCCCGCCCCGCCCGCTCGGCGATGTTGGCGAACTTGCCGGTCTTGAGCTCGGCGATGATCTCCTGGACGTTCCGGCTGGTGGACTCGACCGGCTTGGTGCAGGGCCCGCAGCCCAGCGAGCGGTAGCGGATGCCGGTGCCGTGATCGTAGTACAGCGACACCGTCGGGATCGCCTCCCGCTCGATGTATTCCCAGATATTGAGCTCGGTCCAGTCCAGCAGCGGGTGAATCCGCAGGTGGGTGCCCGGCGCGAAGTCGGTCTTGTACTGGTTCCAGAACTCGGGCGGCTGGTCCCCGACGTCCCAGGTGGATTGCTGGTTGCGGGGCGAGAAGTAGCGCTCCTTGGAGCGACTTCCCTCCTCGTCCGCCCGGGCGCCCACGATGACCCCGGTATACGGCTCGCTGTTCTTGTCGACCTCGTAGGCCTTCTTGGCGTGATTGAACTTCCACCGCGGCCATTCCCCCGACAGGGTCTTCTTGAGCGCCTCGGTCTTGAGGGCGCCGCAGCAGGCAATGCGGTCGATCGCGCCGTCGGGGAAGGTCCGCTTCTCCTGCAGCGCCTGCAGGTTCTGGCCGTAGATCAGGTTGAGGTTCCACTCCGCGGCCAGCCGGTCCCGGTACTGGATCATCTCGGGGATCTTGAACGAGGTATCGATGTGTACCAGCGGGAACGGCACATGGCCGTAGAAGGCCTTCCGCGCCAGCCAGAGCAGCACGGTCGAATCCTTGCCGATCGACCAGAGCATGCAGAGGCTCTTGAAGTTGGCGTAGGCTTCACGGAAGATGTGGACGCTCCTGGCCTCGAGCTGGTCCAGGTGGTCCATCGTCTGGGCGGTGTTGGTCACGGGCGGTGCTCCTCCAGGTAGCGTAGCACCCGGGCAACGGCGTCGTCCACCGGCAGGTGCGTGGTATCCAGCGTCAGGTCGGGCGCGGCCGGGGGCTCGAACGGGTCGTCGAGCCCGGTGAAGTGCTGGATCTCTCCCCGGAGCGCCCGGGCGTACAAACCCTTCACGTCCCGCCGCGCGCACTCGTCGAACGGCGTCGAGATCCAGATCAGGCTGAAGTGGCGCGCCAGCGTGCGCACGAACGCGCGCGACTCCTCATAGGGCGAGACCAGCGAGGCGATTACCGTCACCCCGTGGCGCTCCAGCCGGCTCGCCACCCAGCCGACCCGCCGGATGTGCGCGTCCCGTTCCGGGCGGGTGAAGCCGGTGGCGGGAAAGATGTCCCGGATGGCGTCGCCATCCAGGTATTCGACCGGCTCCCCTCGCGCCTCGAGCGCGTCCACCACCCGCCGCGCGATCGTGCTCTTGCCGGACCCGGAGAGGCCGGTGAACCAGACCACCCGCCCGGCGGCGCTCCCGGTCTCGAGTTCGCTGTCCGCCAGGCCGATGACGAAGCCCGGGTTCCGGAGCTCCGGCTGGTTGTACACCAAGGTCGAGGCCCGCGGCCCCCGCAGCCCGGAGTTGCGAAAGATGCAGTCCCCCGCGGCCACGTCCCACTCCATGGTGGGGCCCAGCCGCGGGTAGATATCCGCCTTCCCTTCCGCCACCCAGCAGAACTTGAGCGAGCTCCCCGCCGGCACCCGTTCCGCCACCCGGATGGTCTGGAGGTACGCCTCGAGCTCCTTCGAGGGGTGCGAGCGGCTCTCCGCCACCCGCAGCGCATGCTGCGGCAGCGGCGGGCGGCTGGTGATGCGCACCGGGGCGCCGCCCCCCTCCCGCTTCCACGAGCCGAGGCCCTGCCCCGCGTAGTACAGCAGGTCGAGGGCCGGGGCGTAGATCACGCCGAGCACCGGCACCCCGCCCTCGATCAGGGCGATGTTGACGGTGAACTCCCCGTTGCGCTGGATGAACTCCTTGGTCCCGTCGAGCGGGTCCACCAGCCAGAAGCGGGTCCACGCGCGGCGGGTATCGTAGGCCGGGAGTTCGGCCTCCTCGGAGATGACCGGGACCGCCGGGTCCCAGCCGGCCAGCGCCCGCGCGATCACGGCGTGGGCCGCGTGGTCAGCCGCGGTGACGGGGCCCTTGTCGCCCTTCTGCTCCACCGTCACGTCGGCGTGATAGTGGGCCAGCGTGGCGCGTCCCGCCTCCACCGCGATCTCCGCCAGGCGGACCATCGCGTCCGGCGAGACCGTGACCCGCGTGGCCGCCGCGTTCACCGTGCCCCCCTGGCCTTGCGGGGCCGTGCCGGCAGCAGCGAATCCAGCAGCTGCACCAGCTCCGCGCGGCGGGCGGCGAGGGTCGAGTCGGCGGAGCGGTCGGCGGTCTCGAGCGGATCGTCGTGGAGGTCGAAGAACCCGCCCCCCTTGGTCATCTCCACGAGATGGTGCCGGCCGTGCGCGATGGCGCGGTAGAAATCCCCGTTCTCCCGCTCGACGCTCATGAGGACCGGTTCCGGGGCCGTATCCGGGGCGGAGCCGAAGAACCGCAGCAGCGAACGGCCCGGCAGCGTCCCCGCCGGGGCCCCCGTCAGCTCCAGGACCATGGCCGGCACGTCCCGGAGCGAGACCGGCTGCGCCACCCGCGCCCCGGCCGGCAGCGCGGCGGGATAGCGCACCAGCAGCGGCACCTGGGTGAGCTGGGTATACAGACTGTTGCCGTGGCCCTTGAGGCCGTACTCCCCGAAATGCTCGCCATGATCCGAGGTGATGATCACCAGGGTCTGGTCCAGGATCCCGCGCGCCTGGAGCGCGGTGAGGAGCGAGTCGAGCTGGTGGTCCACATACGCGATGGTGGCCTGGTAGGCCTCCCGCTCGCGGGCAAACTCCTCCGGCGTGAACTTGTGCCGGTTGTCGTAGCCCACCTCGTGCAGGTAGTAGTGGTAATTGTGCGCCCGCGGCTGGGTACCGGTGGCGAATTGCGCGTCCCAGGCCGCCTCGGGGAGGTAGGGCTGGTGGGCGTCATAGTAGTTGAGGAACGCAAAGAAGGGCCGCCCCTCCGGCTGCCGGTCGAGCCAGGCCAGCAGGTCCCGGTGCAGGTCCCCGGCGCTCTTCCGGCCGCTCATCTCGTGGTGATCCAGCAGGCGGCGCAGCCCCTTGCTCCCGGTGAGCTTCCGGCCCAGGGACGAGCTGACCAGAAACTCCCCCGGCGTGAAGGGGTGGTCCTCGTAATGCGCGAAGCCGCGGGCCAGCCCCCAGTCCCGGCTCACGTAGAGCAGGTTGGCGATGAACCCGGCCGTCAGGTAGCCACGGTCCCGCAGCGCCTCGGCGAGGGTGGGCGTCGTGGGGTCGAGCGGCCGGTCCCAGCGGGCCGAGAGCTCGTGGGCCCACCGCCCGGTGAAGAGGCTGGCGTGCCCGGGGAGGGTCCAGGGGGAGGTGGAGAATGCCCGCTCGAAGACCACGCCCTCCCGGGCCCACTTCTCCATCGCCGGGGTGGTGGGCCGGTCGAAGCCGTAGACCGACAGCTCCATGGCGCGCACGGTGTCGAGCACCAGCAGCAGCACGTTGGTCTTCCCCGACGGTGGCGGCAGCGCGGCCAGTGCCCGCCGCTCGGCCCGCCACTCCCGGAGCGCCACCCCGCCGCCGAGGAGGGCGACGAGCAGAAGCAGCGCGGGCGCCAGGCGCGGAGCCCAGCGAGCCACCCCCGCGGTCCGGCCGCGGGTGAGACGCGCCACCTGGACCCCGACGCCGGTGGCGATCAGCAGCGCGGTGAGGTCGTAGAGCCGGGGACGGAGGTACAGCAGGCAGAGCGTGAGGAGCCCGGCCAGGAGCCCGATCGCGATCGGCAGCGGGATCCGGCGGCGCCCGAGCACCAGCAGGCCGGCCAGCGGGAGGAACCAGAGCAGGTTGGAGAGCGGGGCCATCCACGCCATGTGGGGCCCGAGCCCATCCGAGGTGCGGGTCTGGGTGCGCCAGACGTGGTACAGCACCTCTCCCAGGCCGGTGAGGAGCCCCGCGGCGAGTCCCGCCAGCCAGAGCGTCGCGGCAGAGGCCGGCGCCGCGCCGGTCGGGCGGGAAGGGTCGCTCACCATGGACGGAAGAGGATGCCCTTGTCCTGGAGCAGGCGCTTGATCCGGTCGACGCCGTCCGACGCGGCCTCCTGGTCGCCCAGGATCATGTCGTAGCTCACGTCGGTGGTGACGTGATCGCCCACCCAGACCAGCTCGATCCGGTCCGGATCCACGGCGGTCTTGACGACCTCGAGGTCTTCCTGGGAGAGCTCCTGCGCCGTGACGATCAGGATGGCCCCGGCGTCGAGCATCATGTTGGAGACCTCGCCCAGGCGGCGCAGGTGCTCCTGCCGGTTCTCCGCCTTGCGGGCGATATCCGCGTCCACCCCGTAGACCACGTTCGCCATGCCCACGAAGTACACCACCCGCCCGTCCTCGAACAGCCGGGACTCGAGGTCCTTGGCGAGCGTCTTCCGGTCGGCGTCGCGGGCGCCGGTGATCAGGATGAGCGAGGCCTTCTGGCTGTACTTCTCCGCCCGCCGTTCCGGCGGGATGATGCTCGGCTCCCACTTGAAGTTCCGGAGCATCACCTTTTCGCGGATGTCCGACTGCCGGTCCGCCAGCGCCTCGCGGACGATGCCGCCGCCGCGGATCTCGTAGTCGTCCACGAGGACGAAGCGGCTGGTGGCCGCCAGCTCGTCCGCCAGGTCGAAGGCCGCGGCGCGGTTCAGCTTGAGGGTGCACTCCGCCACGTCATGGCGGTCGATCCGGTCCTTTGCCTCGCTGGCGTTCAGGTTGGAGGCGTCGATGACCCGGTGCACCTCCTCCAGCCGGCAGGGGACCCGGGCGGTGCCCACCTTGAGCAGGTAGTCCCGCTTCTTCACCAGCGGGCTCTTGCCCAGCCAGAAGAGGCTCACCCGGATGCGGGTGGTGACCTCGGGCTTGTCCTGGCCGGCGATCGTGGCGATCTCCCCGCGGGAGACGTAGATCTGCTCGGCCAGGGTGAAGCCGGCGGCCTGACCGGCGAACGCCTCCGCCTGGGGCGGGCGGTTGAAGGCCTCGATGGTCTTCACCCGGCTCTTCTTGCCCGAGGGATAGAAGACGACCTCGTCCCCGACCCGGACCACGCCGGTCTCGATAGTGCCGGAGACGATGCGCCGGTCGTCCCCCTGCGCGGTGAACTTGTAGACGTCCTGCACCGGCATGCGGAACGGCTTGTCGAGGGCCGGCCGCTCGGTGTGAAACTGGTCGAGCGCCTCCAGCACGGTGGGCCCGTCGTACCACGGCATCGCCGCGGAACGGGTGGCGATGTTATCGCCCTCGCGGCCGGCCGCGGGGATGAAGCAGGCCGGGTGGACCCCGATCTGGGCCAGGAAGGCGCTGTACTCCTTGACGATGCCGTTGAAATGGGCCTGGCTGTACTGCACCAGGTCCATCTTGTTCACCAGGATCGCCAGCTGCTTGATGCCCAGCATCGACATCATGTAGCCGTGGCGCCGGCTGTTCTCCTGCACCCCCTCCTTCGCGTCGATCACCAGCAGGGCCGCCTCGGCCCGCGAGGCGCCGGTGATCATGTTCTTGAGGAATTCGATGTGGCCGGGGGCATCGATGATGATGTAATGCCGCTTGGCCGTGTTGAAGAACACCCGGGCCGCGTCAATCGTGATCCCCTGCGCCTGCTCGTCCTTGAGGGCGTCGAGCAGGAAGGCGTACTCGAACGGCTTGGCCGTGCGCTCGCACAGCGCCTTGACCGCCTGGAGCTTGCCCTCGGGGAGGGACCCCGTGTCCGCGAGCAGCCGGCCGACGACCGTGCTCTTGCCGTGATCCACGTGCCCACCGATCACGATGTTCATCCGTTCCTTCATCGCGTCCTCCGGCCGGAGGCCGGGGGCCGGGGCGGGCAGGGTCGAGGTCGTCATGACGGGCAACCGATCCGGGCTAGTTGGCGGTGCGCTTGAAGATCTTCTTGAAGAAGCCGGTGACCTGGCGCCAGAAGATCATGAGGGCGCCACCGATGGCGCCGAGGATGGAGGTCAACGGCAGCAGCTGATCGGGACCGACATACAGGGCCAGCTGGGCGGCGAGCATTGGGGTGTGCACGGGTACCTGCCTTTGGCGCGACAAGGGGTGGATAATGGACCCCCGACGAGAGCCCACGGTGACACGGCCCAAGTGCAATAGCCATGCCATGTTACGGGCTCCGGCGAGGCCCTTCAAGACGTTGCCGGACTTCACGATAGCCGCCGCTCCCAGGCTCAGAACGGGCGGTAGATCACCAGGGCGCAGTATCCGAACCACAGCAGCACCGCCGCGATGAGCGAGCGGTCGGTGAGCAGGGTCTCGGTGGGGCTCCCCCCCTGGCGCTGGTGCACCAGGTAGAGGTAGCGGAACACCCCGTAGAGCACGAAGACGGTGCTCCCGGTCAGGGCGTAGGATCCCACCTCGGCCAGCTTCTCCTGCGACACGGTATACATGATGTATGACACCACCGTCACGGACAGCAGCACGGTGGACATCTGATCCAGAAACATCGGGCTGTATTCGGTCAGCACGCTCCGGTGTTCGCCGGACTGCTGGCCCAGCAGCAGCAGCTCGTGCCGCCGCTTGGCAAAGCCCAGGTACAGCGCCAGCAGCCCCCCGCAGAGGAGCAGCCAGATGGACGGGGCCACCGCGATGGCGGTGGCCCCGGCCAGCAGCCGCAGCACGAAGAAGGCCGCGATGGTGAAGACGTCCAGCAGCACCACCCGCTTGAGCCAGAGCGTGTACAGCACGTTCAGGCCCAGGTAGGTGGCGATGATCGCCGCCAGCGCGGGGTGCACCGCGAGCGCGATGGCCAGCGCCAGCCCCACGCAGGTGAGCGCCACCGCCAGCGCGCCGCCCACCGGGATGACCCCCGCCGCCACCGGACGGTGCCGCTTGGTGGGGTGCGCCCGGTCGGCGTGGCGGTCCACCACGTCGTTGCCGGCGTACACCCCGCTCGCCACCAGGCAGAACGCCACGAACGCCGCGAGCGCCTGCTCCACCGACCGCAGGTCCGTGAACCGGCCCGAGAACACCAGCGGGGTGAGCACGAAGGCGTTCTTGACCCACTGCTGGGGCCGGAGCAGCCGGAGCCACGCGCCGAGCACGGTCCCCCGCGACAGCGCCTCGGTGGTGCTCTTCATGCCGCCGCCTACCGCGCCGCCACCAGGCGGTTGTACACCGTCCCCACCACCCGCCCGAGGGCATACCCCAGCACGAAGGCGTAGATGAAGCCGATGATGCTGCCGACGAAGGTGACCGAGTACCCGGGGAAGAACACCCGCAGCAGCCCCAGGTGCTTGCCCACCTCGGGGCCGCCCTTGAGCACCAGGATGTTGGTGGCGAGGAACAGCCCCACGCCGAGCAGCAGGCCGGACGCGATGCCCCAGGAGCGCCCGTTCAGGCGCAGGATGACGTCGTTCAGGTCCTTCTCGTTCTGATCCATCGGTGCGGTCCGGGTCAGATGTGATCCATGAAATCGGCGGTCTGGTTCAGTTCCGCCTTGGCGCGGATGACGAACACGGAGATGGCCACGGCCAGGTTGCGGCAGAAGGCGAAGAACCAGCCGCCCACGAAGCCGACGAACAGCCCCCACAGTCCGCCCACCAGGATGCCGGCCGGGGTCGGGGTATAGCCGGCGAAGTAGTTCCGGAGCAGCGCCATTTCGGGCAGTTCGCCCGGGGCGGCGCGGAGCACGTAGATCGCCGTGAACCCCGCGATCAGGAGCCCGAGCGCCGCGCCCACCGCAAGCCCGAAGGCCCGCTTGTGCAGCGGCGAGAAGGCGAGCGCGAGCGCGGGCGGCAGCGAACCGTCCATCGGCGTCGACCGGCGAGGGCGGGACATCAGGGCCTCCGTCATGGGGAACCCGGGAAAGATAGCGGAGCCATGTTCCTACCGGGGCGCCCAGGCGCCGATAGGGGCACGGGCCGGAACCGGCGGCCAGCGGCGCACTCCGACCTCGGCGTAGGCCTGCACCGCCGCCTCGGGCATCGGCTCGCCCATCACGTGGTGCGCGACCCAGCCACCGGAGGCGCAGATCCCGTTCAGCACATAGTAGAGCAGGTGGATCGGGAAGGACGCCAGCGCAAACCCGGGCCCCCCCGCCCTGGCCAGGAACCGGTAGAACGGCAGGTTGGTGGCTCCCACGAACGCCACCGCGGCGCCCGCGACGAGCAGGAACCGCGGGTCGAGGAGCACGGCCGCCAGCAGGATCGCGAGCAGCGCCAGCCCGACCATGGCCGTGTTGATCTTCTCGATCGGCTTCAGGTTGAGGGAGCGCCGCTGGCCCAGCTTCCCCTCCTGCAGCAGCAGCCGCATCCACGGGATGCCCCGGTCCTTCACGTCGGTCCGCACCACGTTCCACAGCGACCACTGCTTGAGGTGGGCGCACTGGATCTCGGGGCGCAGCACGATCCGCTTCCCGATCAGCACCACCCGGTGCCCCAGCTCGATATCCTCGATGCTGGGCCGCCGGTAGTGCCATTCGTCGAACTTCCCGGCGTCCAGGAAGACCCGCCGCCGCACCGCCCCGCAGCCGGCCCAGAAGGTCTCCGCCTCGCCGGGGTTCTGCTGGTGATGCCAGTGGTGCAGCAGGTTGCGGTAGCGCGACACCACCCCCGGCGCCGGCGGCCGGTCATCGTACGAGCCGAACAGCGCGCCCAGGTCCGGGTCCCGGGCGAACACCCAGGCGATCCGCCGGAGGGTGTCGGCGTGGACCACGACATCGGCGTCCACGAAGACCACCACCTCCCCGCGCGCCGCCTCGACCCCCCGGTTCCGGGCGTAGCCGGGGCCGTGCGGGGCGCCGGGAATCCGGATCACCAGGTCCGCCCAGCCCGACGCCAGCGCCGCGGTGTCATCGGTGCTGCCATCATCCACGACGATCAGCTCCCAGCAGGCGCGGGGCAGGTCGCTGGCCACGAGCGCGGCAAGCGCCCGGGGCAGCACCCGGATCCCGTTGAACGCCGGGACGATCACCGACAGCAGGGGATGTTCCGCTCTCACCAGCCTCCTCCAACCGTTGCCAGAGTGCTCCGGACCTTCCGGGCCTGCGCCCGGAGCCACAGCCGCCCGGCGAACCGGGCACTCCCCCAGGCCTCGAGCTGCCCGGGGCGCCGGAGGTAGAACATGTCGAGCCGCGGCAGCGCCAGCGGCTGCTCTGCCGCCGCGAGCCCGCGCAGCTCGGTCGTCACGCCCAGCCGGTACCAGGCCGCGGCGGCGGCGAACACCCGTGCGTCACCGTCGCCGTACGGATACGCCACCTCCGCGGCCGCCTGTCCGGTCTCCCGGCGGATACTCTCCTGCGCCCCGCCCAGTTCCTCGGTCAGCGCCGCGTCGGGCAGCCGGGTCAGGTGCGGGTGGGTCCGGGTGTGCGCCCCGAGCGTCACCCCCGCCTCCGCCAGCCGCCCCAGCGCGCCCCAGTCCGCGAGCGGCAGAGTGGGTATCCGGGCGTGGCGCACCCCGCCCCACGCATTGTCCTTCCCCACATGGCCCGGCACCACGAACAGGGTGACCGGCAATCGCCGCTCGGTGAGGAGGGGCGCCGCCACCTCGACGAAGTTCTGGAAGGCGTCGTCGAAGGTGATCGCCACCGCGTCCGATGCCGGTGGCAGCGCCACCAGCTCCGCCAGCGGCACCACCCGCACCCGACCCGACCCGAGCCACGCCACCTGCCGGCGGAACACCTCCGGCGCCACCGAGATCGGCGACCCGGAGTCATCCAGGCTGTGGTACGTCAGGATCGCCCGCATCAATCCGTCCGGTTCCCTGGGGCGCGGTGGAGGCGGGGCACAGCCCCGCCCCCCTACCGCGCCGCCAGCCTCGCCCGCTGGTCCGCCACCACGTCCGCGATGATCTGTGCCAGCGGCGTCCGCGGCCGGAAGCCGATCATCCGCTCCAGCTTGCGCACGTCGGGCACCCGGCGGTGCATGTCCTCGAACCCCTCCGGATACGCCTCGCTGTAGGGCACCAGCCGGATCTCGGAGCTCGAGCCCGTCGCCTCGCGCACCCGTTCGGCCAGCTGCAGGATGGTCACTTCCTCGTCGTTCCCCACGTTGACCACCTGGCCCACGGCCGCCGGGGCCGCGATGAGCCGGAGGATCGCCTCGACCGCGTCGAACACGTGGCCGAAGCAGCGGGACTGGGTCCCGGTGCCGAACACGGTGATCGGCTCCCCGGCCAGCGCCTGGGAGACGAAGTTCGGGAGCACCATGCCGTAGCGCCCGGTCTGGCGCGGCCCCACCGTATTGAAGAAGCGGGCCACCACCACCGGCACCTTCTTCTCCCGCAGGTAGGCCAGCGCGAGCCACTCATCCAGCGCCTTGGAGCAGGCGTAGGCCCAGCGGCTGTGGCTGGTCGGGCCGAGCTGCAGGTCGTCCTCCTCGCTGAAGGGGATCTTGCCGCTCTTGCCGTAGACCTCGGAGGTGCTGGCGACGAACACCAGCTTCTGCTTCTTGGCCGCGGCGTCCAGCACCGTCTCGGTGCAGCCGACGTTGGTCTCGATGGTGTGGACCGGGCGCTCCACGATGAGCCGGACCCCGACCGCCGCCGCCAGGTGCACGGTGACGTCGCAGCGGTCCACGCACTCGGTCACGAGCGGCAGGTCCAGCGCCGAGCCGATCCGGTACTCGAAGCCGGGCCGGCCGATCAGGTGCTGGATGTTGTCCATCGTGCCGGTTGAGAGGTCGTCGAGGACCAGCACCCGGTCCCCCCGGTCGAGGAGCCGTTCCGCGAGGTGCGAGCCGATGAACCCGGCGCCGCCCGTGATGAAGACTTTCATGCCGCCACCTTTCCCAGCTTCGAGAGTACGTCCCGGTCACCCTTGCGCTCCGCGGCGCGGGCCACGATGTCCAGGTACTGCGGCACCACCGCCCGCTCGCTCCAGCGGGAGACGAAAGCGGCGTATCCCGCCGCGGCCAGCCGCGCCCGCCGCGCCGGGTCCTCCTGCAGCCGCCGCATGGCGGCCACCAGCTCGTCGCGGGTGCCGAACAGCTCCCCGCCCCCGCTGGTCTCGACGATCTCGGGGAACGGCCCGATCCGCCGGGCGATCACCGGCGTGCCCTGCCGGAATGCCTCGATCAGGATGATGCCGAAGGTCTCGAAGCAGACACTCGGCACGATCAGCCCGATGGCGTGCTCGTAGTAGCGCCGCAGTTCCTCCAGCGGCACCCGCCCCAGGAACCGGACGTTGGGCATCCCCTCCCCGAGGGCCCGGAGGGTGGCACCGTACTCGCCATCGCCGGCGATGACGAGGTCCGCCCCGGGATAGTCCCGGAAGACGGGGATCACGTCGTCCAGCCCCTTGATCTTCTCCAGCCGCCCCACGAACAGGAAGTAGGGCCGCGCATGCGGCGCCGCGCCGCCGACCCGCGCGCCCGCCGGCTCCGGATCGGGCAGGAAGTAGGGCAGCACCTCCATCTCCCGCGGGAAGCCGAACTCCCGGTGCTTCTGCCGGCTGAACTCGCTCATCGCGATGAACGCGTCCACGTGGTGCAGCTCCCGCTCCAGGTAGCCGGTGCGGCGCCAGAGCTGCGGCGGCCGGCGGTAGGTCAGCTCGCACTTGAGGCACTCGCGCCCGGTGCACAGCTCCCGGTTGTGGCGCCACAATACGTGGCTGGGACAGACCAGCCAGTGCTCGTGTGCCATGTACAGCTTGAGCGCCCGGCCATACTTGAGGATCCCGGGCCCGCCGACGAGCGAGATGTTGTGGAAGTTGATGACGTCGAACTTCCGCTCGTCCAGCAGCCGCGTGATCCGCCCGCCATTCAGCACCGGCCGCCCCAGCTGCTGGGTCAGCAGCGGGCTCAGGGTGCCCATCCCGCTCCGGAGCCCGATGACCTCGAGCCCCTCCGGTTCCGGCTGCGGGCCCGGCTCCGGACCCGGGTGCAGCGCGTTGTAGGCGTCCACGTCGTGGATCACCGTCACCTGGTGGCCCGCCCGGACCAGCCCCCGGGCCAGCCGCTGGATCCCGATCCCGTCCCCGCCGAAGTTGTGCGGCGGGTAGAACGTCGTCAGGAAGCCGAACCGGAGGCCGCTCATGCCGCCGCCTCCCGCAGCGCCCCAAGCGCCAGCTCGGCGCCCCGGTCCCACGAGAGGAGCGCCGCGCGTTCCCGGGCCGTCGTGGCCAGGCCGCGCCGGGCCGGCTCGTCAGTGAGCAGGCGGCGCATCGCGTCGGCCAGGGCGCCTTCGTCCCCGGGCGGGATGAAGATCCCGCCGCCGGCGAGCAGCCCGGGCAGCGGGCTTGCCGTGGTCGCGATGACCGCGGTGCCGCACGCCGCTGCCTCGACCGCGGGCAACCCGAATCCCTCACAGGCCGAGGGGAGCAGCAGCGCGACCGCGCCGCTGTGCAGGTGCCGCAGTTCCTCGTCCGGCACGAATCCCGTCCAGTGCACCAGGGCCTCAGTTCCCGCCGCGGCGATCGCCCGGCGGATGTTCGCCTGGTCGCCGTGAAACACGTCCTTGTCCACCGTGCCGACCAGCAGCAGGTACGGGGGCGTGGCCATGCCGCGGCTTACCGCGGCGTGGGCCCGCACGATCACATCCACATGCTTGTGGGGGTTGAACCCGCCCACATAGGTGAACCACCGCCCGCCGGCGGGGACTCCCACCCGCCCCGCCGCCGCCACGCTCCGCTCCGGCGCCTCGCTCGGCTGGAAGGCCTCGGCCGGCGCCTCGACGGTGACCCGGATCCGGGCCGGATCCACCCCGAGCACCCGGGCGATCTCGGCCGCCGAGTACTCCGACACGGTGAGCACCAGGCGCGACTGCGCCAGCGCCAGGCGCACCTTGAGTTTCCAGAAGAGCCGGGCCCGGGGGCTCGGGAGGGTGAGCTCCGGGAACCGCTCGGCGATCGTGTCGTGCACCGTCACCACCGCCCGCTGCCCGGGTGGCAGGGGGAAGTAGGTGTAGACCGTGGGGGACCAGAACACATCGGTCCGCTCCCGCCACACGGCCCGGGTCAGCCGCAGCATGTCGAGCGGCGCCCGGTACCCCTCGGCCGCCGCGGCGGCCGTGGGCGCCGTCCCCTGCGCCACGACCACCCGGCGCAGGTTCGGCGCCTCGAGGGTGAACGTCGCGGCCGAGGCGGGATCGAGGAAGCAGACGAACTCGTCCGCCGGCGCCCGCCGGACCATCGCCGGGAGCAGGTGCCGCGTGAAGCGCCCGTAGCCCCGTCCATTGGCCCAGCTGGTGGCGTCCACCCCGATCCGCATCCCTCAGCCCGCGGCCGCGGCGGCCGCCCCGGCCCGCCCGCCGATCTGCTGCTCCTCCACCTTCTGTTCCTCGTGGTACTCGTAGTCGGTGTTCACGGCCCAGACGTCGTGCTTCGCGCCGCGCATGTTTTCCAGCGCGAACATCGCGGTGAGCATCGAGTGGTCGGCGTTGTTGTACTTGTGCATCCCGTTCCGGCCCACGGTGTGGAGGTTGGGGATGGCGTCGATGTGGGCCCGCACCGTGTCGAGGTGCCCGCGGTAGGCGGAGTCATAGATGGGATAGGCCTTGGGCATCCGGATCACCGCGCCATCCACCACCTTGGTGTTCGCCGGGGCAAGGCCGAGGGAGAGGAACTCCTCGGTGGCCAGCTTCACCAGGTCCGCGTCCTTCGACTCCCACAGCCCGTCGCCCTTGAAGCAGAAGTACTCGAGCCCGAGGCAGGTGTGCCCCTCGACGGGGACCATCGCCTGGCTCCAGTTGTTGAAGTTCTGGATCCGGCCGACCTTGACCCCCGGGGTGTGGATGTAGATCCAGTTGTCGGGGAAGAGGTCGCGCGCCTCGAGCATCAGGGCGACCACCAGGAAGTCCCGGTACTTGAGCCCCTCCGCGGCCGCCGCCACGGGGGCGGGGACCGCCGGCTCGAGCGCCCGCACCAGGGAGCGCACCGCCGAGGTGTTGATGACGTGCTCGCACTCGAAGCGCGCCTCCCCCTGGTCGGTCCTGGCCCGGACCGCGACCACCTGGCCGCCCCGCAGCTCGATGGCGTGGGCGTAGTGCCGCAGCAGGACCTCGTTGCCCATGCCCCGGATCCGGTCGGTGCAGGTTTCCCACATCTGGCCGGGGCCAAGGCGGGGATACTGGAATTCATTGATGAGGGTCTTGATGCTGTCGGAGCGCCGGTTGAGGTTCGCCGCGCTCAGGATCGCCTTGGCGAGGGACAGCCCCTGGATCCGCTGCGCCGCCCACTCGGCCCGGATCTCGGTGCACGGGATGCCCCACACCTTCTCGGTGTAGGTCTTGAAGAAGATCGAGTAGAGCTTCTTGCCGAACCGGTTGGTGACCCACTGCTCGAAGTTCTCCTCGACCGGATTGGGCCACCAGTGCCAGCGCAGGTAGCTCAGCATGATCGTGACCGCGTTCCACAGCCCGAGGCCGCGGAGGGCGTTCATCGCCTTGAGCGGGTAGTCGAAGAACTTGCCGTCGTAGTGGATGCGGGACAGCCGCGGCACCGAGATGAAGTCCTCGCCCAGGATCTCGTACCAGAGATCCTCGACCGGCTTGATCTTGGTAAAGAAGCGGTGACCGCCGATGTCGAAGCGGTAGCCCTTGTACTGGGCGGTGCGGGAGATGCCGCCGACGATGTCATCCGCCTCGAGCACCGTCACCCGGTGGCCCTGCTTGGACAGCAGGTAGGCCGCGGTGAGCCCGGCGGGGCCCGCCCCGATGACGACGGTGCGGTCCCCGGGCTTGAGCTGGGTGACCACGCGCGGTGCGACTTGCTCGGACGACATCGCGACTCCGATCAGAAGAACGAAACGGGACCCCGGACGAGGCGGGTCAGCGCACCCGGCGGAGCGCCTGCCCCGCCCCGGCGAGATACCCGGTGACCTCGCCCAATCCCCAGGCACAGACGAACAGGACCAGCAGCGGCAGCGCACGCACCAGCTCCCCCCGGTGCCGCCGCTTGCGCCACACCGTCCGGACGATCCGGACGTACAACACCAGCGGCAGGGCCAGCGCCAGGAGGCCGATCCCGGCGCGGCGCCCGGGAGACCACTCCCGCGCCCGCATTCCTGCCCAGGCCCGCGCAAACAGGAAGCGCTGCCCGGTATACTCCGCCACCGTGTAGTGCTTGCGGTGGCCCACCACGATTTCCGGGTGCTGCACCAGCCGGCCGCCCGCCGTCCGGAGGGCGGCGTGCAGGTGGTCCTCCCACCGTCCCGCCTCCCACGCCGGGCGCGTCGCCGCCAGCGCCTCGCGCCGGTACGCGGTGTTGTTCCCGGTGAGCCCCGCCACCGGACCGGCCGGCAGGGGCGGCAGCAGCTGGCTGTACTCGCACAGGAACGCAGCCCAGTCGACCACCGTCTCGGTCGCCGCGTTCTCCACCGCACCCCCAACGGCGTCCGCGCCGCCCGCGAGGGCCGCCAGCATCGCCGCGGACCAGCCCGGGGGCACCAGCACATGGTCCTCGATCACCGCGACCGCCGGCGCCGATGCCGCCCGGAACCCCAGCGCCCGGAGCTCCGGAATCGTAGCCTCCGGCGCGGCCGGCAGGACGGTCGCCCAGGGAAACCGCCGTGCCACCTGCGCCCGCAGCGCCGCGCCGAGTCGGTCCGGCACCAGGACCTCCAGCGCCGTCCGGACTCGCTCCCGCTCCAGCGCCTCCAGCGCCCGCTCCAGGTCCGCAAAGCCGTTGACCGACGGCACCACCACGGACAGGGCGGGTGCGTTCATGGCGTCCCCCCGCCGATCCTCAGGCCTCGGGCTCGGGAGCGGCGTGCCGCTGCAATACCCCGATCCAGTCGGCGGCCGGCACCTCGTCCTCCCGGCTCACCACAAGCTGGGCAAGCCGGGGCAGCGCCGCCGACCAGTCGGCGACCAGGGGTTCGGCATCGCTGGTGAGGACCACGATGTCGGTGGGCAGCTCCTCCAGCGCCCGTCGGCGGAGATCCCCCTCGCTGGCCTCCGCACCCGCCACGCAGACCCGCACCCCGGTCTCCCCCGCCGCATCGGACTCGCGCCGGACCACCACGACCAGCTCGACCTGGTACTCCTGGCACGCCGGCACCAGCGCCGACAGCAGTCCGACCAGCTCCGCCCGGGTCCCGATGGCAATGACCCCCACCCCCACGCTTGGCACGGGGAGCCCGGGCGACGGCTCGCTGTCGCTGCCGCGGACGGCTGATGGGGTCCCGGTGGTCAATAGCCGAACTCCAGATCGTGTTGGAAGTTGCAGGATGTTGCCGCACTTGGCGGGCAAGTGTGGTGCCAGCCCTACCGGAGGCTGCCGGCCACGGGATTCCACTGGTCGTGATGAAGGTATGTCTTTGTCGGGAAACGACTTGCAATATCACCCCGAGCGATGGGCCGGCGGGGACGCCGCGCCACACCTCTGCGGCGGCCCGGGAGGGAGGCGAAGAGCCACAGAGTCGGTCATTTCCGGGAAGTCGGCACCGGGGTCGAGTCCGCCCGGTAGGCCTCGAGCGCCCGACAGGCCTGACCGTCCCCCGGTCCCTCGGCCTCAGGCCGGATCCGGAACAGCGCGCTCCGGGGTGCCTCCACGAGCGCGAGGTCGAGCCGGTCACAGCCATGCGCGAGCGCCGGCGCAAGTGCCCTCGGTTCCGAGGTGTGGGTGTGACCAAGCAGTACCCAGCCGATCCCGCGCTGTCTCAGCCCGGGGAGGATGGTCAGGCTGTCGGGGCTGAACGCCGTGTTGAGGTACCAGGCGGTCCGCCCGCTGTAATAGGCATACGTTGCCTCACGGGCGGTCAGGACGACCCCGTCGGGCGGAACCACGGCCGCCGATCGTTCCGCCAGGCGGAAGAAGGCCCGGGCGTCCTCGTTGAAGCAGGGACTGGAGCCCAGGGGTTGGGAGCGGTCGCAGTCGCGGATGGCCGCCCAATCCTCCCGCCAGAGCTCGAATCCGCGCAGCGCGAACAGCAGCGTCAACGCCGCAGCGATCCCGACGCCCAGCCGCCTGTGGCGGGCACCGAGCCACTCGGCGAAGGGAAGGAGCACCGCCATCATGAGCAGCGGCAGCAGCACCGCCAGGAATCGGGGCGAGGACATGCGCCACAACCCCAGCAGCAGGAGGTAGCCGACGACGTAGATCGCGGCGAGCCGCCAGCGCCGCCGCCACCAGGCGATCAGCCCGAGGGGGATCACCGCCGCGAGGAACCAGCCCCATACCGCCAGCGAGGTGGTGATCCGGGAGACGCCGGGGACCGGCAGGCTCTGGGGCAGGTGGGTCGTGGCGTAGATGACCCCGATCCTGGCCCGCTTGTACAGGAAGTACCGCCCCCCTCGTTCCACCATCCGTTCGACATCCTCCGCGTAGGAGCGCCCGACGGTGCGGAACTCATCGGGCAGCAGAAACACGCGGAGCAGCCAGCCCCCCAGGACCATCCCGCCGGCCAGGGCCACGAGGCACGCCGCCCGATAGCGCCGCTCGAGCAGCAGCCAGGCGACCATGGCGGCGAGCAGGACGACACCGACGTTGCGGGTGAGTCCGGCGACGATGGCGGCGACAGTGGCAAGGGTCAGGACGCGGGCATCGGCCCGGCCCCGGGAGAGGAGCCAGAGCACCAGGGTGCTGAAAAAGAGGTAGGCCGGCTCGGAGACGAGGCTGCCGGCGTAGCGCACCAGGGAGTTGTTGGCCACGAGCGCGCCCAGCACCAGGAACGCCGTGACCACCGACCAGTGTCGCCGTACGAGGTCAAAGGTGAGCGCCAGGCTTGCCACGGAGAGCAGGACATTGACCCCGAGGAACAGGTCGAGCCGTTCGCCGCCGAGCCAGCCGATCAGCAGCAGGAGCGCGGGGTAGCCGGGGGGATAGAGGGCGTGCGGCGGTGCGCCCTGGAGGTGCTGGTCGAGGAAATGTCCGCCGCCGAGGGAGCGGGCGAGCAGGAGGTAGAGGGCATCGTCATTCCGCACGGTGATGCCGGGCTCGCGAATGAGCCAGGCCAGCACGGCGTGCAGCAGCAGCAGGGCGACGAATCCGGCCATCGCCCCGGGGGAGAGTCGGACAGGCTGGGGTGCCTCGAGCGATGCACCGGTCACAACCGCGGCCCTCGGCTAAGTTGCGTGAACGCAACATCTGTTGCGCTAAATCAACGCTTTCGGCTTTCTAGTCGCGATGTTATGGGATCAAAGCCACTACCACCAACCCTTTACACCGAAACTGCAGCTCAAACGCAACACAATCCGTCGTCACGGCTTCCAGACCGGCTGCTTGGGCGGCAGCAGGTTGAACCTGACGATATGCCAGAGGGCGGCAACCCCGTCTTTCCAGCCGATCTTCTTGCCGTCGGCGTAGGTCCGGCCGGCATAGCTGATGGGGATCTCCCAGATCCGCACCCGCGCCTGCGACAGCCGCGCCGTGATTTCCGGTTCAAAACCAAAGCGGTCGGTGGTGAAGATCAGCTGCTTCATGAGCGGGGCGCGGACCATCTTGTAGCAGGTCTCCATGTCGGTCAGGTTCAGGTCGGTGAACATGTTCGACAGGAGGGTGAGCAGCTTGTTCCCCATCGAGTGCCAGAAGTAGAGCACCCGGTGCTCGGCGCCGAGGAACCGCGAGCCGAAGACTGCATCGGCCTGGCCGCGGAGGATCGGCCGGAGCAGCATCGGGAGTTCCGCGGGATCATACTCGAGGTCGGCATCCTGCACGACGATGACGTCCCCCGTGGCATGCTGGATCCCCGTGCGGATTGCGGCACCCTTGCCCCGGTTCACGGGGTGGTGCACCACGACGTTGACCAGCCCTTCCGCCTTCATCAGGTCCAGCAGGTCGCCGGTCCGGTCCTTCGAGGCGTCATTGACCGTGACGATCTCGATCTTGAGCGGCACGGCGCGAACCCGCTCAATGAGGGCACGCACGGTCCGTTCTTCGTTGTAGGCCGGGACGATCACCGACAAGGCCAGCGACTGCTCCATCCCCCCTCCAGGGCGCGGTGGTACCGCGAGAGCGCCCGCCCCCGGGACCCGGGGGGGCTGGCGTCGCGCAGATGGCTCGAAATGCCGACCGAGCGGGCAAGAGACGTGCCCATGGCAGGGGGCCGTCCGGCCCGCGGGCCGGGCGCGGGACTTGCACCTTCCTGAATCGCTGAAAGCGACTGTCCCCCAAACGATTACTATCGAAGCATGACCCAGCGAGAGCCCGGTTCCGGGCCCCATATTCTCACGATCGCGCTGGAGGACTACTACCAGCTCGGCGCCTTCAACCGGCTGATCCAGCGGGGGGAATGGTACCGCTTCGAGTCGCGTCTCGCCCGCAACACGCGGCGGGCGCTGGACCTCGTGGAGGGGGCCGGCCACCGGGCGACCTTCTTTGTGCTGGGCTGGGTGGCGGACACCATGCCGGAGCTGGTGGCCGAGGTGGCTGCCCGCGGCCATGAGATCGCCAGCAAGGGGTACTACCACCGCAGTGTCCGCGGCATGACCCCGTCGGAGTTCCGTGAGGACCTGGCCCGGGCGCGGGAGGCATTGCAGCGCGCCTCCGGGCAGCGGGTGCTGGGCTACCGGGTGGCAGACGGCTGGTTCGCGCCCGAGGATCTCTGGGCCCTCAACGTCCTGACGGAGGAGGGCTACGAGTACGACTCCAGCATCGGGCCGCTGGGGCGCCAGTTCGCGTCCGAGCCGTGGCGCCGGTTCGCGCATACCCACCAGTTCGGGGACCGGAGCCTGTGGGAGTTCCCCATCTCCGCGGTGGAGTTGCTGGGCTGGATGGTGCCGATCGCCGGGGGAAACTGGCTGCGGCAGCTGCCGCCCGCGCTGGTGCGCCGGGCGGTGCGGCACTGGCACCAGACGTATACGGCGCCCTACGTCATGTACTTCCACGCCTGGGAGCTGGATCCGGATCAGCCCAAGATCAGCGCCGCCCCCTGGCTGCAGCGGGTGCGCACCTATCGCAACATCGATCAGATGCCGGGGCGGCTGGGGTACTTCTTCGAACGCTACCGCTTCACTTCGATCGCGGAACACCTCGGACTGGCGGTGCAGCGCCCCGGGGTGGCCCGGGTCCCGTTCCAGCCGGCCGCGAAGGCCGAAGCAGCGCTGGAGGCGGCCGCCCACACGGCGGTGGCCTGGACCGGGGAAGGGCCGGCCCACGGCGGGAGTGGCGAGCGGCTCCCGCTCACCGTGGTGATCCCCTGCTTCAATGAGGAGCTGATCCTCCCCTACCTTGCCAACACGCTGCGCAACGTCTGGATCCGGCTCTCCGATCGGTACGACCTCAACTGGCTCTTCGTGGACGACGCCAGTACCGACGGCACCTGGGAGGCGCTGGGCCGCATCTTCGGCCGGCGGGCCGACTGCCGGCTGGTGCGTCACGAACGGAACCTCGGCGTGGCCGGCGCCATGCGCACCGGACTGGAGCACGCCACCACCGAGATCGTCGCGTCGATTGACTGCGACTGCACCTATGACCCGCTGCTGCTGGGCGAGATGGTCCCGCTGCTCACCCCGGAGACCGACCTGGTGGTGGCCTCGCCGTACCATCCGCTCGGCACGGTGCGCAATGTCCCCGAGTGGCGACTGGTGCTCTCCCGGACCTTGTCGGGGATGTACCGCCGGGTGCTGCACCACAAGCTCGCCACCTATACCAGCTGCTTCCGGGTGTATCGCCGGAGCATCGTGCGCCAGATCCCCATCCGCGACACCCGCTTCCTGGGGGTGGCGGAACTGGTGGGCCGGCTGGACCTCGCGGGCGGGCGCATCGTGGAATTCCCGACCACCCTCCAGGTCCGGATGCTGGGCCGCTCCAAGATGAAGATCCTGCACACCATCCTGGGACACCTCGGCCTGCTCGCGCGGCTGGCGTGGGCGCGGCTGCGGCACACGGTGCCGCCCCTGGTGCGCGCCGGCGCCCCGGTGCCGCGCCGGAGCGGCGAGGTCAGCCGTGTCTGACCTGGGCATCGTGGGAGGCGGATTCCTCGGGCTGACGCTGGCATGGCGGCTCCGGGCGGAGGGACACGAGGTCACGGTGATCGAAGCCGCAGCGGAGCCGGGCGGGCTGGCGGCGCCCGCGGAGCTCGGCGGCTTCACCTGGGACCGCTTCTACCACGTCATCCTGCTCTCCGACAGCAATCTGCGCGGCCTGCTCGAGGAACTGGGGCTCGCCGACCGGCTCCGGTACGGGACCACCCGCACCGGGTTCTACACCGACGGCACCCTCTACTCCCTCTCCACCAGCCTCGAGTTCCTGCGGTTTCCGCCGCTCACCCTGCTGGACAAGGCGCGGCTCGCGGCCACCATCCTGCGTGCCTCGCGCATCGCCGACGGCCGCCCGCTCGAGGCGGTCCCGGTCACCGAGTGGCTCACCCGGTGGTCGGGGACGCGCACGTTCGAACGGATCTGGCTGCCGCTGCTCAAGAGCAAGCTGGGGGAGAACTACCGGCTGGCGAGCGCCTCCTTCATCTGGGCCATCATCGCCCGGATGTACGCCGCGCGGCGGTCGGGCCTCAAGCAGGAGAAGTTCGGCTACGTCGAGGGCTGTTATTCGGTGGTACTGCGGCGCTTCCGGGAGCGGCTGGAGGCGGCGGGCGTCCGGATCGCGACGGGGCGCGCCGTGCAGCGGGTGGAACCCGCGGCCGCGGGGGGCGTCGCGGTGTTGCTGGACGGGGAGAGTGTGCTCCGCTTCGACGACGCCATTCTCACCGTCCCCTGCGGCCGGGTGGCGGCGCTCTGTCCCGGCCTCACGCCGGAGGAGCGCGCCCGGCTCACGGGAGTGACCTACCAGGGGATTGCCTGCGCCTCGGTCCTGCTGTCCCAGCCCCTCGCACCCTACTACGTCACCAACATCACCGAGTCCTGGGTGCCGTTCACCGCGGTGATCGAGATGACCACGCTGGTGGACCGGGCCGCCTTTGGCGGCAACGCGCTGGTCTACCTGCCGCGGTATCTCACGCAGGATGACCCCTTCTGGCAGCGGAGCGATGCCGACATCCGGGACCTGTTCCTCGACGCGCTGGCGCGGATGTACCCTGCCTTCCGCCGCGAGCAGGTGCTGGCGTTCAATGTCTCCCGGGTGCGCGAGGTGCTGGCGGTGTCCACCCTCGATTACAGCACCCGGCTGCTGCCGCCGGTCGCCACGTCCCTCCCCGGCATCCACGTGGTCAACTCGGCCCAGATCGCCAACGGTACCCTGAACCTGAACGAGACCATCGGCCTCGCGAACCAGCAGGCGCGCGTCCTCGCGCCCCGGCTGCGCCGCGCCGCGCCGGCGGCCGCCCTGCCCCGATGACCGACCCGCGCCCGCTGGCCAGCGTCTCCCTGGACGTGGACAATCTCTGGTCCTACATGAAGACCCACGGGGACCCGGGCTGGGAGTCCCGCCCCACCTACCTCGACCGGTTCTTTCCGCCCGTGCTCGACGCATTGGATCAGCTGGGGCTGCGCATCACCTTCTTCTGTGTCGGCGTGGATGCCGAGCGGGAGGAGAACCTCGCGTCCTTCCAGTCGCTCACCGCCCGCGGTCATGAAGTCGGCAACCACTCGTTCGAGCACGAGCCGTGGCTGCACCTCTACGCCCCGGACGCGCTCGTGCGGGAGCTGGAGCGCACCGAGCAAGCGGTGGAGCGGGCCACGGGGCAGCGCCCGATCGGCTTCCGCGGGCCGGGCTACAGCTGGAGCACCGCGCTGCTCGAGATCCTGGCCGACCGCGGCTACCTGTACGACGCTTCCACGCTGCCCACCTACATGGGCCCGCTGGCGCGCCGTTACTACTTCATGACCGCCAAGCTCACCCCGCCGCAGCGCCGGGAGCGGGCCCAGCTGTTCGGCAGCTTCGCCGACGGCCTGCGACCGGTGAAGCCCTACCACTGGCGCCTCCCCTCGGGGCGCACCCTGCTCGAGCTCCCGGTGACCACCGTTCCGGTGGTCAAGGTGCCGTTTCACCTGAGCTACCTGCTCTACCTGAGCCGGGTGTCGGAGGGCCTCATGTCGGCCTATCTCGGCGCCGCGCTCGCGGCCTGCCGCCTGACCGGGACCGAGCCCAGTTTCCTGCTCCACCCGCTGGACCTGCTGGGCGGCGACCAGGTGAAGGAACTGGCCTTCTTCCCCGGCATGGACCTGCCGGGGGCGCGGAAGATCGACCTCTTCCTCCGCGTGCTCCGCCGCCTGGGCGAGCAGTTCCGCCTGGTGGACATGAGCACTCACGCCCGGGCCATCATTGCCCGGGGCGGGCTGCCGCTGCGCGATGCCGATGACGGGCGCCCGGCGCACGCCGCGGGGGCCGCGCCGGCCCCGAGGCCCGCCGCCTAGGCGGCATCGTCCCATGTGCGGCATTGCCGGCATGATCCGCTTCGACGGCGCCCCGGTCCGCCCGGAGCAGCTCGCGGCCATGGCGGCGACCATCCGGCATCGCGGCCCCGACGACGCGGGCCAGTTCATCGAGGGCCAGGTGGGGTTCGCGCACCAGCGGCTGTCGATCATCGACCTGGCGACCGGGCAGCAGCCGATGGCCACCGAGCGTTCGGTGATCGTCTTCAACGGCGAGATCTACAACTACGTCGAGCTGCGAAGCGAGCTGGCGGCGCGGGGCCGGGTGTTCCGGACCACCTCCGACACCGAGGTGATCCTGCAGCTGTACGAGGAATTCGGGCCGGAGGCGGTGGGGCGGCTCAACGGGATGTTCGCCTTTGTCCTGTATGACCGGCTGGAGCGCCGGCTGCTGCTGGCCCGTGACCACTTCGGGGTGAAGCCGCTCTACCTGCACGCCACGCCTGCGCGGCTGCTGTTCGCCTCCGAGATCAAGGCGCTGCTC
>JANRJZ010000027.1:0-29498 GCA_033763675.1 Gemmatimonadota bacterium
CAGGCCGTCAAGCGCGGCCCGGGGATGGACCGGGCGAGCACCCTCACCAGCACCGTCCTGGACGACCGCTACGAGGTCACCAAGCGGCTGGGCGAGGGGGGGATGTCCTACGTCTACCTGGCCAAGGACGTCACCAACGCCGACACCGTCGCCATCAAGGTGCTGACCCCCAAGCTCAAGGAGGACAAGAGCTCGGTGGAACGGCTCCGGCGCGAGGCGGGCCTCGCCATGCGGCTGGACCATCCCAACGTCTGCCGCATCTATCGCCTCGGCGAGACCGAGGACGGTCTCATCTACCTGGTGATGCCCTACCTGGCCGGCGAGCTGCTCTCCGACCGGGAGGTGCGGCAGGGGGCGCTGCCGCTCGACCTCGGCGTGCCGCTGCTGGTGCAGATGGCCCGCGGGCTGCAGCATGCCCACGACCTCCAGATCATCCACCGCGACCTCAAGCCCGAGAACGTGATGCTGGTTCCCGACGACAAGGGGCCGGGCGGGGTGCGGGCAGTGGTGATGGACTTCGGGCTGGCCAAGGAGCGGCGGCAGGAGCCGGAGGTGGCCAAGCTCACCGCCACCGGCATCGTGCTGGGGACGCCGGAGTTCATGAGCCCGGAGCAGATCCGGGGCAAGGGTCTCGACGCCCGGAGCGACGTCTACGCCCTCGCGATCGTGGCCTTCGAGATGTTCACCGGACAGCTCCCGTTCCAAGGGCGGAATGCACAGGAGATGATGATCGCCCGGCTGCGCGGCAAGCCCAAGCTGCTGCGCGAGGTGAAGCCCGACCTCCCGGCGCGGCTGGAGCAGGTGCTCAACAAGGCCATGGCGCTCGACCCCGCCGATCGGTTCCCCACCATGAGCGCCTTCGCGGAGGCGCTGGAGGGGGCGGAGGATTCCGGGGTGTTCGCGAAGCTGTTCCGTAAGTAGGACGCAACAACAGCATCACCACGGAAACACGGAATACACGGAATTGCACGGAAGCACAGCAATGAAGCAGGTTTATTCCGTGTCCTTCCGTGTATTCCGTTCTTCCGTGGTGAATCTGTCCAGGAGGTCGCTATGCGACGGGGTTCGATTTCTACGATGATGGTGGTTGTACTGGGCCTCGTAGCCGGCGGGGCCGGGGCCTGGAGCCTCGGCCGAGCCGCCGAGTCGCCGAGCCGTCAAGTCACGACCCACGGCGAATGGGTGAAGATCACCAATGCCGCCGGCGACTCGATCCGCGCCTACGTGGCGTACCCGGAGCGGAAGGACAAGGCGCCCGCGATCATCGTGATCCACGAGATCTTCGGGCTCACCGAGTGGGAACCCACCGTCGCCGACCGGCTGGCCGGCGCCGGCTACGTGGCCATCGTCCCCGACCTGCTCTCCTCCCGCTTCGGGGTCACCCCGGCCAGCACCGACAGCGGCCGGAAGCTCACCGCGCTGCTCGATCCAACCGCGGTCACCGCCGACCTCGACGCCGCCTTCGGGTACCTCAACACCCTCCCCGCGGTGAAGAAGGACGAGATCGGCACCATCGGCTTCTGCTGGGGCGGCGGGAAGAGCTTCCGCTACGCCACCACCAACCCGAAGCTCAAGGCCGCCGTGGTCTGCTACGGCTCCGCCGCCGACTCCGCCCCCATGGCCAACATCAGGGCGAAGGTGCTCGGCGTCTACGGCGAGGACGATGCCCGGATCAACCAGGCGCTCCCCGACGTCGAGCGGCAGATGCAGGCCGCGAAGGCCGACTTCCGCTACAAGATCTACCCCGGCACCGGGCACGGCTTCTTCAAGCCCGGGCGGAAGGGGAGCGATACCCCGGCCCTCGAGGATGCCTGGCGGGATGTACTCGGATTTTACGGGGAGGCCTTTCGGCGGTAGCGCTGGTACCGACGGTAACGACGGTAGAGTCCCTACCCTCGCTACCGTCGCTACCGTCCTTACCGTCGCTACCGCCCATGATCCAGCATATCGTCTGCTTCCGTTTCAAGCCCGGCACCCCCGACGCCGCCATCCTGGCGGCGGGAGAGGCGCTGCGCGGCATGAAGGGGAAGATCCCCGAGGTGCGCGCGGTGCGGTGGACCCGGAACCTCGCCCCCAGCGCCACAGAGTACCCCTGGGTGCTCACGGTGGAGGTGGACGACATGGCGGCGGTAGATCGCTACACGGCCCACCCGGTGCACCAGCAGGTGGTGGCGGAATTCCTGGCGCCGGTGCGGGAAGCCAGGCTGGCGCTGGATATCGAAGCCTGAATGCAGGGCTGAGATGGAGAATTGCAGGCCGAGATTTGATTCACGGGCGGCCACAAGGGCCGCCCGTACGGGCGCCCCTTGTGGGCGCCCGTTTTCCCGAATCCCGCCCCTCCTGCCGCGCCGCCTTCCCGAATCCCGCCCCTCCTTCCACCCAGCCCCCTGCAATAGATTCTCCCTCATGCTGATCCCCCTGCTGCTCGCCCTCCAGGCTCCCCTCGCCGCCCGGGCGGATACCATCCCCGCCCGGCACGACGCGCTGCATCACGACTTCACGATCCTCGTCGGTGATACGGGGACCCACATCGTCGGCATCGCAACGACGACCTGGCGGCTCCGTTCCGCCGACCCGATCGAGGTGCAGCTCGATTCGGCGTTCCGCGTGGTCCGGGTGCTCACCGACGGCGAGGGGGAGCGCCGCATGGGGCGGATCACCTTTGCCCGGAACCCCGACGGCGGAGTGTACATCCCCCACAAGAAGCAGGCGGGGGACACGATCCACGCCTCCATCCGCTACCACGGCCCGGTGCGCGACGGGCTGGTCATCCGCACCGACTCGAGCGGCCGCCGCACCGTCTTTGCCGACAACTGGCCCGACCGCGCCCACCGCTGGCTGCCGCTGGAGGACCGCCCCGGGGACAAGGCGACGGTGGACTTCCACGTCGAGGTGCCGCCCGAGATGCAGGTGATCGCCAACGGGGTGCTGCAGAAGGTGGACACCCTGCCGCGCGGCCGGCGGCTCTGGCACTTCCGGATGCGGCAGCCGATTTCCCCCTACGGAATGGTGATCGGCGCCGGGCCGCTCGCCACCACGGAACTCCCCCCCGCCGCCTGCGCGGTGAAGTGCGTCCCGCTCGCGGTGGTGAGCTATCCCGAGGACTCCGCCTACGCGGTAGACGGGCCCTTCCGCCGCGTCGCTGGCATGCTGGACTACTTCAGCGACCTGATCGGCCCCTTCCCCTACGACCGGCTCTCCCACGTCCAGTCCACCACGATGTTCGGCGGGATGGAGAACCCCACCGCGATCTTCTACGACGCGGGCGCCTACCGGAAGCGCGCGGTGCGGGAGCTCACCGTGGCCCACGAGACCGCGCACCAGTGGTTCGGGGACGCGGTGACCCAGGACGACTGGCACCACCTCTGGCTCTCCGAGGGGTTCGCCACCTACTTCGCGGCGCTGTGGCTGCGCCACGCCGAGGGGGACAGCGCCTTCCGGGCGGAGATGCGGCGGCGGGCCGAGGCGGTGTATGCCTCGAAGGCCACCGAGCGCCCCATCCTCGACACCCTCGCCACCGACCTGATGGGGCTGCTCAACAGCAACAACTACCCCAAGGGCGCCTGGGTGCTGCACACCCTGCGCGGGCTGATCGGCGACAGCGCCTTCACCGCCGGTATCCGCGAGTGGTACCGCAGCTACCGCGACAGCTCGGCGCTCTCCGCAGACTTTGCGCGCGTCATGAGCAAAGCGGCTGGTCAGGACCTGGAGTGGTACTTCCGCCAGGCGCTGCTGCAGCCGGGGTACCCGATGCTGGAGGTTGACCAGCGGCTGGCGGGGCGGCGGCTCACCCTTACCATCCGGCAGAAGCAGCCGCCGGCCTGGGGCACCTTCCGGATGCCGGGGCTGGTCCTGGTGCTCGACGGCCGTCGCGTGCCGGTGAACGTCAATGGCCCCGAGACGACGGTGCTGGTGGAAAACGTCCGCGCGGTGGCGCGGGAGATCGTGGTGGACCCTGACCTCTGGTGGCTGGTCGAGCTGGCGCCGGTCCCCGCGCGTTGAACCGCCGCGGGTGGCTGCTCCTGCTGGTGGCGCTCACCGGCTGCCGCGGTACCCTCTCCCCCCTCTCCAACAAGCTCAAGGTGGGGGAGGAGCCGTACGTGGCCTTCACCGCCGACGGCGAGGACGGAGTCGGCGATCTGTTCGCCTCGGCGCTCTCCGCCGGCACCGCCTACCAGATCACCTTCTCCCGGGTGGATGAGCGGCTTCCCGCGCTCTCCCCCGATGGGACGATGCTGGCCGCCGTCCGGTCCCGGGCTCCCGGCGATACTTCTGCGCAATCGGTGTTCGTGATGAACCTGATCAACGGCAACGAGCGGCGCATCGAGGGGGAGATCGTGGGGATGCCGGACGCCCTGGCCTGGAGCGCCGATGGCACCACCCTGTATCTCCGTACGACCGCGGGTACGCTGGCGGCCGCGGCGCCCCCCGCGACCGGTCGCTGGGCCCCCGCCTCCGCGGAGGAGCCCTTCGCCGTCCGGCTGGGAGACCCGCCGATCGCCGTCGCCTTTCCCTGCGATAGCGGCGGCGGGCTCTGCGCCCGGCTCGAGGGGGGCGTGGTGACAAGGCTCTCCGCCGCCGGCACCCACCCGGTGCGCTGGGCCGGCGATTCGGTGGGGTACATGGAAAACGGCGAGTGGCTGGTGCGGCCACTCGCCGGAGGGACGATCCGGGCACTCCAGTGGAGCGCGCGGGTCAGCCGGCCGCGGGAGCTGTCGGTCTATCCGGGGCCGCGATAGCGTCCCACGCCGCCTCGAGCGCCAGGGTGAGGTTGGCGCTGTCCGCCGGCCACTCTCCCGCCGCCACCCGGAGCACCGCCAGCTGCACCACCGCCAGCCAGACCGCCGCCCACAGCTCCGCCGGCCCCGACCGCACCAGCCCATCCGACTTTCCCATCGCCACGATGTGCACCAGCCCCTCGCCGAAGGCGCGCCGCAGGCCGCGGCTGGCGTCATCGAGGAAAGCCTCGTGCTCGTCAGTGAGGAGGATGCGGATCATGGCGGGCTCTGCGGCGGCGCGGGCGGCGAGCTCCCGCGCGATGGTACCGAGCCGTTCGGGGGCAGGGGTGGCGCGGTCGATGTCGAAGCGGCGCAGCAGCTCCAGCGCCCACATGTTGGCCACCAGGTGGCACTCGTTGAGCAGCTTCTCCTTGCTCTTGAAGTGCCGGTAGATGGTCCCCTCCGCGATCCCCGCCCGGGCGGCGAGCGCCGGGGTGGTGGTGCGGAGGAAGCCGGTGGTGGTGTAGAGCTCGAACGCCGCGGCGAGAAGCCGGGCGCGGGTGGCGGGGCCGGTGGGTTGGGCCATAGCCTCAATCTAAGGGGGAGTGTCCTGACCGGCGGGGCGGTAGCGACGGTAACGACGGTAGCGACGGTAAACTCAACGCCCTCCGGGACTCACTCCGAAGGGTCATTCTGCGGTAGGTCTACCGTCCTTACCGTCGCTACCGTCGTTACCGTCTCCTACCATTCACGGAACCTTCACACATCGCAGATACCTTTAGAGGCAGATGAGACGGCAGTAACCGGGAGGACCGATGGAACTGCGGGAATACTGGGACCAGGGGATGACGTTCAAGGAATTCGTCCTGGCGGCGGCGCCGGAGCACCGGGGGCTGTGGGACGCCGTCTACCGGACCGCGCGGGTGCCCGCCTGGGCGCTCGGCGCCCTCCCGGAGCCGCGGCGGCTGCTGGCGCTGGCGGAGGACTGGTGCGTGGATACCGCCAGTACCCTGCCGATCCTGGCCCGCTGGGCAGAGGAGGTACCGGGGCTGGAACTGCGGATCCTCGCCCGCGACGCGCATCCCGAACTGATGGACCGCTATCTCACCAACGGGACCCGTTCCATCCCGATCGTGCTGGTGCTGGACCCATCCTTCAAGGAACTGGCGCACTGGGGACCGTACCCCGCGCCGCTTGGCGCCTGGGTGGCGACCCACAAGCCGCCGGCGCTTCCCAAGGAGGAGTACATCAAGGGGAAGCGGACCTGGTACGCCCGGGACAAGGGTGCGACGATGCTGTGGGAGATGACGGGGCTGGTGGAGGTGCGTAGGGTGGCGTAACCGCTGGCCATTGGGCGACGGGGCCGCGTTGTCGCGTCGAAGGGTGGCCGCACAGGATGGGTGAGACCGCCGAGCGGCGCACCCTTCTCCGCTCCCCCGCGACCCCGTCGCCATTACCATGCCGTCCTGCCGTCCTGCCGTCCTGCCGTCCCGTTCCCCGTTCCCCGCAGTTAGAACGACCACCCCGTCCCGGCGTGGAACTGGAACCCGTCCGGCCCGGTGGCGAAGTTGAAGGTCCAGATGGTGAACCGCAGCAGCCGGATGGCGAGCCCGCCCCCGCCTCCCACCTGCATCCCCTCGGTGGTCAGCTCGAAGTCCCGCTGTTCGAAGACCCGCCCGGCATCCACGAACGCCAGCAGGGTGAAGGCCCCGAAGTCCCCGAGGTTGAGCAGGTCGTGGCGCACTTCGGCGTTGGCCATGAGCACCCCGCGGCCGGCCAGCCGCTGGAACGCCAGCCCGCGGTTGGAGTAGGTCCCACCCAGCACCGGCACTTCCCCCTCCCAGACCGGCACTTCGAACCGCGCGTTGAGCGGCGCGTCCTTGCTGGCGGAGGAGCCCGCCACCCGCACCGCGAGCACGGTCCCCTCCCGCACCGGGACGAAGCCGCGCAGGTCGGCGCCCACGCGGGAGTAGCCGTCCCCGCCGCTTCCGCCGCCCACCGAGACCTGGCCGAAGACGCCGCGGGTGGTGTTGAACTCGTTGTCGCGGGTGTCGAGCACCAGTGCCACTCGGCTCCGGGCGTCGGTATCGGTGAGGTCCCCGGTGCCGAAGTCGGTGCGGAAGAGGGACGGGTCGGAGAGGTCACCGAGGTTACTGTGCTCGAGGGTGCCGCCGACCGCGACCCAGAGCGGGCCGGTGAGCCGGCGCGACACTTCGGCCGACGCGAAGTAGCGGGTGCGTCGGGCGCGGTAGTAGTGGGGCTGGTCGTCGGTCTCGAGGTCGCTATCGTAGGCGGCGCCGTTCCCGAGCCCGTAGTATCCCAGCCGGGACTCGCGGGTGGCGCCGAGCGAGGCCGCCAGGCGCCAGTCCTTCTTCATGAGTGGCGCCTGGATCCGGGCGATGAGCATGCGGCCGCCGGTGAAGCCGGTGCCGGCGTCAATGGAGAGGAGTCCGGCGTACGGCACCCGGGCGAAGTAGTCGGCGGCCTTCCGCTCCTCGAAGTGGAGCGCGATGAGCGGGAAGTTGTTGCCGAGGGAGGGGAAGAAGGGGTAGAAGCTGTCCTTCCACGGCGCGGTGGGTTCCTTCCACTCGTCGTCCTGGGCGGCGAGCTGGCCGGTAGCGACGGTAGCGACGGTAGCGACGGTAACGATCACCCGCCGCACCATCCGCCACCCGTTCCCGCCCTGACCGTCAATACCGTCCTTGCCGTCGGTACCGTCGGCACCGTCGCTACCGTCGTGTCGCATCACAATGCCTTATCGAAGAGGAATGCCGTATCCCGCGCGGCCGAGTCGCGTCCATCCCAGGTGGCGTAGGAGCTGGGGTAGATGGAGGCGCTGCCGGCGTCGCCCCGCTTGTTGAGGGCGTAGAAGTTGAGCTGGTACCTGGGCCGCCCGTTGGGGTGGAGCAGGCGGGGCGGGGTGAGGCTGATGACGCGCTTCAGGGTCTCGAGGGCGGCGTCGGTGGGGCTCTTGCCGCGGCGCATGATCTCGACGGTGAGGAACCCGCCGCAGGCCATGATGTTCGCTTCCCCGAGGCCGGTGGATCCGGCGGCGCCGATCTCGTTGTCGGTGTACTGCCCCGCGCCGATGATGGGACTGTCTCCGACGCGGCCCGGGATCTTCCAGGCCAGCCCGCTGGTGGTGGTGACCGAGGAGATCTCTCCCTGCGCGTTCACCACGTTGAGGTTGACGGTCCCCGTCACCCGCGCCATGGGCGGGCCATTCTCGGGGACGTCCAGCCACTCGTCTTCCTTGCCCCGGTTGGCGCGCCAGCGGAGCCAGATCTCCCGGGACTGGGGGGTGAGCAGGTCCTCTTCCTTGAAGCCGTAGGAGAGGGCGAAGCGCTTGGCCCCCTCTCCCACCAGCAGGATGTGGTTGGTGTATTTGAGGACCAGGAGCGCCACCTCGCTCGGGGTCTTGATCCCTTCGAGGGCGCCCACCGCGCCGGCGCGCTTGCTGGGGCCGTGCATGCAGGAGGCGTCGAGCTGGACCACGCCCTCCTCATTGGGGAGGCCGCCGTAACCCACGGAGTTGTCGGTGGGGTCGAGTTCCTGGAGCTTGACCCCCTCGACGGCGGCATCGAGGGTATCGGCGCCCCCGTCCACGAGCTGCACCGCCAGGCGGACGCCGCGGAGCGCGTTGTGGGAGCCGACGGCCATGGGGCGGGCGGCGCCGGGGAGGATCACGGCGGGGGCGCCGGCGAGGGCGCCGTGGGCTGGGGGCAGCGATCCGGCGGCGAGGGCGGCGCCGGTGGCGCCGAGGAAGTCGCGCCGGGAGAGGACGTCGGACAGACGGCGGCTCCGATGGGGGACGGGGATAAGACTAAACCCACCACCCGCCTCGGGGAACGGGTTGAGAGGGGCGGGGCTTCGCCCCGCCCCTCGCGGGGCCACGCCATGGATGCGATTGGGGGGTAGAAGCGGGGCTTCGCCCCGCCCCTCGCGGGGCCACGCCATGGATGCGATTGGGGGGGAGAAGCGGGGCTTCGCCCCGCCCCTCGTGGGGCCACGCCATGGATGCGATTGGGGGGTAGAAGCGGGGCTTCGCCCCGCCCCTCGTGGGGCCACGCCCGTCAGTGCGATCGAGGGGGGGTAGGGGCGGAGCGGCAGCTCCGCCCGCTGCGGGGCTCGCCCCGGCCTCCGGTTCGCGGGTCAGGTGCGGGTAACTGCTCACCACGGAAACACGGAATACACGGAATGGCACGGAAGTAACGAAAGTGGTATTCCGTGCTCCTTCCGTGATTCCGTGGTGAATGTGATATGACGGGGTGAATCTGTGTCGCCCGAGCTACCGGCTAATCCTCTCTGCGTGGTCAATGAGAGCAATCCGACCCCCCGTGCGTTTGAGGTAAGCGGCACCCACACCGCCACCCTCGTGCGTGAGGATTGCCCCATGAGCTCCCGTCTACCCGTCACCTGGAACCGGCTCCCCGCGGCGAGCCAGGCGGGCACCACGCCGGCCTCCGCGACTGTCCTCGCGCCGCTCGCTCTCCTTCTCCTCATGCTTCTGTTCGGCTGCAGCGCCGCAGAGACGGCCGCGCCCGCCGAGTCCACGGCGGCCCGGCTGCCGGGGGCGAGCAGCGTCTATCCGCCGTCGAGCTACAAGGTGACGCTCGTCGCCGGGGAAGGGGTGTTCGAGGACGTCAGCTCCAGGAACCTCATCGTCGGCATGATGAACGGCCTGGCGGTGGCGATGCCGCTCGGCGGGGCCCTGGTCAACCTGCCGCTCGGGCCGGGGCAGTGGTCCCACGCCCATGGCGTGAACGCGCGGGGGCAGATCGTGGGCAACCTCAACCTCGGCTCCCTCACGGCCCCGAACCTGGTGCCGGCCTTCTGGCCCAGCACCACCAGCGCGCCGATCATCCTCAAGTACCCGGGCGAGGCCGTGGACATCAATGATCACGGACTCGTGGTCGGGACGATCAGCCGGGGCGGGTTCACGTACGGAATCGTCTGGGACTTCAGCGGGCTGGTCGGCACCCAGCTCACCGTCCTGCCACCGCTACCAGGCGGGGGGCGCTCCACCAGTGCGGTCGCCATCAACAACGACTGGGTGATCGTGGGCATGTCGGATTCGCGCACCGGCTGGGTGCCCGTGGTCTGGCTGAGGTCGGGGGCCGGGTGGGTGCCCCGGCAGGTGACGGGTGGGATCGTCGGGTACGACATTGATGCCGGCATCGGCATCGTCGGGGTCACCAGCAACCGTGCCTCGTTCGGCGATCCGGACCACGGGGGCTATTTCGCGGCGCTCGGCCCCTCCATGGCCTGGGCCGTGAACGACCGCGGGGTCGCCACCGGCGATGACGCCGGCTCGAGCCCGGGGTGGCCGCAGTACACGTCGGCCTTCGTCGCCGACCGCGGCGGGGCGTTCACGGTGCTCCCGATGCCGGCCAACCCGAACGGCTTTGCCTGGCGCGCGAGCTACGGCTATGGTATCAACAGCTGCGGCGTCGTGGTGGGGACGGGGTGGGCCTTCCCCGGGCATCCCTACACGGCGCAGCCGATGGTGTGGGATCCCGGCTGCTGAGGACGGCGGGGCGGGCAACCGCGCGCCACTCCCGCATCGCTAACTTCCTACCACGGAAGCACGGAAGGCACGGAAGTGCACGGAACAGATCTGACATATCCGTGTCCTTCCGTGTATTCCGTGATGCCGTGGTGAATGCGTACTGCCGCAGCGACCTGGTCTATCCCCCTGCGTGGTTGAGTGCTCCGTATGCGCCGTTTCACGAGGGTGCTGCTGCTGGCTGCGCTCGCCGCCTGTTCGCCGCCGGCGCACCGGGTGGACGTCGCCATCGCGAGTGGCAACGTGTCCCTCATGGGGACGCTGGTCGGGGCGCCCGCGCCCGGGCGCCAGCCGGCCTTGCTGGTGCTCCACGGCTCCGGCCCGGATGGGCGGGACAACCCCTACTATGAACCGCTGGTCGATGCGTTTGTCCGGCGCGGGTTCGTGGTCCTGCTGACGGACAAGCGCGGCAGCGGGCAGTCCGGGGGCGACTGGCGCACGGTGCCGTTCGCGGCGCTGATAGATGACGCGGTCGCCGCGGCCCAGGCGCTGCGCGCGCACCCCGGGGTGGACTCCGCGCGGGTGGGGATCTGGGGCGGGAGCGAGGGGGCGGCGATCGCCCCCGAGGTCGCCCGGCGGGTACCCGGCATCGCGTTCGTCATCATGCAGTCGGCGCCTGGCGTGACCTTCGCCGAGCAGAACCTGCACCAGACCGCGGGCCAGGTGGCCGGGATGACCGCCGATGCCGGGGCCCGCGCCGCCGCGATGCGGCTCCAGCAACTGAAGCATACCTTTGCCCGGAGCGGGACCGGCTGGGCCGAGTATGCGGCGGCCCTCCGGGGAGCGGCGGGTCAACCCTATGCCGCGCTGGCCGCACCCACGACGCCGGATGACTGGTGGTGGGCGTGGTACCGGTCCAAGATGGACTACGATCCGACGGCCGCGCTCGACCAGGTGCGTTGCCCCCTGCTTGCCGTGTGGGGCAGCGCCGACCCCCTCATCCCGGTGGTCGCGAGCCAGGCCGCGATCGCGGCGGCCCGCCGTCGCGCGGGGGTCGCGGGCGACTCGCTCCTGGTCATCGAAGGCGCGGATCATGCCCTCCGGGTGCCTGGCCTCCGGGGCCTCTTCCGCGGCGCCGGCCTGCGCAACCGCCCCGTGCACCTGAAGCTGATGGCGAACTGGGCAGCGAGGCAGGTCGCGGCGCCCTGAGTCAGCGTTGCACACTCGGGCTACCCTGTCCGGAAGCCGTACTCCTCCCGCACTCCCTCGATCGCCGGGCGGAGGTAGACCGATGAAAGTCGGGCATGGAACAGAGCATCCGCTGATGCTCAACTACGTGCTGGACTAGCCAGGACTGCCTCCGGCGGGCGAGGAGGTGGTTGTCAGGGGGCGGTACGGGCCGCATACTGATGTTGCCTGACCTGTCACACCATTCACAAGACGACCGCGATGCCCAAAGCCAACGAGCTCACCGGGAAGCAGCGCGATGGCCTGCTCCAGACATTGAAGGCCCGCTTCGAGGCGCATATGCACCGCCACGCGGGCCTCGAATGGCGCGCGGTGCAGGCAAGACTGGAGGCGAACGGTGCCAGGCCCTGGTCACTCCAGGCCATGGAGAAGTCCGGCGGCGAGCCGGATGTGGTGGGCGCCGACAAGAAGACCGGCGAGTACATCTTCGTGGATTGCTCGGCGCAGAGCCCCAAGGGGCGCCGGAGCGTCTGTTACGACCGCCAGGCGCTCGACGCCCGGAAGGAGCACAAGCCGAAGAGCAGCGCCGTCGAGATGGCCGCTGCCATGGGTGCTACCCTCCTGACCATCGAGGAGTACCGGGGGCTGCAGGAGCTGGGTGAGTTCGATACGACCACCTCCAGCTGGGTGCAGACGCCTGCCCCCATCCGAAAGCTCGGTGGTGCGCTGTTCGGCGATCGCCGCTATGACACGGTCTTCGTGTACCACAACGGCGCCGAGTCGTACTACGCCGCTCGCGGGTTCCGCTGTTCGCTGAGGGTCTAGCGGCCCCTGCGGGGCCTCAATAGAGAACCGCAGGCGCGCCCGGCCGAGCGTGCCTGCGGTGTCGGTGATGCGGCCCGGTCATGCGGCGGGCTGGTTGGACTGTGCCTCCTCACTGGGCCGAGCCCGGTAGGGGACGTTCCGGGCGGCGTCCCAGGTGGCGATCAGCTCCGGGTGGCCCCGGAGCCGGCGGCGCTCGAGGGTGTCGAGGTGCCGGAGCAGCTTCCTTCCTTCGCGGGCCAGTTCCTGGAGTTTGGCGCTGGCGGCGATATGGTCATCGCGCCCCTTGTTCCAGCGCTTCTGGGCGGCCTCGAAGAGGTCCACCAGCCCCGACATGGCAGCCAGCATCTCCGGCTCCATCCCATGCGCCAGCAGCAGCTCCCGGTTGGACTCGGCCGCGGCGATGACCTGCCGCATCCCGCTCACGAACGCCGGTTCGCTGGCGCCCTGGCGGGGGAGCCGGAGCCGGGCGTCCACCCCGACGGCGGCGGCCGATGCGACCCTGGCAAGGTTCGCCAGGTCCCTGGCCTCGGTGTGGATCTCGCGCCGGAGCTGGGCCTTCTCCATGGTGGCCTGCCGGACGGCGAGCTGCCCGTCCCGCTGCTGGCTCAGCCAGGCGCCGGTGGCGGCGTGGATGCTGGCCAATTCGGCTGCCTTGGCCGCCCTGACGGGATCGGGGCTCGGGTGACGGGACAGCCAGTCCCCCGACTCCCGGATCGCGTCGAACTGAATCTTCAGCTTGTACTCCATACAACCCTCCTTGTGAGTGTACCTCCTGTTGCGTGAACCTGCGATGCCGTCTGCCCGTCGGAGGCAGCGGTCGTGCATGCAGCGACGGATCCGACGCCGTCGAGGCACGGGGCGGTACTGGAGCATCGGTCGTGCCAGCTAACAATGGCGGTGCGAGTGCGGGCCCGGTTATGCATAAAGCGGTATGCCCCGCGGGGCCCGCGATCGCGGTGCGCGGCACGTCGGTGGCGACTGGTGCAGCGACGGAGCGCGGTGGCGCAGGTGCAAACCGTCCTGGCGCACCCGCGGGATGGATTGTGGGGACAGCGGTGCGGGGTGGCGCAGTGTTGGGACGGCTTGGCGATGCGACGGAGCGGATGGTGTGCGCGGCAACGTGCTCCGACGGGTGTGCAGAGTGCTCCGACGGACGTGCAGAGTGCTCCAAAGCGCCGACGGGGCAAGGTTTTGGCCCGTCGGTGCCGGTCGGCGGCGCCGCAGTGTCCTTCGGCGCGGCGGCAGCAATCTTTGTCGCCGGTACAGGAAAGTATTTCGCGGGTGCAGGGACGATTGGCGCGGCGTTGGTGACGATTGCTGAACGTGCAGGATCGTCCGTCGCACCTGCAGTGTTCATCGGCGCCGGTGCGGAGCCTGTTTCTGGTGCTGCGGAGGCAGGGTCAGGCTCGGCTGGGGGGACGGATTGGGCGGGCGACTATCGTGTCTCCCGGACTGCATAATTTCGCCGAGGATGCATAAACGGGCGCGGAATGGCTGGGGGCCGGGGAAAAGGGACAGGCGAAAGTGTCCACTCGGCCTTCGAGGAATTTTCGGGGGACGGACCGACGGACCGACGGGCCGACGGGACGATGGGCCGACGGGACGATGGAACGGGGAACGAGCGACGGGTTGAGGTGCCGGGCTGCGCCCCGCCTACGAGGCGGTGGTCGGGCCGGCACCCGGTGTCATTGCGAGGTCCCGGAAGGGCGGGGCATTCCCCCGCCCTCCGAGCAGAGCCAGGGGGGATCGGCTCGTCGTGGTGGGCGCTTCTCGCTGGCTCAGACCCAATTACCAGCGCCCGTCCGGACTGCCCGATTGCAGCCAGGGCGGGAGGTGGAGACCGGGCTGACGAGTCAGAGGGGATACTTGTCAGGTGCCGTACCTGGCGGCATACTGACGCTGGTGTCTGCCGCTGAGTGGCCTTGGCCGCACGCCGGAAGGCCAATTGATGGCTTGTCCACCGCCCGGGAGCTGGCATGGGTGTCAATCTGGTATTCGTGCACGGCTTCATGTCCGGGCCCACGACCTGGACGTCGCTGACCGATATGCTCGCCGGCCTCGACCAGGTGCGCAAGACGGTCACGACCTTCACCTTCAAGTATTCGAGCCCGAAGCTGGACCTGAGTCCGGTGGACCAGATCCCGGCGCTGGAGGAGATTGCGGAATCCCTGGCAACCTTCCTCGGCACCCTCCCTGAGTCCCGCCGGAACAACCCGACGATCCTCGTTGGCCACAGTCAGGGCGGGCTGGTCATCCAGTCATTGATTGCCAAGTTGCTCACCGCGGGCGAGGCGCGGCGGTTGCTGCACCTAGCGCACTGCGTCCTGATTGCGACTCCAACCAACGGCTCGGCCTTCCTGCTCCGCACCCGCGGTGTGCTGGCCCGGCTCCTCGGTGACTGGAATCCCCAGGAGAAACGTCTGCGGCCGCTCGACGAGTATATCGGCACCCTGCAGCGCACGATCGCGAAGTCGGTTGTGTATTCCAATGCGGTGACCGATCATGAGTTGCCCGTGCCGTTCACCGCCATATACGGGGTGTCGGACCCCATCGTCCAGCCTCAGAGCGCCCGATGGGTGTTCCCGGACACCGAGGCGGTGCCCGGGAACCACTTCACCGTCATCAAGCCGGACTCAACGACCGCCCCGCTCTGCGTCGTCCTTGAACGCGTCATCTCCCGCGCGCGGGCGCACCTCCCCCCCCGACACGTCCCTGGTACGAACGATCGCGGTCACTCCGGACAACCCTGCACTCCTGCAGGACTGCCTGACCCTTCATGCCAGCGAGTTCACGCCCTCCCAGGCCGTCCGCAAGGACGACGCCGAGCACTGGCTCTCCCAGTATGAGGAGGCGTTCCAGATTCGGCTGCGCATGATGGCAGGCCAGGTGGATGGCCGTTCCCGGGCGTTTCTGATGTTTCATGAGGATCAGCGACAGAACCTGGCCGTCATTGACTACCTCGTGTCGCGTGGTCAGGGTGAGCTGGACAACCTCGCGGTCAAGAAGCTCCTGGCCCGGCTGCGCGACACACTGACACGTGCCGGCGTCCAGAATGTGGTATTCGAAGTGGCGCTGCCGGTAAAGGGGAGCCAGTCGTACGAGCGTGACCGAGCGCGTATTCGGCTGTTCGAGAAGAGCGGGGGGAGAGTGATCCCCGGATTGGAGTACCTCGCCCCGAGCATGGATGGAGCCTTTGACCCCGCCGGGGAGGAGCCGTCGCTGCTGATGGTGGGTAGTCCGGGCGCATCTCCGGACTCAATCACCTGGCCCACGGTTCGCATGTTTGTTTCGTACCTGTACGGCACGTGGTACCGGAACTGGTTCTCCCATCGCCACGCAGGCCGTCTGGACGCCATGGACAAGTATCTGATCGGGCTCCGGGATCGCGTTCTGGCGAGGGTCCCGACTTCGGGCAAGGTCCCGCTCACGAGCAATCAGCGCTCCTGACAGCCAGGCGGACATCGGGTGTGCGACACACCCCACCGCACCGCCTCCAAGCGCCTGCTGCCGGACCGCTGCCTGCCTCTGCCCCCCCTCGTCCTCCACCCGGGAGCGTCCGATGGCTGTCACCCTCGACGTTGACTGCCCCAACAGGGTCATCACTCTCACCTGGCGCGTCTGGGCTGACCAGTCCGTCCCGGCCGCGGATGCAGCCCGGGTCAAGCAGCAGGTTGAGCAGGCCTGGAACCCGACCCCACCGCTGCGGTACCGCAGGTGCAAGGTCCGCTTCCGGGTTGACCTCAAGCAGTTCCCGAACCCGAACCAAGCCCCCGCGAGCTACGACCGGCTCTCCAAGGACACCCTCGATCCGGCGGCCGAGCTCGACTCGCCTGCAGGCATGGGCGCCACGTTGCAACCTGGTGGCGGCGATTTCGCGCCCGGCAGCACCAAGCACGTCGCGCTCTTCTTCCCCGGCAACCCCGCCTTCTTTGACTGGAACATCCCGGCCCACGAGGCGGGCCACGCGGCGGGAATCAGTGACCCGGCCCCCGATGTCCCCTGGGACGAGTCGGGCATCACCGATCTCCATATTCGCACGATCATCGATCGGGGCTCGCTCTATACGACCGAGCGTGGGTGGATCGGCTGGCGTCACACTGCGTTCTGCTGCAGCGCTTCGGCGGACGCCATCACGGAACGCAGTGGGTGACGCCTCCCTGTCCATAGGGCGGCCACACCCCCGCATGGACCAGCCGCGACGCGGCCGGCTATGCCTTCGCCTACTTCACGGAAGCCGTCGAGGGACAGACGGTGGCCCTCCTGCTGCCGTACTCCCTGGGGATCGTCGGCATCCTCGGTGCCGGGCGCCACCGCCCGGCCGTGCATCAGTTCCTCCTTCTTGGCCACGGGCTCGCCCTTGCCCAGTTCCTGCTGTGGTCCGTGTGGCAGGGAGGCTTTCCCCAATTCAGCGACGTCTGGGGCCTGTAGGCCGGCCCTCCGACCCGCCTTCCTCGGTACAGGTGAACCACCGACAACCCGTCACAGACGGAGGTCATGTGAGATCGTTGCGCACATGGGCTTGGCCCTTCGCCGTGCTGCTCGTTGCGATCCAGGGGTGCGGCCTGACCCGCCCGACTGATCCGGTCACCCCCGAGCTGTTCGACACCGTCGGGCCCACGCTGCAGGGGCAGGCCGTCCTCCGGGTACGAACCGATAACCGTGCCGAGTTCCGCCTGGTCGGGGTCGGCGGAGCGGCGCCGCCGACCCTGACGTTCCGCGGGGCGGAGGTCACGGTGGTGGCCCGGGAGGCTGAGTGGATCGAGGTCCGCACCGCGAACGGGCTGATGCTCCGGTTCGCCGGCCGGCTCGCAAACCGAAGCGCTCCCTGGCTGCTGGTCGCCGTCAACGGGGTCGAGTACCGAAAGGATGCCCGACTCCTCCTTGGCGAGATGGAGTACCGGATCGCGGAAGCCCCCGCTCTTCGGCTGCTGGTGACGCATCGGGTTGCCGCATGCTGCCAATAGGCGAGGAGCTGGGTAGCCGGCTCGGCGGCTCGGCGGCTCGGCGGCTCGGCGACTCGGCGTCCCGTCGGTCCGTCGCCTCGCCACTGTCCCACCCCCTCCCCACATTAGCCCGGTCCCCCTCCTCCCCGGAGCCCCTATGCGGACCCGATCGGTCGTCTCCTGTCTCCTCCCCCTGCTTGGCTTTGCCGCCTGTGCCCCCGCCGCTGACACCGGTGGCCCCACCGGCCCGACCAGCGCCCGGGCACTGGCCGCCTGGTCCGCTCGGCGCGCCATCCCCCCCGGGGGCGAGGTGCGCGCGGCCGCCATCGCCGCGACCGCGTCCCGGATCTATGTGATCGCCGGCAACGCAGGCTTCGCGACCACCACCGACCTCAACCGCATCTACAACCCCGCCACCGACCGCTGGAGTCTCGGCGCCAAGTTGCCCTCCCCACGGGACTTCGGGATGGCCGCCACGCTCAGTGACGGGGTTCACTTCCTCGGCGGGGTAGGCCCCTCGGGCCTGGCCCCCGAACACTGGGTCTACAGTGCCACCGCCAACAGCTGGACCCCGCGCGCGCCGCTGCCGCTGCTGGTGGACGCGGCCGTATCCCGCGTGGTCAACAACCGGCTCTACATCATCGGCGGTGGCTCCGCCGCCGGACCCAGCGGGGCCGTGCAGATCTACGACCCGGCCACCGACAGCTGGTCCACCGGCGCCCCCATGCCCACCCCGCGCCTGAGCACGGCCAACGGGGTCCTCGGCCGCCGTATCCTGGTGGTTGGGGGACAGACGGTTGGCATCGGAACCACCGATGTGCTGGAGGTCTATGACACCCAGCTCAACCAGTGGTCCACTCTCCCGGCGCTCCCGGCGCTCCCAGCGGGCCCGCGCGAGGCGCTGGGCGGGGGAATCCTCGGCGGGAAGCTCTGCGTCTTCGGCGGCCGCCTCGCCCAGGGGAATCCGTCGGGCATCCCGTACCCGGAGACGTTCTGCTACACCCCGCGCACCATGACCTGGGCCCAGGGGCCGGACATGCTCACCCCGCGGGTGGAGGTCGCGTCCATCGAGTTCGGCGGCGGGATCTACGCCATCGGCGGGCGGAACGCGGCGAACTTTGCTCTTGCCACCAACGAGGTGTTCAAGTAGCGGCGCCATGGCAGCGCGCTCGTGGCCGCGCCGACTTGCCGACCGCTCGGCGGCCCCGCAGGTTTGCAGGCAATGCCGGATGGCCTCCGGCGACTGCGCGGCCTCCCAACCGCGGCGCCCGTCACCGCAGCCGGGGATTCATGCGCCCTACCGTGCTCGTCCTGGCCAGCCTCATCCTCGCGACCTCCGCTGCCACGGGGCAGTCGAGCGCCGGCGAGGGGAACGAAGCCCCCTGGTTCCTGGTGGACTCCACCGCCGACACCCCGCGGGTCCTTCCCCATGGAGCCGAGGATTCCCTCGCCGCCTTCCTCGCAGCCCGCGCCAGCGGCTGGACCCGGGCACCGGATGCGGTGGGCCGTCCGCGGTTCAGCGCGAGAAAGGTGCGACCCAACGGCACGCTCCACGTCATCTGGCTTGGCCGCAACTTTCTCCTGACCGAGGTCGGGAGCGGCCTCCGGCTGTGGCGGACAGAGACGGAGGCCGACATGGCCGCGCTCTTCCGCCAGCTCCAGCCTGACGAGCCCTGACGCAGGCGTCCGAAGCGGGCGGCACGCGCCACATTCCGTTCCTCCTCACCCCTAGGCTTATGCGCTCCCTCCATCACTGCCTGTTGCTCTTGCTCGGATTCGTCTCCCGACCGCTACACGCGCAAGTCGAGCTCGTGCCCTATGTCGGCTTCTATGCCCCCACCAGTGATTTCAAGCTTCGCCCCCTGCTGCCCAATACCGGGTTCGGCCTCGCCACCGGGAAACAGGAAACGGGCATTCTCCTGGGTGGGCAGGCTCGGGTCTGGGTCACGCGCCGGTTCGGCGTTCAAGTCGGTGCGGCTCACGCTGCCAGCGACCTGAAGGTCAGCCCACAATTCACTACCGCTCCCGATTCCTCCGTCGAAGCCAGCCTGACCCTCCTCACCTTCGGTGGGCTGGTGCGGTTTCCCGTCTCCACGCTGCCCAACCCCATCTGGGCGGAGCTTGGCGGCGCCGTCGTCAGCCGCCACGGCGACGCCTTTGACGCCTACGACAACCCCGGGACAGTCGGAGGGACGATTGGACTCGGGACCGGGCTGGGGCTCACCGACCGCCTTCGCGCGGACATCAGCTTTCGCGGGATCGTCTACACGCTCTCATTGCAGGACTCCCTGGGAAGCCTGCCTCGCCGGACTCACGTTGACCTGATGGCGCATGTCGGGCTGAGCCTCCAGCTTGGCGGCCGTCGCTGAGCGTGCTGTCACGGCGGCGGCTGGAGCGGAGGGACCTGGCGTCACCGCCTTCCCGCCAAGCTCCGCCGTGACCCCGGCAAGGGTGGCTGGACCTTTGTGCCCGTCCCCGACCGGTACGCCCCGCTCGTCACCCATGGCTGGGGCCGGACGCCGGTGCGGGCCACGGTGGATGGCATCACGTGGGACACCAGCGTCTGGCGCGGCAAGAATGGAGAAACCCTGCTTGCCGTGCCGAAGCGCGTCCGCGGAGCCAAGGACCACGGCGACCGGGTTCGCGTCACCATCAGCTTCTCACTCGAGCGGATCCCGAGGACTGCCGGCTCCGGTGCCCGCCATTGCGCCGGTCACATCCCGGCACTACACTGACGCTGCGCTCGGGGCGCAATCAGTCCGCGAAAAGGGCCGTGCCCACCCACCGCAGTCCTACAACTGAGACGAACCTCCCTTCAGCCTGATCGGTGCGGACTCCAGGCGCTCTGAAAGGAGATTCGTGTGTATCCCAATCCGCAGGACGTCCTCCCCCTCCCGCCGCGCCCCGACCTCGACCAGTACCGCACGCGCGCCAAGGAACTTGCCGCGGCCGCCCGCGCGGGTGACGCGGCGCTGCGGTCGTGGGCCGCAGGGTGGATCGAGGCGCTGACCCGGCTGCAGCCGGACCTCGCCCGTACCACACCCCGGGAGCTGGGACGCCGCGCCCACCAGGTGGCGGAGTTCGCGGGCGAACGGCTGCGCCGGGCGAACTACAGCCTCACCCAGGCGCAGTTCGTCATTGCCCGGGCCCACGGCTTCGAGAGCTGGCCCAGGCTGGGGCAGCATGTGGAAGGGCTGGCTCGGTTCGACTCGGACATCTCCGCCTTCGAACGCGCCGCCGATGCCATCGTCACCGGCGATCTTCCCACCCTCGAGAACCTGGTCCGCGCCGATCCCGGGCTGGTCCGCGCCCGCTCCAGCCGCGAACACCGGGCGACGCTGCTCCACTACGTCTCGGCCAACGGGGTGGAGAACTACCGCCAGCGCACCCCCGCCAACATCGAGGCAATCACCCGGTCTCTCCTCGATGCCGGGGCCGCGGTGGATGCCGAAGCCGATGTCTACGGCGGCGGCGCCACCACCCTGGGCCTGACGGTGACCAGCGCGCACCCGCGCCTGGCCGGGGTCCAGAACGCCCTCGCCGACCTGCTGCTCGCCCGTGGCGCGCGACTGGACCCGGGAATCGTGCACTACTGCCTGGTGAACGGCTGTCCCGAGGCCGCCGCGCACCTGGCGGAGCTGGGCGCGCCGGTGGACTTCGTGGATGCCGCCGGGATCGGTCGGCTGGACCTGATCCGGCGGGCGTTCGAGGCGCCGGACAGCGCGTCGGGAAGGGACCAGGGGGCGGCGATGGTCATGGCGGCCTGGTCCGGCCAGCGGGAAGTCGTCGCCCTGTTGCTGGAGCTGGGGGTGAATCCTGGCGCCACTCGGTCGCACGACCGCCAGACCGCACTCCATGTGGCGGCCTTCCAGGGCGACGCGACGCTGGTCGAGCTGCTGCTGCGCCACGGCGCGCCCGTGGAGGTCACCGACGCGATCCACGGAACGCCGCCCCTGGTCTGGGCGCTGCACGCCTGGCTGGTCGAGAACCGCCCGGATGCGGCGGCCTACACCCGGATTCTCCACGCGCTGGTGGGGGCCGGGGCCCGGGTGAGCCGATCGAGCCTCGACGATGACCGGCTGCGCGCCGACCCCGCGCTCTACCAGGCGCTGCTCGGCGCCGCGGAGCCGGGGTGAACTGCTGGACACGGAAGCACGCAAACACGGAAGGGGCATGGCATCCAACTGATATTCATTCCGTGTGATTCCGTGTATTCCGTGTTTCCGTGGTGGAGCTTTTTCCGCAGGGGCCAATGATTGTTGCCTGCTGTGACGCAACCGGCGGGCCGCATCCGGCAGCTTGCCAGGGGTCTGGCCGGCACCCGGCAACTCTCAAGTGGTAGTGGTGGCGGAGTGAACTGAGTTGCGAGGGGTGGCGGATGCCGTCGCGGCTATTGCTATACTCCAGCCATGCCGCTCGACGCCTGGATGCCCCGGTGGGACGCGCGATCCGCCCATGAGGTGGAGGTGATGGCGGCGCCGGAGGTCGTCTACCAGGCGCTGCTGCAGGCCGACTTCGGGCGGAATCCCGTGGTGCGGTTGCTCATGGCATTCCGGATGCTTCCCGGCCTGCTGCTGGCGCCGCGGCGGGCGTGGCAGCGTTGGCGTCGCCCCGATCCCTGTTCCCTTCCCGGCCCCATGGGTCGGCTCCTCGGGGGCGCCTTTGCCGAGCTGGAGTCGCGCCCGCCGACCGAGCTGATCCTCGGCCTGACTGGCCGGTTCTGGACTCCCGCCGGGGATCTCTTCGCGACCTCCCCAACGACGTTCCGGGAACCGATCCCGCCCGGCCTGGCCCGGGCGGCATGGAGCTTCCAGCTGGAGCCGCGGGGACCCGCGCGGACGCTGCTGACCACCGAGACCCGGGTGGTGTGCGGCGACGAGGCCACGCGGCGGCAGTTCCTGCGCTACTGGGGAATCATCCAGCCCGGCAGCGGCATGATTCGCCGCGCGCTGCTGCGGCAGGTCAAGCGCGCGGCGGAGCTTGTGTACCTGCTCACCACGGAAACACGGAAGACACGGAATTGCACGGAGAACTCCTGATGCTTCCGGGTCATTCCGTGTTTCCGTGGTGAATGTGCGGTGCCGGTGTCGGCGCACTACCCCGTCACATCCAGGTGCCACGAGGTATGCACCCACCGCCCCTGGTGCCGCACGAAGACCTCGGTGGCCCGCCCCTTCTGGGTGAAGGGCTTGCCCCCGCTCTCCATCTCGACCGCGTAGTGGGAGAACATCACCACCACGTCGCCGAACCGATGGACGGTGGTGGAGTCGAACGCCACCGAGAGGAGCCGTCCTCCGCCCGCCTTGAAGGTGGCCGAGCCGCTGAGGGTGCCGTCGAGCGTCAGCCAGTGCGGGGTGTCGGGGCCGATGGCGATCAGCTCGGGGCCGAGCATCCGGTGGAGCGCGGCAGTGTCACCGGAGAACCAGTGGACCCAGACGTCCTTCCGGAGCGCCTCGAGGGCGGCGAGCTCGGCGGGGGGGAGGGTGGTGGCGACCCGCGGCGCCGCCTGGGCGGCGAGCGGCGACGCGGCGGTGACCAGCGCGAGCAGGAATGCCGAGACCTTCATGGATGTCTCCGAGGGTGGAGCGGTTCAGCCGGCGGGCCTCCGAAGGGGGTGGAGGTGGCCGGGGCGCGTCTCAATGATGCGGCCAAAGGGGCGATCGGGCGACACCAGGTCCGGCTTGTGCGGGCCCGGTGCCGGCCGCAACTTGACGGTGTAGCATGCCGTGCGGTTGCACGGCCCTCGCAGGCGTCCACCCGGAAGCGCCGACCCATGCCCCCACTTCTCCAAGCCCGGCTGGTTGACATCACCACCCTGGCCGTGGATGCCATCGTCAACGCGGCGAACTCAGATCTCGCTCCCGGGGGCGGAGTATGCGGTGCGATCCACGATGCGGCCGGACGGGAACTCGCGGTGGCGTGCCGAACCGCCGGTCCCTGCGCGACGGGTGAGGCGAGAATCACGCCTGGGTTTCGGCTTCCGGCGCGTTTCGTCATTCACGCCGTTGGCCCGATATGGTATGGCGGCTCCAAAGGAGAAGCGCAGCAGCTCGCATCCGCGTATCGTTCCGCGCTCGCACTCGCGAAGGCCAGCCACCTGGCAAGCATCGCCTTGCCGGCCATCAGCACGGGCATCTACGGCTACCCGCTGGAGCTCGCGGCCGGCACGGCGGTCAGCACCGTGCGACAGGAGCTTCAGGAACCGGGGAGCCTGATGCAGGTGATCTTCGCCTGCTTCAGCCCTGCGGCGCTCGCGGAGTATCGGCGCCTGGGGATCGTGGACTAGGTTGCCGGCACTATCGCTCATCCATGCTTCCGCAGTCTGGCGCTCCGCAGCCACCAGCGACGCGAGGGGTGCCAGGCGCTGTGTTCCGTTTGCGGCCAACGGTTGAGACCACCACGCGTTGAGGCTGCCTCATGCGCCGACCCCGCTCGATCACGCTCGTCGCCTGGATCTTCATCGTGGTGGGCGCCGCGGGGATCCTCAAGGACCTGTGGCCGCTGCTGACGGCGGATGCCGCCCAGCACCTCGCCAGGCTCAAGGCCGACGGACTGGCAGATCTCGGCCCCGCCTGGACCACCCGGCTGCTTGGCGTCGTGGGCGGCGTGGGGCTGCTCCACCACCGCACCTGGGCCCGGTGGCTGCTCGTGGCCTGGATGGCCTTCCACCTTGGCATCAGCGTCATGCACTCACTGATCGAGGTGGTCATGCATGCGGTGATCTTTGCCCCGCTGGTGTACCTGATGTTCCGGCGCTCCGGGGCGCCGTATTTTCAGGCCGGGCCGGCTGCGCGCACCTGATCCCGAGGTCCGCACAGTCCACGAGGAACTGCCCACCACGGAAGCACGGAATCCACGAAATGACACGGAAATGCTCCCGTGTATTCCGTGCGATTCCGTGTCTTCCGTGGTTCCGTGGTGAATGACGGCCGCGACCTGCCTACGCCGGCGGCACCTGCCACATGATGTGGCGGATCATCCAGCGGCCATCGTAGCGCGCCAGCAGGAAATAGTCCGACCCCCAGTACGCGCGGACCTTGGCCACCGCGGTCTGGTCCAGCACCTCGTAGATGGTCACTTCCTTGGGGGCGTTGGGCGGCGTCTTGTGCCGCCCTTCCCGCACATCGCGCGCAAAGCTGAAGAACCGGTCCCAGGGGAACGGCCCCCCCTGCCAGGCGCCCTGCTGGTTGCGCCAGAAGCCGAACTTGTCCACCTCGGGGCGCACGCTGCGGAGGAAGCGAGTGGTGTCCCCCTCGTAGAACCCCTCCACATAGTCCAGCACCGCCTGACGCACCGCGTCATGATCGGCCTGGGTCTGGGCGGCGGCGCGTTGGGGGAGCGACAGCAGGGCCAGTCCGGCGGCAAGCAGCGCTGTGCGGAATCGCATCGGGGTACCCGGTGACGGGGAGCCAGGCGTGACGTACGGGGATGCCGGGTGGTACGGCGCCCCTGGGGTGACGGTTTCGGGAGCCCCTCACCCCTTCCGCCGAGTGCCCTTCACGGGCTGCGGATCCTGGTCTCCGTCCGGGAACCCCTCGATCCGGCGCGCCACGGTTCCCTCGAGCGCGTCGCCGTTCGCGGCCAGGGTCCAGGTGCTCTCCGAGACCGCTTCCCGCTCATGGCCGTCGGTGTTGAGGGTGGCCATGGAGCGCTGCACAAACACCACCGGGCCCGCGCCAGCCTGGGCGGCCATGCGCACCGGCGGGCGCGGCCGGAGGCCCGGCTGGGGCACGAAGGCGAGGGTGGCGATCAGCGAGTCTCCCTGCGCCTCGACGGTGAGCTCAGCGTCGCCCATCAGCACGGTCCGGACGCCGTTTTCGATCTGTACCCCGGCGGGGTAGGTGAGCTGCCAGACCCCGGCCAGGGGGTGCTGCTGGGCGGCCAGGGCAGAACTGCAGAGGGTCAGGGCAAGGACGATCGCACGGCGCATGGGGATGGGGCTCCTGGATGGGCGGACGGACGGGCCGACGGACAGCGCTCTGGATGATGCCCGGAGTGGCCCCGCGGTCGCGGGTGCACTGCACGACACGGAAGCACGGGAACACGGAATGGCCGGGAGGGGCTCGGAGCATTCCGTGCGGCTTCCGGTGTTCCGTGCTTCCGTGTCGGAGGTGGATAGGAGCGGTTGGGGGTGGGCCTTGTCCTCACCTCATTCGCGCGCCATACTCTGCCGGACCCAGCCCCCCCCATTCGCGCGTGACCGAGCCCCCACGGAGGCGCCATGAACCAGTGCTCCCTCTGCATGACCGAGAACCACCCGGAGGCCGTGGTCTGCAAGTCCTGCGGCGCGACCAAGGCGATGGTCAAGCAGAAGGCCGGGTTCATCCGCGGTATCGGGATCCTGGGCCTCGCCGTGATCGGGCTGTTCCTGTTGATGGCGGGGAAGTACATGGCCGGCTTCCTCTTCATGGGCGGCGGGTACGCGCTCGCCTGGGCGATCCCGAGGAAGCTCATGTGGATCCGCCACGTGGGCTGATCGCCCCCCTCGCCTGAGGCTTCCATGATCGCGCTCGTCGGACTTCCGATGTTCACCCTGATTCACGTGGTGCTGAGCATCGCCGGCATCGTGGCCGGGCTGGTGGTGGTAGGCGGGCTGATGGCCGGGACCCGGTTCGACCGCTGGAACGTCACGTTCCTCGTGACCACGGTGCTGACCAACGTGTCCGGGTTCCTCTTTCCCTTCAACCGGCTGCTGCCGTCCCACATCCTGGGCGGGATCTCGCTCGTCATCCTGCCGGTCGCCATCGCGGCGCTCTACTGGAAGCACCTCGCCGGCCCCTGGCGCCGGATCTTCGTGGTCGCCACGGTGACGGCCCTCTACTTCAACGTCTTCGTGCTGCTGGTGCAGCTGTTCCAGAAGTTCCCCCTGCTGGTGGTGGTGGCGCCGACCCAGCAGTCCCCCGCCTTCGGGGCGACCCAGCTGCTGGTGCTGGTGCTATTCGTGATCTTGGGGCGCGCGGCGGTGCGGGGGTACGCCGTCGGCGGGGCGTCGGCGGCCCGCGCATGACCACGGCCGCCCGCCGTCGTACGCTCCTGGCCGCCCTGCTCCTGGCCGCCGGGTGTACCGACAAGAGCGGCAGTGACTCGGGCATCACCATGCTCGAGGTCCCCGCATGGACTGCCGACGTGGTGTGGTACCAGGTGTTCGTGGAGCGGTTCCGGAATGGCGATCCCGCCAACGATCCGACGGTGGCCGACGTCCGCGACTTTACTCCTGACCCGATGCCGGCGGGATGGGCCGTGACACCGTGGGGCTGGGACTGGTACCGCCAGGAGCCGTGGGCGCGGTCGACCGGCAGGGACTTCTACGGCACGGTCCAGTTCCGGCGCTACGGCGGCGACCTGCAGGGGGTCCTCGACCGGCTGGACTACCTTCAGGACCTTGGGGTGACCGCGCTCTACCTCAACCCGATCAACGACTCCCCCTCGCTGCACAAGTATGATGCCCGGAGCTACGTGCACGTGGACCGGAACTTCGGCCCCGATCCCGTGGGCGATGCGGCCATCATCGCGGCGGAAAACATCGCCGACCCCTCCACCTGGGGCTGGACCCGCGCCGACAGCCTGTTCCTCTCCCTGGTGGCCGAGGTGCACCGGCGGGGGATGAAGATCATCCTCGACTACTCGTGGAACCACACCGGGGTGAACTTCCCCGCCTGGCGCGACCTCGTGGCCCGGCAGGAGGCCTCGCCGTACGCCGACTGGTACTCCGTCGAGCACTTCGACGATCCCGCGACCCCGGACACCAGCGAATTCCGCTACCGCGGCTGGGTGGGGGTGCCGTCGCTGCCGGAGTGGAAGAAGGTGGGCCGGCCCGAAGGGAAGACCCACGGCGCCATCGAGGGGAACCTGATGCCCGGGGTGCGCGACCTGGTCTTCGCCGTGACGCGCCGGTGGCTCGACCCCAACCACGACGGGGACCCGTCCGACGGCGTGGACGGCTTCCGGCTGGACGTGGCGGAGATGGTGCCCCTCGGCTTCTGGCGGGATTATCGCAAGTTCGTGCGAGGCATCAACCCGCAGGCCTACCTGGTGGGCGAGGTCTGGTGGGAGGCCTGGCCCGACCGGGTGTACGACCCCGCCCCCTGGCTCGGCGGCGACGTCTTCGACGCCGTGATGAACTACCGCTGGTACATGCCCACCCGGAGCTTCCTGGCCGGCGCCGCGCCGGCGCTCAGCGCCTCCCGGTATGTCGCCGCGCTCGATTCGGTGGGGCGGGGGATCGGGCTGCCGTACCAGCGGGCGATGATGAACCTCACGGCGAGCCACGACACGCCCCGGTTCTCCACCTCCATCCTCAACCTGGGCCGCTACAAGTATCACAACGGGCCGCGGGAGGATTCACTCTACAATGTAGGGCCGCCTGACGCCCGCGCCCGGGCGGCGATGGAGCTCATCCTGGTGCAGCAGTTCACCTGGGTGGGGGCCCCGCACATCTGGAATGGGGACGAAGTCGGGATGTGGGGCGGTGACGACCCGGACGATCGAAAGCCGGTGGTCTGGGCGGACCTGCGCTACGAGGATGAGACGACCCATCCCTTCGGCCGGGCCAGGCCGCGAGCCGCGGTGGCGCCCGATACGGCGCTGTTCCGGGTGTACCGGGAGCTGATCGCGCTCCGGAAGGGACAGCTCAGGCTCTTCGTGGACGGCAGCGTGGGCTGGCTCCTCGCCGATGACGCGCGCGGGGTCGTGGCCTACGAGCGGGTGCTGGGGGAGGAGCGCGCGGTGGTGGCGCTCAACGCCTCCGACCAGCCGCAGGAAGTCTCGCTCAAGGCGGAGGGCCGCTACCGGCTGGCCTGGCCGGCGGGTGAGGCGGTCACGGCAGATGGGGGGCAGCTCCGGGTGACCCTGCCGGCGCGGGCGGGTCAGGTCTGGGTCCGGGAGTAGGGTTCTAACTGCACGACACGGAAGCACGGAAGCACGGAATATGAACAGTTGATTCTTGACGGGTGATTCCGTGTTTCCGTATTTCCGTGTCATGCGGTTGTCGTAGTGGGTCAGGGAGCAGGTGCAACTGCACGACACGGAAGCACGGAAGCACGGAATCCGTACACATGACATCTGATACGGTGATTCCGTGTTTTCGTTGTTCCGTGTCGTGCAGTTATCTGTGTTGGCACTCTGGTCGGCGAAGCAACCGTCGGATGCCGTTGGGCAGGAGGTCAACATTGAAGTTGAGGAGGAGCCCCGCAGACGTGTCCAGCAGGCGCATGTACGTCAGTAGCTGCGACGCGTGCACCGGCAGCAGACTCTCCACCGACTTGACCTCGATGATCAGTGACTCCCCAATTAGAAGGTCGATGACATAGGACCTCTCCAGGCGTACTCCCTTGTACTCCAGCGGAATCGTGAGATGGCTCTGAAAGGGGATGTCCCGCAGCTCCAGCTCCCGGCAGAGGCAGAGGTGGTAGCTGGACTCGAGCAGCCCCGGGCCGAGGTGGCGATGGACTTCGATCGCCGCGCCGATGACCTTGCCCGTGATGGTGTTGATCGGAAGCTCGACGAGCGCCATGGTAACTCCCCGTGTACCATGGAACATGCTGTCCGACGGCGCGGGGGTGGTACCGCATTCACGCAACAATGCCCATCCAAACGCAACTGAACTGCACGACACGGAACCACGAAAGCACGGAAGACTTCTCGCGTGATGTTTCCGTGTTTCCGCGCTTCCGTGTCGTGCAGTTAGCGGTGCCTACCTGACGCCAAAACGGTACGCGGTGGTCTGGCGGTAGGTCTCGCCGGGGCGGAGGATGGTGGAGGGGAAGACGGGGTGGTTGACGGAGTCGGGAAAGTGCGGCGCCTCCAGGGTGAAGCCGGCGTGCCGCCCATAGACGGTGCCGCGCTTCCCGGTGAAGGAGCCGTCGAAGTAGTTGCCGGTGTAGAGCTGTACCCCCGGCTCGGTGGTGCGCATCTCCAGCACCCGTCCGCTCCGCGGCTCGTGGATCCGGGCGGCCAGTACCTGGCCCGGCCCTGAGCGGTCGAGGACGAAGTTGTCGTCGTACCCGCTGGGCTCCCGGCCGAGCTGGTCCACCCGGGCGCCGATCGGGGTGGGCCGGGTGAAGTCGAACGGGGTGCCCCGCACCTCCCGCAGTTCCCCGGTGGGAATGAGGGTGGCGTCGGTGGGGGTGTACCGGGCCGCTTCGAGCTGCAGCTCGTGGCCGAGCACGTCGCCCTCGCCCGCCAGGTTGAAGTAGGTGTGATTGGTCAGATTGACCGGTGTGGCCCGGTCGGTGGTGGCGGTGTAGTCGAGGACCAGCTCGTCCGCCTCCGTCAGGACCATCACCACCGCCACGTCGAGCCGCCCCGGGTACCCTTGGT
>JANRJZ010000028.1:0-4932 GCA_033763675.1 Gemmatimonadota bacterium
GCTGTTCCGCCTCCGCCGCCGTGGCGGCTTCCTCCACCCGGTAGCCGCGGGTCTCGAGGAAGTCGCGCAGGCCGAACCGGATGGCCGAGTCGTCGTCCACAATGAGTACGCGATTGCGGGCCATGGGGCGGGAGGACCTCAGGCGGAGAGCAGGGGAAGCACGACCGTGAGCCGGGCACCGCCGCCGGGCTGGTTCGCGGCCCGCACCCGCCCCCCATGCTCGGCCACGATGCGCTGGACGATGGCGAGGCCCAGGCCGGTGCCCCCGGGGCGCCGGGTGAAGAACGGCTCAAAGGCCCGGGGCAGGTCCTCGACCCGAAACCCGGGCCCGGTGTCGCTCACCTCGAGCACCACCGCCGGCTCCGGCTCCCGTGGCTCCGGCCGGAGCAACACCACGACCCGGCCGCCGGACGGCGAGTGCTGGATCGCGTTCTCCACCAGGTTTTGGATGAGTTGCAGCATCCGAGTGTTGTCCATCAGGACCGCGAGTCCGGTGGCCGGACCTTCCCGCACCAGCCCGACTTCCCGCTGCCCGGCCAGCGGCTGGCAGTGCGCCAGCGCCTGGGCCACCACCCGCCCCAGGTCCCCCGGGGACTGCTCGGTGCGCATCGGCTTGCCGTACTCCAGCAGGTCCCGCATCAGGCGGCTCAGCCGCGCGACCTGCTCCTCGAGCACGGTGAGGTACGGCAGATACTCGGTCCGCTCACCGAACCGGGCCCGGAAGGCGTCAAGCGTCGAGGAGATGCCGAAGAGCGGGTTCCGGACCTCGTGGGCGACACCCACCGCCACCGCCCCCAGCCGCTGGGTGCTGGCCTCCACCTCCGCCCGCGCCCACTCGAGGCGGATCTGTTCCGTCACGTCGTGGATGATCTCGTAGAGCAGGGTGCGGCCGGCCAGCTGGAAGGGGCCCGCGTAGATCTCGACCAGGCGGGTTTCCCCCGAAGCCAGCCGGTGGGGGAATCCGCGGTAGTGCCCGCCCATGACGGACGCGAGCTGCAGCGCCTGGGTGAGATCGTCCTCCGGCAGCAGGTTGATCTGGCGGATCGGCATTCCTCGCAGGACTTCGCGGGGGTAGCCGTAGAAGGCCGCGGCCGCGGGGTTGGCGTCGACGATCACGCCCTGCCCGGGATCGAGCAGCAGCTGCACCGCGCCCACCTGCTCGAACAGCTCGCGGTAATGGGCGTCGGTGGTGGCAAGGGGCGGGCTCACCAGCATCGAGTGCGGGCCACGATGCCCAAAGGTGCAGGCCACCGGTGCGGGAGGGAAGGGGATTGCGGGGGAACGGGGAAGTGGGAACGGGGAACGACACCGTGCGCGGTGCCGTGTCCCGTCCCCCGGGCCCCGCTTGCCGTCCTCCGTTCCCCGTTCTCCGTCGTCTCGCCTAGCGCGCCGCCCAGCCGATCTCGCCGCCGATGTAGTAGTTCCGGCCCGGCGCGGGCTCGAACACGCGGCCGAGGGCGCCATTGATCGTCAGGGCGCTTACATAGTTCCGGTCGCTCAGGTTGTTGATGCCGAGGAAGGGCCGGATCCATGCCCCGCCGGTGGTCCCTTCCCAGCTGAGGCGGAGGTTGGTCACGCCGCGGCCGATGCCGGGAATATCGCCGGTCTCCTGCTTGGCACCCCAGCCGGAGACGTAGATGGTGTTCTTGTCATCGGCGAAGACCGAGGACGACATGGTGTGGTCGAGATCCAGGGCGAAGCCGCGCACCGGGCCGGCCCGGAGCCCGAGCCGGATGAAGGCCTTGGGCACGCCCGGCAGGCGCTTGCCATCGAGGGTATCCACGGTGGCGCCCGAGACGATCCGGTACCGGTCATACCGGTAGTTGGCGTAGGTCCAGTTGCCGAAGAGGCGCAGCGGCTCGGCCACCCGCGCGCTGAGCCCGAGCTCGATGCCGTCGTTCTTGAGCCGGCCGGCGTTGGTGAAGTAGCCGCGTCCACTGACCTCGCTGAACTGGACGATCGCGTCCTTCACCCGCCCGATGAACCCGGCGACCGAATAGTTCACCGGGCCGGCGATGCCGCGGACCCCGAGCTCGTAGTTCACCGAACGGGACGGCTCGATCCGCGTGTTGAACCCGCTGGTGGAGTTGGGCTGGTTGGCGAGTTCGGTCGTGGTGGGCGTCTCGAAGCTGGTGGAGACGGTCGCGTACGGACTGAACTGCTCGTACCGCAGCCAGGTGGCGCCGACGTTGCCGGACGCCGCCGACATCGTGCGGTCGCCGGTGCCATCCACGCCGTCGCGCAGGTGCCGGTCGGCAACGTCGAACCGGACCGCGTCGTAGCGGACGCCGCCGCTCAGCGCGACGTCGCTGGCGGGGGACCAGTGCAGCTGCAGGAACGGGCCGACCTCGGTCACCTTCTCGAGCTGGCTCTGGATCAGGGTGTCGGGGAGGCCGTCCACCGACCGCCACCCGCGGCGGTCATCCCGCATGGTCTGCAGGTCCAGCCCGGCCACCACCCGCACGGCGCGCTCCGACTCGCCCAGCCGCTGGTCGCCGGCCAGGCGCACCCCGCCGGCCGAGCGGTCGATTTCATTGTAGATGCCGACGTTGGGTCCGGGGCCCTGGGGCGGCGGGCTCCCGAGCGCGTTCTTGAGGTCGCGCCGCACCCCGAACAGGGCCACGCTGAACTCGCCGCGCGAGGTGAAGTGCCGGGCCGTCAGCGCCAGTTGGCCCTGCCACAGGTCCTTGTCCGCCTTGCGCCGGATGCTGTTGGCCGAGGCGGAATCGGGGTTGGCCAGGAATTCGGCCGCGGTGAGGGCCCCGGGGTTCCGGGCCACGGGGGCGTCGGTGTAGCCGAAACGGAGCCCGATCGTGGTGCTGCCGCCGAGCAGGTAGTCCCCGCCGAGGCTGAGCTGGGTAAACTCGCTGCGGCTCCATTGCCGGCTGCCATCGGCGGTCGTGCGGGAGATCGACAGCGTGCCGCTGGCGGGGCCCCGCCGCGCGGTGGTGCGGCTCTGGAGCCGGAACAGCCCGAAGGAGCCGCCCTGACCGCGGATCGACTGCGCGAACGGGCCCGGCCCAGCCGGCTCCGTGGTAAGCGAGACGACACCTCCCGACGCGTTCCCGTACAGCGACGAGGAGGCCCCGCGCAGCACCTCCACCCGGCCGAGATTGGCGTAGTCCACGTTGGTGAGCTGGCTCTGCCCATCGGGCAGGGTCTGCGGGATCCCGTCCAGGATGACCTTGATCCCCCGAAGCCCGAAGTTGCTCCGGGTGCCGAAGCCCCGGATGACCAGCCGCTGATCGAGGTTGAAGTTGTAGCGGTTGGCGACGTAGACACCCGGGAGGTTGTTGAGCGACTCATCCAGGCCCAGGGTGGACTGGGCGCCCGTGATATCCCGCTGATCCACCACGCTCACGGCTGCGGGGACCCGGCTGACGCGCTCCTGCGCACGGGTAACGGTGACGGTCAATTCCGGGAGCACGCGTGCGGAATCCCGGGCGGTGGAATCGCGTTGGACCGGCACCTGGGCCGCGAGTGGCAGGGCAAGGAGCAGGGCAAGACTGGCAGACGAGACAACCCGCATGGGGGCTCCGGGCTGGGGGAAATGGCGCACAACAGGCTCTTCGCGCGCGCGGAGGGCAGGGAACGTGCCGTGACCGGGGGGCCGGTGTGGCTCGGGCGGGTGCGGTGCACCCGACTCGGCCGGGTCCGAGCTGGGGTAAATCCACCACAAGCTGGGGGATATCACCCACGGGCACTTGCCTTGAATCGCCCTCTGGCGGGGTCTACATTTCGGCACCCTATGACGCCGCAAGAGTATTTCGCGCCGGACTTTACGGCCCCCAATCTGGCGCAGGCCCCGGAGGCCCGCTTCCAGCCGGTCCCGAGTGACGGCGTCCTGCCCGAGGGCTTCTTCTCCACGTCCAATCTGCCCACCTACCTGCGCGTCGGCGCGACCTGGCGGCTGCCGATCCGACCCAGGATGGACTGTGCCATCGTCCGCCGGGGGGACGACCTCGAGGTGATCGAACCCCGGCGGCTCCGGACCGGGGAACAGGTGGCGATGGGCCTCGCCGAGGACGGTTCCGACGGCATCTACGTCCACAGCGCCGGGTTCCTGGGCGGGGCGCACAGCGCCAACGAGTTCCGCTTCATGTCCACCGAGGTGAGCCGGGAGCGCCCGGTGAACTACGAGGAACTGGCGGCGCGGATCATCGAGGAGAAGCGGCGCGGCGGGTACCTCATCTGGGTGGCGGGGCCGGCCCTGGTCCACGCACGCGCCCGGCACGACTTCGAGTGGTTCATCCAGCAGGGCTACGTGCAGGCGATGCTCGCGGGGAACGCCGTCGCGGTCCACGACATCGAAGCCGCCACCTTCGGGACGACCCTCGGCATGAGCAACACCGGCAAGCCGACGGATGGCGGCCATGGGCTGCACATGCGGGCGATCAACCGGGTGCGGGCGGCCGGCTCCATCGCAGAAGCAGTGCGGGCGGGGGTGATCCGGAGCGGGATCATGCACACCCTGGTCACCACCGGCGTGCCGTTCGTCCTGGCCGGGTCGATCCGGGACGACGGGCCCCTGCCCGGGATCTGCACCGATGCGCTCGCGGCCCAGGATGCCATGCGGGAGCACACCGTCAAGGCCACCGGCGCCATCCTGATCGCCAGCGCGCTGCACGCCATCGCGGTGGGCAACATGCTGCCCGCGTATCATACGCACTACGCCGGCGTGCCGACGCCGCTCATGACCATCTGCGTGGACCAGACCGAGTTCGTGGTGAACAAGCTCAAGGACCGTGGCACCCACCAGGCCTACGGGGTGGTCACCAACGCGCAGGATTTCATGCACGTCCTGCGGTTCTATATCGAGAAAGGCAGGCAGCCATGATTCTCAACCAGCCCGGGTCGGGGTGGGCCCGGCTTGCCAGCTACGTGGCCGCCGAGATCCCCGTGGCCCAGGTGGACGGCGTGTGGCAGTTCCGG
>JANRJZ010000029.1:0-4321 GCA_033763675.1 Gemmatimonadota bacterium
CACCTTGTCCCGCAACACGAGGTTGTCGTTGTACCCCGAGGTGTACAGTACCTTGAGGCCGGGGGCGCGTCCGGTCAGGAGGTCGGCCAGGTCGGGCCCGCTCATTCCCGGCAGCACCACGTCGGTGAGCAGCAGGTCCACCGGCTCGGAATGGGCGGCGAAGATCCGGCGGGCCTGGGGGGCGTCGGCCGCGGCGAGCACATGGTACCCGGCCCGCTGCAGGATCCGGGTGGCCAGGGAGCGGAGCGCGGCGTCGTCCTCCACCAGCAGGATGGTCTCGCGGCCCTCGACCGTCTCCTGATCGTTGACCTGGTGACCGGCCGGCGTGGAGTCGGGAATCCGGGGCAGGTGGATCCTGAATGTTGCGCCGTTGCCGGGGGAGCTTTCGACCTCGATGGTGCCCCCGCACTGGCTGACGATGCCGTACACGGTGGCGAGGCCGAGTCCCGTGCCCTTGTGGGGCTCCTTGGTCGTGAAGAAGGGCTCGAAGATCCGGCGCTGGATCTCCTCGGTCATGCCGTGGCCGGTGTCCCGCACCGCGAGCAGGATCCCGGGCGTGGCGGCGGCACCGTTCCCCGCCGCCAGCCGGGCCTGCCCCGGCGGGAGGTTCCGGGTCTCGAAGGTGAGGCTGCCGCCCGCTGGCATGGCATCGCGGGCGTTGACCGCGAGGTTGAGGATGACCTGGGTCAGCTCCCCCGAGTCGCCGAGCACGGCGCCGAGGTCCGGGTCCCCGGTGAGGTGGATGACGATGTCCTCCCCGAGCAGGCGCTGCAGCATCTGGCGCAGGTCGCCGAGGAGGGCGCGGAGGTCGATCGGTTCCCGGGCGCGCCCGGCGGTGCGGCTGAACGCCAGCAGCTGGCGGGTGATGGTGGCGGCACGCTCCCCGGCGCCGAGGATCACCTGCAGCTCCTCCTCGAGGGGATGCCCCGCATCGAGGCTCCGGGCGGCGAGCCCCGCCGTGGCGTTGATGACGGTGAGCAGGTTGTTGAAGTCGTGCGCCACGCCGCCCGCCAGCCGGCCGACCACTTCCATCTTCTGGGCCTGGAGGAACTGGGCCTCGAGCCGCTTCTTCTCGCTCAGGTCCCGCTTGATCGCGATGAAGTGGGCGATCCGGCCATGGGCCCCGCGCACCGGGGTGATGGTCATTTCCTCGGGATAGAGGGTGCCATCCTTGCGGCGGTTGGTGATCTCGCCGTGCCACACCTGGCCGGCCAGCAGCGTCTGCCACAACTCCCGGTAGAACGCGGCGTCATGCGTCCCGGAGCGGATCAGGTCCCGCGGGTTCCGGCCCAGCGCCTCCGCGAGGGTATACCCGGTCACGGCGGTGAAGGCGGGGTTGGCCCACTCGATCCGGCCCTCGAGGTCGGTGATGACGATGGCGTTGGCGGCGGCGCTCAGCGCCGCGCTCTGCAGCCGCAGGGCCTGCTCGTTCTCCTTGCGCTCGCTGATGTCGCTCCACGCGCCCACAATCTCCCGCGGCGCCCCGTCGGGGCCGCGGATGAGGCGGAGGTGGTCGTGGGTCCAGAGGACCCGGCCGTCCTTGTGATAGAACCGGTACTCATGGGTGAGGTGGCCCCGCTGGAACAGCTCGAGCTGGCGGACGATCGCCTCGGTGCGGTCCTCCGGGTGGATGTGGTCCACCCACCACTTCGGGTGCAGCGCCTCGGCGGCCGTGTAGCCCAGGATGCGCTCGACGTTATGACTGACCGAGACCGGGACCAGGCGCTCCCCGACGATGCGCAGCGCGTACACGATCATCGGGCCGGCCGTGAGGAGGTGGCTCAACCGGTCGGTGGTCTGGCGCAGCGCCTCCTCCGCCAGCTTGCGCTCGGTGATGTCGGTGTGGGTGCCGAGCAGGCGGAGGGGCCGGCCGTCCGGGGTGCGGGCGACCACCTTGCCGAGGGAGAGGATCCACTTCCAGGTCCCGCTCCGGGATCGCTGCCGGAACTCGAGGCGGTGTTCGGTGCGCCGGCCGTGGAGGTACTCCCGCCAGGCGCGGGCGACCGGGGGGAGATCGTCGGGGTGGAGGCGCGCGAGCCAGGCCGCCCGGGTCTCCCGGAAGCCGTCGGGGTCCAGGCCGAGCATGGTGGCGTACTCGGGGCTGACGGTGGCCACGCCGGCGGGGACGTCGAGGTCGTAGAGTCCCTGGTTGGCGGCCGCGAGGGCCAAGCGCAGCCGCTCCTCCTGCTCGGCGAGCGGAGGACGGGGGGAGTCGCTGGGCGCACCCGGGTCAGGGCCGGGTACGACCACGAGACCTTCCCATGCCCGGGGATCCCGGGTCGGGGTGAATGCTGCTGCGCATTATGCCGGGATCCTTGATTGGTTAGTGATTGATCGGCGTTTGGCCCTGAAGCGGGCGTGAAGCCGGGATGAACCGTTTGCGGATCGGGGCGGACTGGCGGGTCACGGATCGCCTACCCACCCCTCCCGGGCGCCCGGCTGGGCGGCTCGGAATTCATGCCGGAGTGGCCACGGCGGGCCTGCGCGGCCTAGATTGCTAGCGTCGCCCGGTACCCCCGGCCCTGGCGGCGCAGCCTGGATGGGGGCTACGTGCCACCTCTGCCGTACGTCTTTGCTGTCCCCGCCCGCCCGTTTTCCGGCTTCCGGGCCGGAGCGACGGTGCTCCCCGCATGACCGACCGCCCTCCCGGTCCGCCGGATGATTCCGGGGCCCCGACCCGGCAACTGCTGGCGCGGCTGCAGCGCTTGACGCTCGCGATCGAGCAGAGCCCCGCCGCCGTCCTGATCACCGACACCGACGGCCGCATCGAGTACGTGAACCGCCGGTTCACCGAGATGTCCGGCTACACCGCGGCCGAGGTCGTGGGCCAGACCCCGCGGATCCTCAAGTCCGGCCTCACGCCCCCGCCCGTCTACCACCAGTTGTGGACCACGATCTCCGCCGGCCAGGCGTGGCGGGGGGAGCTGTGCAACCGGCGGAAGGATGGCACGCACTACTGGCATTCGGCGTCGATTTCCCCGGTGCGGGACGAGGCGGGGCGGGTGACGGGTTTCGTGGCGGTGCAGGAAGACATCACCGAGCAGCGCCAGATTCGGGAGGCGCTGGAGCGGAGCGAACGGAACCACCGCCGCATCGTGGAGACGGCCAGCGAGGGGATCTGGCAGGTGGACGCCGAGCACCGGACGGTGTTCGTCAACGAGCGGCTGGCGGGAATGCTGGGGTACGAGGCCCGGGAGATGCTGGGGCGCCCGGTGTTCGACTTCACCGACGCGGAGGGGCGGGTCATCGCGGAGGCCAGTCGGCAGCGGCGGCGGCAGGGGATCCGGGAGCAGCAGGACTTCAAGCTGCAGCGGAAGGACGGCAGCACCCTCTGGGTGCTCATGTCCACCGGCCCCATCCTCGACGCCGCGGGGCAGTACATCGGCGCGCTGGCGATGGTGACCGACCTGACCTCGCGGCGGCAGGCAGAGGCGACGCTGCGGGAGAGCGAGGCCTGGTTCCGGGCGCTGATCGAGGAATCCGAGGACCTGATCTCGGTGCTGGACGAGGAGGGCGCCTTCCGGTACGTCTCGCCCTCGTTCGAGCGGATACTTGGCTTGGTGCCGGCGGACATGGTCGGGAAGCCGGCCTTTGCCTTCCTGCACCCGGATGATCTGGAGAAGGTGGTGGCGGTCTTCTCCGAGGGGGTGAACGAGGCGGGGGCGACCCGGCGGCTGCAGTTCCGCTTCCGGCACCGGGACGGCTCCTGGCGGACGATCGAAGGGGTCGGACGCAGCCTGTTCCACGACCCGGTAGTGCGCGGGGCGGTAATCAACGGCCGCGACATCACCGAACGGACGGCCCTCGAGGCGCAGTACCGTCAGGCCCAGAAGCTGGAGGCGGTGGGCCGGATGGTGGGCGGGGTGGCGCACGACTTCAACAACATCCTCGCCGTCATCCTGGGCACCAGCGAGATCCTCCAGGCGGACCTGGCGGTGGATCACCCCAGCCACGAGGATGTCACCGAGATCCGCCGCGCGGCGGAGCGGGGCGCCACCCTGACCCGGCAGCTGCTGGCGTACAGCCGGCAGCAGGTCCTGCTGCCCCGGCTCCTCGACCTCAACGCCCTGGTGCGGAACCTCGAGGGGATGCTGAGCCGGATGATCGGGGAGGATGTGGCGCTGGTCATGCGCCTGCAGGCGGGGCCCGCCATGGTGAAGGCGGACCCCGGGCAGCTGGAGCAGGTGGTGCTCAACCTGGCGGTGAACAGCCGGGACGCGATGCCTGAGGGGGGCCGGCTGGAGGTGGAGACGGCGGAGGTGGAGCTGGACGCCCATTACACGGCGGTGCATGCGCCAATGGAGCCCGGGTGGTATGTGCT
>JANRJZ010000030.1:0-14456 GCA_033763675.1 Gemmatimonadota bacterium
GGTGGCGGCGTTCGGCCCCCCGGACCTGCTCTTCTTCAATGTGAACACGGCACCGGATCTCGCGGAGGCAGAGGCGCTTTGGCGGAGACACGGATCATCTCGGTGATTGGGCAGAAGCATGCCGGCAAGACCACGCTGACGATCGCGCTCGCCGCGGAGTTCATCCGCAAGGGCCGGCGGGTCATGACGATCAAGCACGCCCGCCAGCCGGTGGAGGTGGACCGCCCCGGGAGCGACAGCGACCGGCTGTTCCATGAGGGCAAGTCGGAGCGGACCCTGCTGGTGGGCCCCGGGACTCACGCGCTGTTCGTGCGGCACCCCGAGGAGGGCGATCCGGTCACCCTGGCGCGGCGGCACTTCGCGGGCGCGGATCTGGTGCTGGTGGAAGGGTGGGAAACCGCCCCGCTCCCCAAGATCGAGGTCTTTCGCAGCGCCGTGGCGGCGGCGCCGCTGTTCCGGTCCACGCTCCCCAACGCCGGCGAATGGATCGCGCTGGTCACCGACGACGACCAGCTCGAGGCCCCCTGCCCCGTGCTCCGGTTCCGCGACACGATGTGGCTCCAGCTGCTGGCGAACATGGCGTGGGAGAAGGCCAAGCTTCTTTGACCGCCCCCCTCGCCCCCCGCGAGGCGGCGCGCCAGATCCTCGCCCACATCCGGCGGCAGCCGCCGCTCCGGGTTCCCCTCGACGACGCCCTCGGCGCGGTCCTCGCCGAGACCATCACCAGCCCGCTCGACATCCCCGCCTGGCCCAACTCGGCCATGGATGGCTATGCCGTCCGGGCGGCGGACGTGCGCGGCGCCACCGAAACGGCACCGCGCACGCTGCGCGTCATCGAGCAGATCCCCGCGGGGCACTTTCCCACCCGCACCGTCGGCCCCGGCGAGTGCGCCCGGATCTTCACCGGGGCGCCACTCCCCGAGGGGGCGGATGGCGTCATCCGGCAGGAGGACACCGACCTCGGCGCGGAGACAGTGCGCATCCTCACGGATCGCGACGCAGGCGCCAACGTCCGCCGCGCCGGCGAGGACATCCGCCGCGGGACCCTGGTGCTCGAGGCGGGCACCGACCTGGGGCCGGCGCAACTCGGCGTGCTGGCATCGCTCGCGGTGGCGACGCCGCTCATCTACCGCCGGCCGCGAATCGCGATCCTCGCCACCGGCGACGAGATCGTGGATATCGACCAGCCGGACGAGATCCTGAGCGGCCGGAAGATCGCCAGCAGCAACAGCCACACCCTCGCCGCGCTGGTCCGCCAGGCGGGCGGGGAGCCGGTGAGCCTGGGCATTGCGCGGGATACCCCCGAGAGCCTGCGCGCGCACCTGGCCCGGGCGGCGGACGCGGACCTGCTCATCACCAGCGCCGGCATCAGCGTCGGGGACCACGACTACGTCCGCCGGGTGCTGGAGGAGCTGGGCACCGAGCTCAAGTTCTGGCGGTTGCGCATGCGGCCCGGCGCGCCGGTCGGGTTCGGGCTCCTCGGGGCCCAGCCGTGGATCGGGTTGCCGGGTAATCCGGTGAGCACGATGGTCACCTTCGAGCTCTTCGTCCGGCCCGCCATCCGGGTGATGGCGGGCCGGGCCCTGCCCTTCCGCCGGACGATCATGGTCCGCACCGTGGAACCGATCGCGCTGGTGCCGCGGCTGCAGCACTTTCTCCGGGCGGTGGTCGCCCCCGCGGAGGATGGCGGGCTGCCCACCGCGCGGCTCACCGGGCCCCAGGGCTCGGGAATCCTGACCTCCATGGCGCGGGCCAATGCCCTCCTGATCGTGCCCGAAGGCCAGTTCGAGACTCCGGCGGGCGCCACCCTCTTCGCGCTCCTGCTGGACGATCCGGTCCATCAGGCGGAGCCGGCCTTCTGAGCCAACCCGCCCGGCCCGCGGCGGCCTGCTACGCCGTCACGGCGCCCGGGCTGGAGTCGCTGGCCGTCACCGAGCTCTCCGGATTGGGCCTCCTCCCCGGCCCCGCCGAAGCGGGCGGCGTTCCCTTCGACGCCTCCATCCTCGAGCTGGCGCGCGCCAACCTGGAGCTCCGCACCGTCAGCCGGGTGCTGGTGCGGCTCGGCAGCTTTCACGCGCGGGCCCTGGGCGAGCTGGAGCGGAAGGCGGCGCTGCTCCCCTTTGCGGACTGGCTGCCCGGCGACACCACCCTGCGGCTGCGGGTCACCTGTCACAAGTCGCGGCTGTATCACCAGCGGGCGATCGCGGAGCGGGTGGTGCGCGCGTCCGGACTGGCGGGGGCCGCGGCACCGGGGCCGGAGGGCGAGGACGACGAGGGCGCCGCGGCACAGCTGGTGGTGGTGCGCCTCGTCCGGGACGAGGTAACGGTGAGTCTCGACAGTTCGGGCGCGCTGCTCCACCGCCGCGGCTACCGGCAGGCGAGCGGCAAGGCCCCACTGCGGGAAACCCTCGCCGCCGCGCTGCTCCTGGCAAGCGGCTACGACGGCACGTTGCCGCTGGTGGACCCGTTCGCGGGCTCGGGCACGATCGCGATCGAGGCGGCGCTGCTGGCGCGGCGGATGGCCCCCGGGCTCGTCCGGGGATTCGCCTGCCAGCGCTGGCGGGGCTGGCCGGCGGCGGAATGGGCGGCGCTGCTCGCGGCGGCCCGCACCCGGGTCCTGGCCAGGGCGCCGGCCGCGATCCTCCTCTCCGACCGGGACGCGGGGGCCGTGCGCTCCGCCCGGAGCAACGCCGAGCGGGCGGGAGTGGCGGCGGACATCCGGTTCGAGACCCGGGCGGTCTCCGCGCTCGAGGCGCTGGCCGGTCCGGGGCTGGTGGTGACCAACCCGCCCTACGGCGTCCGGGTGAGCGAAGGGCGGGACCTGCGGGACCTCTACGCCCGGCTGGGACAGGTCCTGGCGGAGCGGCTGCCCGGCTTCGGCCTGACGCTGCTGCTGCCGGCGGAGCCGCTGGAGCGGGCCACCGGCCGGCTGTTCAAGGTCCTGTTTCGGACCGCGAATGGCGGGATTCCGGTGCGGGCGGTGGCGGCCGTTGACGGACCGGGCGGTGCCGCTTAGACTTGCGGCCTCGAAGGGGAGTAGCTTATCCGCGCCAGCGGACGCCCTCATCGTCAAGACTGCGGCCTGCACCGGGAGATCCGGCAACGGCCGCACGGTGCAGGCGGGCAGATGGAGCCTTGGTCCATCATGCAGAGCGAGACCTTCGCGGTGCCCGGGGAAGGCGAGGCTGAGCCTCGCCCCTCAGGGGAGCCGCGAGGGTCTCGATTCGTTTACGGGGGGTAGTGTGAACAACCTGAAGACCGCCGTCCTGATGGCCGGCATGATCGCGCTGCTGATGGCCGCCGGCCAGGTCATCGGTGGCACCAACGGCCTGATCCTCGGCTCGATCCTGGGCCTGGGGATGAACTTCTTCATGTTCTTCTTCTCCGACAAGATGGTGCTCCGGATGTACGGGGCGAAAGTCGTGACGGAGCAGGAGGCGCCCGAGCTCTACCGCATGGTGGACCGGCTGCGGCAGCGCGCCGGGCTGCCCATGCCGGTCGTGGCGGTGGCGGCGCAGGACCAGCCCAACGCCTTCGCCACCGGCCGGGGACCGAAGCACGCGGTGGTGGCGGTGACCACGGGGATCCTGCGCGCCATGCCGCAGGAGGAGCTCGAGGGGGTGATCGCCCACGAGCTGGCCCACATCAAGAACCGCGACATGCTGATCAGCACCATCGCGGCGGGGATCGCCGGCGTCATCGGCAACCTGCCCTGGCTGCTGATGTTCGCCGGGGGCTCGCGGGACGATGACGGCCGGCACCCCTTCGCGGACCTGGCGCTGGTGATCCTGGCGCCAATCGCGGCCATGCTCATCCAGTTCGCCATCTCGCGGCAGCGGGAGTTCGAGGCCGACCGGGTGGGCGCCGAGATCCTGGGGCGCCCGCTGCCGCTGGCCAACGCCCTCAAGCGGCTGGACTACATGGCCCAGCGGATCCCGATGAACGTCGCCCCCGCGGCCGCGCCGCTGGCCCAGGTGAATCCCCTGGCGGCGATGGGTGGCGGCTGGCTGAAGCTCTTCAGCACCCACCCGCCCACCGAGGAGCGGGTGGCGCGGCTCGAGGCCCTGGCGCTCGGGCGCTAAGTGGTCACGACCCACTCGCCGGAGGTCTGGCTCACGTTCGTGATGCTGATCGGGAGCCTGATGGTCCTCGATCTCGGCATCCTCAACCGGAAGTCCCATGTGCTGGGCCAGAAGGAAGCCCTGACCTGGAGCGCCAGCATCGTCTCGCTGGCGCTCCTCTTCGGGGTCTTCCTCTGGTGGCAGACGGGGTCCAAGACGGCCCTGGAGTACTACGCGGGCTACCTGATCGAGCTGTCGCTCAGCGTGGACAACCTGTTCGTCTTCCTGATGATATTCCAGTACTTCGCGGTGCCGGCGGAGCTCCAGCCGCGAGTGCTCAAGTGGGGCATCTTCGGCGCGATCATCATGCGGGCCATCATGATCGCGGCGGGCGCCCTGCTGCTGCAGGAGTTCACCTGGATCGTGTACGTTTTCGGCGGCATCCTGATCCTGACCGGGCTCAAGATGTTCCGCGGCGGGGAGGAGCGGGTGGAGCCGGAGAAGAACCCGCTGGTGCGGCTGGTCCGCCGGTTCTTCCCCGTCACCCCTGCGTATGATGGCCAGCACTTCTTCGTCCGCAACATCAGCGGTGTCCGGATGGCGACGCCGCTGCTCCTGGTGCTGGTGGTGGTGGAGTGGAGCGACCTGGTCTTCGCCATCGACAGCATCCCGGCGGTGTTCGCGGTGACCCGGGACCCGTTCGTGGTCTACGCCTCGAACCTGTTCGCGATCCTGGGACTCCGGGCGCTGTTCTTCGTCCTGGCCGGCGCGATGGACAAGTTCCACTACCTCAAGCCCGGCGTGGCGCTCATCCTGCTCTTCGTCGGCGCCAAGATGGTGGCGAGCGCCTGGATCCATCCCTCGACCGCCCTCTCGCTGGCAGTGATCATCATCATCCTGACCAGTTCGGTGGTCCTCTCGCTGCTGCGCCCGGTGCGCCCCGCCGGCCTCACCTGACCGATCCGCTGGCAGGACCGGACCGGGGGGCGCATCTTTGGCGCACCCCTCCCCCCGGTCCCGCCATGCCCGAGCTGTTCCGTGACACCACGATCCTGATCACCGGCGCCAGCCGGGGGATCGGCGCGGCCTTCGCCCGGCTGCTGGCGGCCCGGGGTGCCCGGCTCCTGCTGGTGGCCCGGAACGCGGGGGACCTCGAGTCGGTCGCCGTGGCGGCCCGGCAACTCGGTGCCCGGGCGGACATCCTTCCCTGCGACCTCGGCGACCCGGCGGTGCCCGCGCGGCTCGCGGGACAGCTCGACGCCCGAGGCCTGGTGGTGGATCACCTGATCAACAACGCCGGCGTGGGGCCGCAGGGCCGCTTCGCGGACCTGCCGGTGGAACGCCATCTCCCCGTGATTGACGTGAACATCCGCGCCGTCACCGAGCTGACCGGGCGGCTCCTGCCGGGGATGATCGCGCGGCGCCGGGGCGGCGTGCTGAACGTCGCGAGCACCGCGGCGTGGCAGGGGCTGATGTGGCTCCCGGTCTACTCCGCGTCCAAGGCCTTTGTCGTCACCTGGAGCGAGGCGGTGTGGGTGAGCCTCCGGGGCAGCGGGGTGCGCTGCTGCTGCGTCTCCCCGGGGCCGGTGGACACCCCCTTCTTCGACGCCAACGACCTCACCGCGCGGCCCCCGGCCTGGCTGATGCAGTCGGCGGAGACCGTCGCGGACCGCGCCCTCCGCGCCTACGAGCGGGACGACTGCCACGTGCTGCCGTTCCTCCCCTTCCGGCTCGCCGCCTGGAGTACGCGGCTGGTGCCGCGCGCGCTCGCGGCGCGGCTCGGGGCCCGGTACGCCGCCCCGCCCCGCTGACCCCAACCCCCTCCGCCGCCCCCATGAGCTTCCTCGACAAGCTGGGCCTCAACCGCAAGGAACTTCGCGCCTGGGCGATGTACGACTGGGCCAACTCCGCGATGGTGACCACCATCGTCACCGCGGTGTTTCCCATCTACTTCACCAAGGTCGCGGCCGCCAACCTGGCGCCGGCCCAGGCCACCCAGCGGCTGGCGGACATCACCACGATCGGCCTCGGCCTCATCGCGGTGCTCTCGCCGATCCTGGGCACCATCGCCGACCGGGCCGGGGTCAAGAAGCGGATGCTGGCCATCTCGCTGAGCATCGGGGTGTCGGCGGTGGCCCTGATGTTCCTGATCCAGCGGGGGGACCTGCTGCTCGCGAGCATCCTGTTCGTCGTGGCCAACATCGCGGTGAACGCCAGCTACGTCTGCTACGACTCGTTCCTGCCGCACATCGCGCGGCCGCACGAGATGGACCGGGTCTCCACCGCCGGCTATGCCCTGGGCTACGTCGGGGGCGGACTGCTGCTGGCGCTCAACCTGGCCTGGATCAAGATGCCGCACTGGTTCGGCCTGCCCAGCGGGCCGGACCTCTCCCCGGCCCAGGCCACCCTGCCGACGCGCCTCGCGTTCGTCTCGGTGGCGGTGTGGTGGCTGGTGTTCTCGATTCCGCTCTTCCGCCACGTGCCCGAGCCGGCGCCCACCGGCGACGGCAAGGTCCGGGTCGGCGCCGCGCTCCGGGAGCTGGGGGACACCTTCCGGCAACTCGGCAAGTTTCCCCAGGCGCTGCTGATGCTCATCGCCTTCCTGATCTACAACGACGGCATCGGCACCATCATCCGGATGGCCACGGCCTACGGCAGCGAGATCGGGATCGGGGACGCCGACCTGATCGCGGCCATCATGATCACCCAGTTCGTGGGCATCCCCTGCGCCTTCCTCTTCGGCGCGCTGGCCGGCAAGATCGGCGCAAAGCGGGCCATCTTCCTCGGGCTGATCGCCTACGGCATCATCAGTGTGCTGGGCTACCGGATGCAGACCGCGCGGGACTTCCTGATCCTGGCGCTGCTGGTGGGGGTGGTGCAGGGCGGCACTCAGGCGCTCTCCCGCTCGCTCTTCGCCAGCCTGATCCCCAAGCAGCGCTCGGCCGAGTTCTTCGGGTTCTTCGCGGTGGTGGAGAAGTTTGCGGGGATCTTCGGGCCGTGGATCTTCGCCCGGGCCATCGGCGCCACGGGCTCCAGCCGGGCGGCGATCCTGGCGGTGGTGGGGTTCTTCATCGTGGGCGGCTTCCTGCTCCACTTCGTGAAGGTGGAGCAGGGCCAGGCGGCGGCCCGCGCGGCGGAGGCGGCCGAAGCCGCCTAACGGGGCGGCGCCCCCTGGGCGGTGAAGTCGAGCCGGGTGCGGAGGGTGAGCATCCGCCCCTCGACGCTCACCCGGGTGAGCGTGAGCGCGTCGCTGAAATCAATCCGGCCGTTGCCGCGCCATCCCTTGAGCGTCCCCCCGGTGAGCGTCACCGCCACCCGCCCCGGCCGGTCCCCCAGGGACCAGCGCCCGGTGAGGGTCCCCGTGGTGTCGCCCTCCAGGATGGCGATGGCCGCGTCCTGGTTGGGGAGCAGCGTCACCCGCACCCGCCGCACCGCCCTGGGTGCCGCTTTCGGGATGGGGAGCAGGAAGGTGCCGGTGCCGGGCTGCTCGCTGGCGAGCTCGGTGACCAGCGGCGGCGCCCCGGTGTCCCCCGGGTCGAACAGCAGCCGGGCACCGTCGGTAGCCCGGAAGGTGAGGCGCCAGTCGCCGGCGGCACTGGTACCGGCGAGGGTGAGCGTGCGCCAGCGCTCCTCGCTTGGCATCTCCAGGGTGCCGGTCCCCGCGGTGCCCCGGCCGAGGGTGCCGGTGGCGGTCGTCAGGGTGAGCGTCGGCTCCTGCCCCCGCTGCAGCCAGCTTCCCTGGAACGCGGCCCGCTCCCGTACCCCCTGCACCTGGATCACCGCCTCCCAGTTCCGCCTGAGGTGAATCCGGACCAGCGAGATCTCCTCCGTGGGCCGGCCCGCCACCGAGAGGGTGCCGGTGCCGCGCATGGTCTTCTCCAGGGAGTTGACCAGCGGCCCGGAGTTGTCGTACTCGAGCGCCGCGCTCCGCCCCTCGAAGCCAAGCTCGAACGGGCCCCAGGCGGTGGGCCCCTCGAGCGTCACCCGGTCCCAGCCGTTCCGTCGGGAGAGCGACACGGTGCCGCGGAGGTCGGCGTCCTCTCCCTCCCACTCCGGCACCGAGATCCGGACGGTGGCGGCGTCCAGGTTGCCGGTCCAGCGCCCATCGATGGTGACCAGCTGCGCACCCCAGAGCCGGAGCTGGGCCCGGCCGTTCCGGTAGAGCCGCACCCGGGCCCGGTTCACGTCGTAGGACACGGTGTCCACGCGGACGCTTCCCTCGCCGTTGCGGGTCGTGGCCACCTCCCCGTCGGCGGTTGGCGCACCGCCGCCGGCGCTCCGCCCCTCGAAGCCGAACTCGAATCGCCCATCCCGGTTGCTGCCGGTGAAGCGTGCGCGGTCCACCGCGTTTCGGTCGAAGTAGAGCCGGCCGGTGGCCTCGGCCGCACGGTCGAAGGCCTCGTCCAGCCGGATGCCGACGGAGCCACCCGCCGGATCGCCGGTCCAGCTCCCCATGAAGACCCAGCGGTTCCGCCCCTTGAAGAGCGCCAGCTCCAGCCCGCCGTTCTGGAACAGGATCGCCTCGACCCGGGTGATCTCCTGGGTCGCGGCGGCGTCACCGGTGACCAGGCGGCCCTCACCATCGGCCGCGTAGGTGGTGCGCCCGACCTGCGCCCCAAGCGCGAGCGGCAGCAGGAAGAGCGAGAGCGCGGCAGCGAGCGGGCGACGGGGCATGCGGGCCGGTTCCACGGTGGGGAGGATGGCCGAAGGTGGCGGGAGCCGGGGCCAAGCGTCAAGCGCCGCGCTTGAGACGGCCGGTGGGGACCGGTACCTTCCGGCGTCTTCCTCCTGGAGTCCGATGATGGAGCGTCCCCTTGGCGTGACGGTGCTCGGCGTGCTCTCGCTGGTCTCCGGGCTCTGGCGCCTGCTCAAGGCCCTGGTCTGGTTCGGCGTGGGTGGGGCGGTGGCGGGCATTACCTTCCTGGCCCACCCGGTGGCGGGCACGGTGGTCGGCGGGATGGCGCTCCTGTTCGGCACCCTCGCGCTGGTGATGGGGATCTTCTCGCTCCTCTTTGCGTACGGCGCCTTCACCCTCAAGCCCTGGGCCCGGACCCTTGGGGTGTGGACCCATGGCGCCATCCTCGCCTGGTCCCTGCTGGCGGTGATGGGCCCGGGGATGTTTTCCGAGCGCTGGGTGGACATCGCGGTGAGCGGCGTGATCCTGTATTACCTGACGCGGCCGGAGATCAAGCAGGCATTTGGGAAGCGATGAGTGGTCGCGGGCAACCGCCAGGGCGGGCAACCACGAGGGTCGCCCCGATGCCGACGACGAGGGAGCCACGTGGACCCGATCGCGCTGACGCGGGAGCTGGTGCAGCTGGAGACGCCGACCGGCCAGGAAGGTCCCGCCGTGGACCATCTTGCCCGGCTGCTGGACCGGCTCGGCTACCGAGTCACCCGGCAGCCAGTCACGCCAGGCCGCGATAACCTCTACGCCTACCGCGAGCCGCCGCTGGTGGTGTTCTCCACCCACCTGGACTGCGTGCCCCCCTACGTTCCGCTGCGGGAGGATGACACCCACCTCCACGGCCGCGGCAGCTGTGACGCGAAGGGCCTCGCCGCCGCGATGGTCGCGGCGGCGGAAGAGCTCGCGATCGAAGGGGAGCGGCGCATCGGGCTGCTATTCGTAGTGGGGGAGGAGAACGGCTCCGACGGCGCGCAGGTGGCGCACGCGCTCGGCCCCAAGGGGCGCTTCCTGGTCAACGGCGAGCCGACCGAGAACCGGCTCAGCATCGGGCAGAAGGGATCGCTCAAGGTGGTGCTCGAGTGCGAGGGGCGCGCCGCCCACTCCGCCTACCCCGACGAGGGCCGCTCCGCGCTGCTGCCGCTGCTGGATACCCTCGAGCGGCTGCGCCGGCTCCCGCTCGCCACCGACCCGATGCTCGGCGCCAGCACGCTGAACATTGGGGTGATGGACGGGGGCGTGGCGCCCAACGTGATCCCTCCCTCCGCGCGGGCGGAGCTGCTCGTCCGGCTGGTGGGCCCCTCGGACCAGCCCCGGCAGGAGATCGCCGCCTGCGCCGCCCCCGGAGTCCGCGTCACCTTCCCCACTGAGCTGCCGTACTTCAAGAACACCGCGGCGCCACCCGCCGGCTGGGAGACCACCGTGGTAAGCTACGCCAGCGACCTCCCCTTCCACGCCACCTGGGGCCAGGGCTTCCAGCTCGGGCCCGGCACCATCCGGGTGGCGCACACGAGCGAGGAGCGCATCGCCAAGGCGGAGCTGCTCGAAGGCGTCCGGCTCTACGCAAAGCTGGCGCGGGACCTGATCCGGAGCACGGCACGATGATTGTCCAGAAGATCCCGGTGTCCATCCTCGGCGCCACCGGCACCGTGGGGCAGAAGTTCGTGCGGTTGCTCGCGGCGCATCCCTGGTTCGAGATCGCCTCGGTGGCGGCCTCGGCGCAGAGCGCGGGAAAGCGCTACGGCGAAATCGTCCGCTGGCGGGAGAGCACCCCGCTCCCGGAGCGGGTCGCCGCCATGATCGTGCAGCCGGCCGAGCCCGGCCTCGCCGGGCGCATCGCGTTCTCGGCCATCGAGGCGGAGATCGCGGGGCAGGTGGAGCAGGCGTTCGCGCGGGCCGGGGCATACGTCGTGACCAACACCAAGACCCATCGGATGGAGCCCGACGTGCCGCTGCTGGTGCCGGAGGTGAACCCCGGCCACCTCGACCTGCTGCCGCGGCAGCAGCGGGAGCGGGGGTGGAGCGGCGGGATCGTGGCCAACCCCAACTGCTCCACGGCGGGGCTGGCACTCGGGGTGGCGCCGCTGCACCAGGCCTTCGGGATCGAGAAGATCTTCGTGGCCACGATGCAGGCGGTGAGCGGCGCCGGCTACCCCGGCGTGGCCAGCCTCGACGCGGTGGGCAACGTGATCCCGTACATCGGCGGCGAGGAAGAGAAGCTGGAACAGGAGACCGCCAAGATCCTGGGCGGCTTCACGGAGGGCGTGGTGCAGGCGGCGGGCATCGTCACCAGCGCCCATACCAACCGCGTGCCGGTCGTGGACGGGCACCTGGAGGTGGTGTCGCTCGGGTTCGGGCGCCGGGTCTCCCCCGAAGAGGCGATTGCCGCCCTCGACGGATTCCGCGCCCCGGTCGATGTGGCGGCGCTCCCCTCCACCCCGGCACGGCCGGTGGAGTACGACGCCCGCCCCGACCGGCCCCAGTCACGGCTGGACCTCGACCGCGGCGCGGGAATGACCGTGACGGTCGGGCGGCTCCGCCGCTGCCCGCTGCTCGACCTCCGGCTGGTCCTGCTTTCCCACAACACCGTGCGCGGCGCGGCCGGCGCCGCGATCCAGAACGCCGAGCTGCTGGTCCAGCGAGGCTACGTGGCCCGATGAGCCTCCGGCTGGCGCTGGTGGGAGGCGGCCGGATGTCCCGGGCCCTCGCGGCGCTGGCCGGGAGCGGCGGGCACACCGTGGTGACCATCGTCACGGGCGGCGAGAATCCCGGCGGCCGGGCGCTCACCGCGGATCGCCTCGCGGGGGTGGATGTGGCGCTCGAGTTCACCCGGCCCGAGAGCGCCGCGGACAACCTGGTCCGGCTGGCGGAACTCCGGGTCCCCACCGTCACGGGGACCACCGGCTGGCTGGCGCGGCTGGACGAGGTGACCCGGGCGGTCACCGCTCACGGCGCGGCGCTGGTCCATAGCGCCAATTTCTCCACCGGGGTGCAGCTCTTCCTCCGGGCCGCCACGGCGCTGGCCCGCGAGCTCGCGGAGCGGCCGGAGTTCGCGGCCGCGGTGATCGAGACGCACCACGCCGGCAAGCGGGATGCTCCCTCCGGCACCGCCCGTACACTGCTCGCGGCGCTCCGGGCCGGGGATGCCCGTCGGGACGTCCCGGTTACCAGCGTCCGCACCGGTGACGTGCCGGGGACCCATGAGCTGCGGTACGACGCACCATGGGAGACCATCCAGCTGGTGCACACCGCCCGGGGACGTGAGGCTTTCGCCGCCGGGGCACTCCGGGCGGCGGAATGGGTGGTGGGCCAGCGCGGGGTGTTCGGCTTCGATGAGGTGCTCTTCGGGAAGGCGGGTGGCAGATGATGCTGGCAGGCTGCGGGACCGCGCTGGTAACCCCCTTCGCGCGGGATGGCTCGGTGGACGTCCCCGCCCTCCGCGCCCTGGTGACGTGGCAGCTGGAGGAGGGCATCGATTTCCTGGTGCCCTGCGGCAGCACCGGCGAGGCCCAGACACTGAGTACCGAGGAACGGGAGCTCGTGGTCCGCACCGTGGTGGAGGCGGCGGACGGCCGGGCGCCGGTGATGGCCGGGGCCAGCCACAACGACACCCGCCAGGCCGTGGAGGAGGCGCGGCGGATGAGCGGGCTCGGCGTCACCTGGCTGCTGAGCGCCACCCCCTGGTACAACAAGCCCACCCCGGAAGGGCTGACCCGCCATTTCACGGCCGTCGCCGAGGCCTCCAGCGTCCCGATCTGCCTCTACAATGTCCCCGGCCGGACCGCGGTGAACATGAAGCCGGACGTAGTGCTCCGGCTGTGCGAGCACCCCAACATCATCGGCATCAAGGAATCCTCGGGTGACCTGGCCCAGGTGCAGCACCTGCTGCTGGGCCGGCCCGAAGGGTTCGCCGTGCTGTCGGGCGAGGACTGGATGGCCCTCGCGATCATCGCAGCGGGCGGCGACGGCCTGATCTCGGTCGCGTCAAACGAGATTCCGCGGCTCATGACCCGGCTGGTGCAGCACTGCCGCTTCGGCCGCTTCTCCGAGGCGCGCGAGCTGCTCTACCTGGTGCTGCCCCTCCTCGAGGCCAACTTCCTCGAGACCAATCCCGCACCGGTCAAGGCGGCGCTGGCCGCCATGGGCCGGATCGAGAACATCCTCCGGCTCCCGCTGGTGCCGCTCTCGTCCCACCGGCGCCCCCCCCTCCTTGCCGCGCTGCGTGAGGCCGGCATCGAACCCCTGGACGCCCCCGCATGACCGGTACGCTGCGCGAGCGGATCGAGCGCTACAGCCAGGGTGTGCCCGCCGGCGCAGAGCCGGAAGCCCGTGCCACCTTCGCCGAGCTCAAGACGGCGCTCAACGCCGGCACCGTGCGGGCGGCCGAGCGCGGCAGCACCGGGGAATGGATCGTCCACCGCTGGGTCAAGGCCGGCATCCTGCTCGGCTTCCGCCTGGGGGTGGTGACCCCGGCCGCGACCGGCAGCCCCTTCCCCTTCTTCGACAAGGACAGCTGGCCGCTCCGGCCGGTGGCGCTCTCCGACAACGTGCGCATCGTCCCCGGCGGTACCTCCATCCGCGACGGCTGCTACCTCGGCCCCGGCGTGGTGGTGCTGCCCCCTGCGTTCATCAACACGGGCGCCTGGGTGGACAGCGGCACCATGGTGGACAGCCACGCCCTGGTCGGTTCCTGCGCACAGATCGGCAAGCGGGTGCATCTCTCCGCGGCGGCGCAGATCGGCGGGGTGCTGGAGCCGGTCGGCGCGCTGCCGGTGATTATCGAGGACAACGTGCTGGTGGGCGGCAATTGCGGGGTGTATGAGGGGACCATCGTCCGGGAGGGGGCGGTGCTCGCGCCGGGGACACTCCTCACAGGCAGCACGGTGGTGTTCGACCTGATAAAGGGCACCAGCTATCGCCGCGATGGCGACCGGCCGCTCGAAATCCCCGCGGGAGCGGTGCTGGTGCCCGGCACCCGGCCGGTCACGTCCGGGCCGGGCAAGGCGCTGGGGATCGCGCTCTACGCGCCGGTCATCGTGAAATACCGCGACGACAAGACCGACACGGCGGTGCGGCTGGAGGAGTTGCTGAGGTAGGCGGCTCGGCGGCTCGGCGGCTCGGCGGCTCGGCGGCAAGATATTGGACCGCCATGCAGTGAGTTGGGTAACTCTCCGGGCGCGGGGCCCGCAGATTCTGGGATGCCCAAGCAGCCGGATGGCCCACCCTATGAGCGCCTCGAGGCCTGGAAGGCCTGCCATGAGCTGGCAGTGCTTGTGTATCGGGCCACAATGACATGGCCGCGAGACGAACGGTACGGGCTCGTGAGCCAGGCGCGCCGCGCCGCCAGCTCCGCGGCCGCCAACCTCGTCGAGGGCAGTGCACGGAGGGGTACCCGCGAGCTGGCACGATTCACCTCAATTGCGCTAGGCTCCCTCTCCGAAATCGAATACTTGATCCTCCTGGCCCGCGACGCCGGCATCATTGGCGTGGACGAATGGCGTCTGCTGGCAGGCCATGTCGCACGCGCGGGACAGCTCACGGGGGGGCTGCACCGCGCCCTCCGGAGGTCCAGAGCCGGCTAGCCGCCGAGCCGGCGAGCCGTCACCCTGCCCCCCGCTCCTTCAGCCCCAGCGCCGGCCCCTCCACCAGCCGCCAGCTCACCAGCGCGAGCCCGAGAGTAAGCGTGCCCGCCACCAGCGTCAGCAGCAGCA
>JANRJZ010000031.1:0-2351 GCA_033763675.1 Gemmatimonadota bacterium
GCTCCTGGTTGGCCTCCGCCTGCGCCATCACCGACCGCACCATCGCCAGGAAGAACTCCGCCCCCAGCCGGTACGGGGCCTGGCTCAGCGCCGCCGCTAATGCGGAGTCGCCCAGCCCGGCCGCTACCCCACGCAGGTGCCGCAGCGGACCCCGGGTGATCCGGCGACGGAGCTGTCGTGCCTGGCCTGTATCGGGCCCTGGGGCACGCGATCCTGGCCCGCGGCCGCCTTGCCGCCTACCGCCACGACGCACCATGCCTGAGCCGGCTGCCGAACCTGGCCCCGTCGGTGACCGATTCGGGCGACTATACGCCCCATGCCGAGTACATGGCCGGGCTCCAGTCCCGCCTTGGCAGGGAGACCATCTTATGGGCCCGGTGGCGGGAGGTGGTGGGCTGAGCAAGTATGCGTTTTCCGGCTCTGTGCGGCCCCCGACCCTTACTGTATATTCTCTTCCATGGCTACCCCAAAGCGCCACAGCACTAGGTCCGCCAAGAACAAGCTCCAGCAGGAAGTCGCGGACCTCAAGAAATCAGGGGAGCGGCTCCCCGGTGTCGCGGACCTGGTCAAGCTCTACCAGCAGCATGCCAAGACCGTCGAGCGCGCCGGAGCCTTCCAGGGCCAGGCCGACCGGCGGATCGTGATCACCTCGGGTGCCTCCAGCGCCTGAGCCCGACGACTAGACCGGTACCGTGCCCACTTGGGGGGAGCTGATCCCCGAGTTGCAGGCCGCGACGGCCCAGCACGGTCCGCTCGCCTTTGACATCACCCGCCGCAAGTACCTCACCGCCCTCTCGGCCCATACCGGGCGCAACACCATTCTCTACGCCACGAAATGGACCCAGGCCGGGGGTGTTGACCCGGGCCTGGTGTCCATCTCGCTCGCAGACGTGCAGGGGCTCATGGAAGTGGTACATGGTCTGGATGGCCGCCGCGGGCTCGACCTCGTCCTCCACAGCCCCGGCGGCTCCCCTGATGCGGCCGAAGCCGTTGTTCACTACCTGCGCTCCAAGTTCGACGACATTCGGGTGATCGTCCCTCAGGCCGCGATGTCCGCGGCGACCATGCTCGCCTGCGCCGCGAACCGCATCATCATGGGCAAGCACTCTTCTCTCGGGCCGATCGATCCGCAATTCCTATTGCCCGTGCCTAATGGGATGACCATGGCACACCCGGCGCAGGCGATTCTTGACCAGTTCGACCTCGCCAAGGAGGAGTGCAAAGACCCTGCATTGCTCGGCGCCTGGATACCGATCCTGCCCCAGTACGGCCCCTCGCTGCTCATCCAGTGCTACAACGCGCTGGACCTTGCCGAGGAGCTGGTAGCGGAGTGGTTGCGGACGTGGATGCTCGCGCCTCTCGGTGCTAAGACAGCCAGGCGCAAGGCGAAGGCCATCGCGACCTGGCTTTCCGATCATACCAGCTTCAAGAGCCATGGACGCCCGATTCACCGGGACCTGGCCAAGGCAAAGGGATTGGTGGTCGACGATCTGGAGCACGACCAGGTCCTGCAGGATCTGGTGCTCACCGTCTTTCATGCGACGACGCACACCTTCGGTGCCACTCCTGCAGCCAAGATCGTGGAGAACCACCTGGGCCGCGCGTTCGTCCTTCAGCAATCCCTTCAGAATGTCCAGCTCCAGCTTGCCGCACCTCCGCAGCAGCCGGCGGGGGTGCCCGCGCGTTAGCTTCGACCCGAAGCTGACTCCGCTGATTTGACGGCGTGTGATTTCAAGGCGACGCTTCTTCAGGGATGAACTTGAAGTCACAATTTGTGACCTCAAGAGTGAGACCTGAATCATTCTGGCCCACCCCGTTCTCACTCTGCGTTCCGCCGCCCCGCTCCGCGTTCCCGTGAGCCAGCTCCCCGGCCGCCCGTGGCCTATCGTGCGGCATGCCCCCGGTCCGCCATTGCCAACCCCGCCTCGCCGAGCGTACCCTATGGCCATGCCGATCCCAGCCGAGCTCGCGGCGATGGGCCCGTACTTTACCGTCGACGTCCTCGACAGGTTGCCCGAGGACGGCAACCGGTACGAGGTGGTGTACGGCGAGCTGCTGGTGACCCCGGCGCCCCGCTGGGTCCACCAGGAAGTGGTGGGCCGGCTGTACCGCAGGCTCGCGGACTGGCTGGAGCGGCACCCCGTCGGTCACCCGGTGCTGTCCCCAGCCGATGTCCGCTGGGGGCGCGACACCGGCGTCCAGCCAGACCTCTTCGTGGTCCCCAGGGCCGTGGCCCGGACCCTCGACTGGCGCGCCATCCGGGAGCTCTCGTTCGTGATCGAAGTGGTGAGCCCGTCCACTGCCCGCGTGGACCGCTTCACCAAGCGCCGTCGCTACCAGGAGGCCGGCGT
>JANRJZ010000032.1:0-3590 GCA_033763675.1 Gemmatimonadota bacterium
GACCGTCGCCGGGCTGGACAAGACCGGCACGGTCACCGCCGGAACGATTGCGGTGACCGAGGCCGCGGACGCGACCCTCCGCGTCGCGGCCGGTCTCGAGCGCTTCAGCCTGCACCCGATCGCCCGGGCCATCACCGCGGAGGCGGGGCGGCGCGGCATTCCCCTCCCCCGACCGGAGGACGTCCGCGAGACGCCGGGGTCCGGCATCAGCGGCGTCGTGGACGGCATCCGCTGGGAGCTCGCGACCGCCGGACCGGGCGCGGTACGGCTGAGCCGCGCCGACGACACGGGGGAAACCGCCGCCGACCAGGTGATCCTGCTCGGCGACACCACCCGGACCGATGCCCGCCGCACCATCGAGGCCCTCCGCGCCCTCGGCGTCGAGCCGGTGCTGCTCACCGGCGACCACGAGGACGTGGCCCGGGCGGTGGGCCGCGACGCCCACCTCCTCACGGTCCAGGCGCGACTCTCGCCGGCGGCGAAGTCGGCGTGGGTGCGGGAACAGCGATGTGCGGGCGCGAAGGTGCTCTTCGCGGGCGATGGCCTCAACGACGGACCGGCCCTGGCCGCCGCCGACGTCGGCATCGCGATGGCGAGCGGCGCGGCCAGTACGCTGCTGGTCGCGGATGGCATTGTCTCGACCGGGTCCCTGGCGCCGGTCCTCGCAGGCATCCGCGCCGGGCGTGCCGCGGCGCAGATGATCCGGAGAAGCCTGCGCCAGGCGGTAGCCTACAACCTGGTCTCCATGGGCGCGGCGGCCTTCGGCCTGGTGAATCCGCTGGTCGCGGCGGTGCTGATGCCGGTCTCCAGCGCGCTCGTCATCTGGAACTCGGCCCGGGTCGAGTCCCTGGTGCGCCGGGAGGATACTTGCGCGCCTACCTCCTCCTGATTCCCCTGGCGCTGGTGGTCGGTGGGATCTTTCTCGCGCTCCTGCTGCGCGCGGTGCAGCGGGGGCAGTTCGACGACCTCGACGACCCGCCGCGCCGGATGCTGGAGGACAAGGACTGACCCGTGCGGAAGGCCCTTTCAGCGATCCTTGAAGGTCCTTTCATGGTTTCGGCGTCATCTTCGAGGCGACCTCCCCAGGAGGACCGGATGCTGGTCGCCAGGCGCAGTGCCCTGTTGCTCCCGTTGCTCCTCACCGCCGGGCCGCTCCTGGCCCAGGATTCCCTTCCGGTCGCGCCCTCCCGCCCCATTCAGGTCACGGACTCGGCGGTGGCACGCGGACGTGAGTTGTTCCACGGCAGCGCCAACTGCGCGACCTGCCACGGGATTGACGCCATCGGCACCGACAGCGGGCCGGCGCTCGCGCAGGGCGTCTGGCTGCATGGCCCCGACAGCTACGAGGGCATCCTCAGCCGGGTGCTGCACGGCATTCCCAAGGCGTGGACCACCCGGGGCGTCACCATGCCAATGCGCGGGTGGAGCACGCTGAGCGATGCGCAGGCCCGCGATGTGGCGGCCTATGTGTGGCAGGTGAGCCACGCCTGGCTGACCCCGGCCCGGCGCAACCCGTCATGAGCAAAGCTTCGCCGCCGGTTCAGGCCCGGTTCAGGACGGGACTGCTATGATGGTCGGTGGCAAGTCAGGCTCTGGTGATCAAGCTCTGCAAGGAGGACTCGATGAAACTCACCAGGATGCAGGCAGGCGTGCCGACCCTCACCCGGGACATGGACGAGGTGTTCGACCGCATCTTCAACGCGCCGGTGCCCTTTCCGGCGTTCGGCTTTGAGCCGTTGAAGAAGGCCATGGAAGGGACCTGGATGCCGGCCCTCGACCTGACGGAAAAGGAGAAGGAGTTCGTCATCCGGGCGGAAATCCCCGGCGTGCCGCGCGAGAATCTCGACGTGCACCTCGAGGGAGACCTGCTCACCCTGACCGGGCATCGGGAGAAGATGACCCGGGAGACCAATGAGCAGGTGCTGTGGGAGGAGCGGGAAACCGGCAAGTTCCTGCGCACCATCCGGCTGCCCCGTGCGGTGGAGCCGGGGAAGATCGAAGCCGTGTACAATGACGGCGTGCTGACGGTGCGCCTGCCCAAGGTGGAAACCGCGATCAAGAACAAGATCCTCATCAAGGGCTGAGGCAACCCCTGCTCCCGCAACCGCCCCGGTCGCCTGTCGGCCGGGGCGGTATCATTTCCGGATGACGCCCAACCCCGCCCCCGCCCCCGCTCCTGCTCCCGCCGCGCCCGCCGTGCCGAACTGGCACGCCCTGCCGCCGGACGAGGTGCGGCACCGGTTTGGGGTGGGCACCGGCGGCCTGTCGCAGGCCGCCGCCGCCGCCCGGCAGCGGGAGTCCGGCCCGAACCGGTTCGTGGCGCTCCGCCCCACCCCCCTCGTCACCATCCTGCTGCGCCAGTTCAAGAGCATCCTGGTCCTGCTCCTGATCGGGGCGGCGGGCATTTCCTTCGCCACCGGCGACGCACGCGACGCCTGGGCCATCCTGGCCGTGCTGGCCCTGAATGCCACCATCGGCTTCGCCACGGAGTGGCGGGCCCGCCGCGCCATGGAGGGGTTGCTGGCCCTCGAGGTGAACCGGGCCTGGGTGCACCGGGAGGGACAGCTGCTAGACCTCCCGGCGGACGCACTGGTTCCGGGCGACTTGATCACCGTCGAGGCCGGCCAGGCCGTCCCGGCGGACGCCCGGCTCTGCATGGCCGCCGAGCTGCAGACCGTGGAGGCCGCACTCACGGGGGAATCGGCCCCGGTGGAGAAGGACGCGACCGCGGTGCTGGCGAGCAGCACCCCGCTCCCCGAACGGCGGACCATGATCTACCGCGCCACGACCGTCACGGCAGGCCGCGGCCAGGCCGTGGTGGTGGCCACCGGGATGCGGACGGAAGTCGGCCGGATCGGCGAACTGACGGCCCGGGTAGGGGACGAGCAGACTCCGCTTGAGCGCCGCCTGGAACGGCTGGGGAGGCCCCTGGCACTCGCCGCCGTCCTCACCTCGGCGCTCGCGCTGGGCGCCGCCGCGGTCCAGGGCACCCCGCTGCTCCTCGCGCTGCAGACGGCAATTGCGCTGGCGGTGGCCGCCGTCCCCGAGGGACTCCCGGCCGTCGCCACCATCACGCTCGCGCTCGGCGTGCGCCGGATGGCCCGGCAGCATGCCCTGATCCGGCGGCTCCCCGCGGTGGAGACGCTCGGCTCGACCACGGTCATCTGCAGTGACAAGACCGGCACCCTGACGACCGGCGTCATGACCCTCACAGCCCTCCGCCTGGCGGAGCGGGAGTTCGCCTTGCCGGAGGGCGCGACGGCCTTTCACCACGCGGGGGTGCCGGTGCCCCTGGCCAGTGAGCCCCGACTGCTCGCGGCCCTGCGGATCGGGGCCCTGGCCAACCGGGCCGAGGCGCGGGCGGCAGATGGAGGATGGACCACTGTCGGGGATCCAACCGAGGCGGCACTCCTGGTCGCGGCCCACCGGGCGGGCCTCGATCCGGCCACCTTCCGGGCGGAATGGCCCGAGGTCGGGGAACTGCTCTTTTCCAGCGAGCGGATGCTGATGGCCACGTACCATCAGAGCCCCGAGGGGATGATCGGTTGCGTGAAGGGGGCCCCCGGCCGGGTGCTCGACCGCTGCAGCCG
>JANRJZ010000033.1:0-21720 GCA_033763675.1 Gemmatimonadota bacterium
CCCGCCCGCGACGGAATCGAGGGAGACAAGGACCCGCGGATCATCCAGCCGCCGGGCACTCCACCCCGCCGCGCTGGGCGCCGGCAGGGGCTGGGCGGCGTAAGAGGCACAGGCGGCGAGCAGCACGCCGGCCAGCGCACCGTGCCAGGGGCTAGCCACGCGGATGGAACTGCCGATGGACCGACCGGAGGTATTCGCGATCCACGTGGGTATAGATCTGGGTGGTTGAGAGGTCCGCATGGCCAAGCATCTCCTGCACCGCACGGAGGTCCGCGCCCCCCTCGAGCAGATGGGTCGCGAAGGTGTGCCGAAGGGTGTGGGGGGTCACCCGTTTCCGGATGCCGCCCAGGCGGGCGCAGCGCTTCACGATGCCCCAGGCCCCGACGCGGGAGAGCGGTTCGCCGCGGGTGTTGAGCAGCAGCCGCTCGCGGGACTTCCCGCGGTCGAGCTGGGGCCGCGCCTGGTGCAGGTACACCGACACGGCGCCGATCACGTTGCGCCCGATCGGGACCAGCCGTTCCTTCGAACCCTTGCCGAGCGCCCGCACCAGCCCCTCGGACAGCGCCAGGTCCGGCAAGGTGAGGCCGCAGAGCTCCGAGACCCGGAGCCCGGCCCCATACCCCAGCTCCAGCAGCGCGCGATCCCGCCAGGCGAGCGGACTGTCCGCGGCTGGCGCGGCGAGCATCGCCTCCACCTCCGCCACGGAGAGGGTGCCCGGCAGGGTGCGGCCCCGCCGTGGCAGCTCCAGGCGATCGCTGGGATCCAGTTCTACCCTGCCTTCGCCGAGCAGGAAACCGTAGTAGGTCCGGACCGCCGAGACCTGGCGGCGGATGGACGCCGTCGCCAGCCCCAGGTCCTTGAGGGCGTAGACGAACTCGCGGAGCTGCTTCCGGGTCACCTTGCCGGGGTCGGTGACGCCCCGCTGATCGAGCCAGGTGGCAAAGCGGGTGAGGTCGCGAAGATACGCTTCCACGGTGTGGGCGCTATGGCCGGCCTCCAGGGCCAGGTAGTCGCGGAACTGCTCCAGCAGGTAGGCGCGGGCCGCCGCCTCCGCGCGGCTCACGGGACCGCCCGGCGCCGAGCCTCCGCCAGGTCCGCCAGCGTGAGGCCGAGCAGGTCCCCCGCGCGCCGCATCAGCCGCTCCTCGTGCCGGCTCAGCATGCCGTCACTCATCGCGATCCGGTACAGCTGCTCGGCCAGCGCCACACGCCGGGGGCGTTCGTACTTCTGCGAGACGATTCCGGCCAGTTCCGCCGTATCCGTCAGCGCCGGCTGACTGGTCAGCGAACTGCGCCCCTCCTCTCCCAGCCCCCACCGCGCCCGGAGCCGCTCGGCGATCGCCTCCCGTTCCTCGAGCGTCAGCCCCGGGTCGGCGTGGGTGAGTTCATGCAGCAGCGCCGCGGCCCCCTGCGTGGCGAGGTCACCCTCGGTGGGCGGGGCGTCGGGCGGCCGGTCGCCGATGGCGAAGCGGATCACCCGGAGCAGGCGCCGCCGGCGCGGCCCCGCGGCCCGGGACCGGCGCCAGAACCACCAGGCGATGGCGCCCCCAAGCAGCACCGCGATGATCGCCAGCGTCCGGTTGAGGTGCCCGATGAATCGGCTGATGGACTCCCACTCCTCCCCGACCTGCGCCCCGGCCCAGACCAGGCCGGCGTACCAGAGCGCCGAGGCGAGGGCCATCGGCAGCAGCGCGCGGATCGGCGGCAGGTTCACGATCCCCACGAACGGGGCGAGGAAGGAGCGGAAGCCGGGCAGCAGCCGGGCGAGGAAGATGCCCAGGAGGCCGAAGCGGAGGTACTCCCGTTCCATGCCGAGGATCGCCTCGGCCGGGAGCAGGCGCTGGCCGAGCGGGCTGACCAGGAAGCGGCGGCCGTACTGCCGGGCCACCAGGTACACGCCGATCGCCCCGACCATGTTGGCCGACCAGGCCATGCACCAGACCCAGAAGGGGGACACCCCGCTGTGCTTGGTGAGGAAGCCCCCGAGGGCGGCCACGACATCGGAGGGCGTCGGCGGGAAGACGTTTTCGAGAAAGGTCGAAATGCCGATCGCGAGGTAGATCGTGAGCGGCGGCAGCTCGGTGAGCCACGCCACGAACCGCTCCATCAGCTGGTCTCCAGTGTCGCCACCGCGATCACGGCAATCCCCTCGCCCCGGCCGATGAACCCCATGCCCTCGTTGGTCTTCGCCTTGAGCCCGAGGCTGGTGACCGGAATCCCCGTGGCGCGGGAGAGGGCCTCCGCCATCGCCGGGAAATACGACCCGAGGCGGGGACGCTCGGCGATGATGGTGATGTCCGCCTGCCGCGGAGTGAAGCCCCGGAAGCGCACGAGCTCACACGCCTCCCGCAGCAATTGCAGGCTGTCGGCGTCCTTCCATTCCGGGTCGGAGTCGGGGAAGAGCTTGCCGATGTCCCCCGCGGCGGCGGCGCCGAGAATGGCATCGGTGAGGGCGTGGACCACGGCATCCGCGTCGGAATGCCCCGCCAGCCCCTTCTCGAAGGGGATGCGCTGACCGCCGAGGATGAGCGGCCGCCCCGCCTCGAGCCGGTGGGAATCGTACCCGATGCCGGTGCGGATCATTACGCGAGGACGGCGGCGGGCTCAACCATCGAATAGTCCTGGCGCCGCCGCCGGGGCTCGAAGCCGGCGTCGCGGATGACCCGCTCCATTTCGGCGATGGTGCTGCGATGCGTCGTCCCGGCGGCGGACACCACGTTCTCTTCCATCATCAGGCTGCCGTAGTCGTTGGCCCCGAACCGGAGCGCTACCTGCCCCACCTTGTGCCCCATCGTCACCCAGGAGGACTGCAGGCTCGGCACGTTGTCGAGCACCACCCGCGCCACCGCCAGGGTACGCAGGTAGGTGACCGCGTCCGTCTTCTTCAGGTGGGACAGCTCCGGCGTCCCCTCGGGCTGCAGGGGCCAGCAGATGAACGCGGTGAAGCCGCCGGTGCGACGCTGCACCTCCCGCACCCGGAAGAGGTGCTCGATCCGGTCGGCGTTGCTCTCGCCCATGCCATACATCATGCTCACGGACGTGCGCAGCCCCTGCCGGTGGGCTTCCTCCTGCACCCCGAGCCACTCGTCCGTCTGGGCCTTCTTGGGCGCCACCCGTTGCCGCACCGCGTCCACCAGGATCTCGCCGCCGCCACCGGGAATGCTGTCGAGCCCGGCGCCCCGGAGTTCCCGGATCACGTCGCTCACCGGCAGGCGGAATCGCTCGGAGAAGAAGACAACCTCGGAGGGGGAGAAGCCGTGGATATGAATCGGGTGATGCTGCTTGATATACCGCATCAGGTCGAGGTACCACTCGAACGGGATGTACGGGTTGTGCCCGCCCTGGATGAGGATCTGCACCCCGCCCAGCGCCTTGCACTCGTCGATCTTGGCCCCGATCTGCTCGAACGAGAGGACGTACCCCTCGCCATGCTTCGGGCGCCGGTAGAAGGCGCAGAAGCCGCAGTCCGCCACGCAGACGTTGGTGTAGTTGATGTTCCGGTCGATGATGTAGGTGACCACCGGCTCGGGGTGATGGGCCCAGCGCGCCCGGTCGGCGAGGTCGCCGAGCTCGAGCAGGCTCGCCCCCTCGTACAGCGCGAGCGCGTCCCGGAACTCCCCTGACGAGCGATCCACCGTGTCCATGACTGTCCTCACCCCAGTAAGGCCGCCGGCCATCCTAGGCCGCGGTGATGAAGCTCAGGCTGCCGTCGGGTACCATCCCGTCCTGCGCGAGGCGACGGAAGAAATCGGTCAGGCCGGCCAAGTGCCGGTAGGAGAACCCGTAATCGAGGTCGCCGAGGTAGGCCCGGCAGGTATCCCGCGGGATCCCGGTCCGGGCCCAGGCCTGGTCCGCCAGCAGGTCGAGGTGGTCCAGCCCCCACGCCCTCGACTCGAGCAGCCGGCCGTGGACCCGGCGTACCGCTTCCTGGTCCGCCGCGCGCCGCGCGGCCCACACCGCGAAGACAAAGGGCAGCCCGGTCCACTCCCGCCAGGCAAGGCCGAGATCCACCTGCACCGGATAGCTGTCGCGCGCGGCGAGGAGCAGCGCGGCATCCCCGATCACGAGCACCGCCTCGTGGGGAAACCGGGCCAGCGCCTCGAGGTCGGCCGGCTCCGCCCGCACGGTGGCATACCGGGGCTCCACCTTCCAGAAATGCCGGCAGAGCAGTTCCAGCAGCAGCACCGAAGTCCGGGACGAGGAGGTCCGCAGCACCGTGGTGCCCGTCAGGGCCTCCACCGGCCGGCGGGAAAACAGCTTCACACTGTGCACCGGGCCGTCGCAGCTGATCGCCAGCCCGGGGAGCAGGTGGTACGCCGCCGCATCCCGCGCGTATTCCACCGCGCTGACCACGCTGAGGTCCAGCTGGCCGGCGGCCAGCAGGTCATTGAGATCGCTGGCGGTCCCGCTCACGAGTTCCGCCTCCGGCAGCACGAGCCCGCGATCCATGGCGCCGTAGACGGGATAGCAGTTGATGTACGGGATTCGCCCCAGTCTCATGCCGGCACCAGCTCGGCCTCGGCCGGGTCAAAGGACTCGCGCACCGGCTGGTACAGGCTGTTCCGCTCCACGGGACGCTTCCCGGCGGCCCGGATCAGCTCCACCAGGTCGGCGTAGTGCATGTGCATCTGGGTCTGGGCCCCCGCCTCGTGATAGACCCGCTCGTAGACCACCGTGCCTTCGACGTCGTCGCAGCCGAAGCTCAGCGCCACCTGCGAGAGGAAGGGCGTCACCATCGGCCAGTGGGTCTTCACGTGCGCGATGTTGTCGAGGAACAGCCGGCCCACGGCGATGTTCTTGAGGTCCTCGTACGCCGTCGTGGCACTGCCCACCCGGCCCAGCTCCTCCCCCAGCGCGTTGTGGTCCGGGTGATAGGCCAGCGGGATGTAGGTCAGGAACCCGCCGGTCTCGTCCTGCAGGGACCGGAGCATGGTCAGGTGCTCGATCCGGTCGTCGGCGGTCTCCACGTGCCCGTAGAGCATCGTGCAATTGGTGGGAATGCCCAGCTCGTGGGCCTCGCGGTGCACCGCGATCCACTCCTCGCCGGTGAGCTTGCGCTCGGCGATCGTGGCGCGGACGGCGGTGGAGAAGACCTCGGCCCCGCCACCCGGCAGGCTGGTGAGCCCCGCCTCCTTGAGCGCGAGCAGGACCTCCCGGGGAGAGGTCTTCTCGATCCGTGCCAGGTGGGCGATCTCGACCGCGGTGAGCGCCTTGATGTGAATCTGGGGGAACCGCTGCTTCAGCCCTCGCAGCATGTCGGTGTAATACGAGAGCCGGAGCTTCGGGTGCAGCCCGCCCACGATGTGGAACTCGCTCGTGGGGGAGTTCCGTGCCTGCTCCGCCTCCGCGTACACCTCCTCCAGGGTCCGGGTGTAGGCGCCCTCTTCCTTCGGCATGCGCGCAAAGGAACAGAACACGCAGGTGTTCCGCAGCACACAGACGTTGGTGGGATTGAGGTGCTGATTCGCGGAGAAGAACACCCGGTCGCCGTTGACGCGATCGTTGGCAAAGGCCGCGAGCCGGCCGAGGCCGAGCAGATCGTTGCTCGCGTACAGGGCGCGCGCATCCTCGGCCGCCAGCCGGTGGCGCGCGAGCACCTTCTCGGCCACTGGGCGAAGTGCGGGATCCGTGAGCCGACCCGGATCTAGCGTCTGGGGCATCGTATGTCCTTGGCGGGTAGCCACTTACTGCCGATGCCCTAATCTACCCCGATCCCCGGGCCGGGTGCCACCCCCTACGGCAGGAGGTCGAAGGTCCAGAGGGGTGCGGACCGGACCCCTAAAACGCCTCTGTCGCCCCGATACTGATCCCCCCGCCGCCAAAGCTGGTGAGGGTGTAGTCCACCCGCAGGTTGAGCGGGTCCGACGGATTGACGTTGAAGCGGAGCCCGGCGCCGTAGGTGAACTTCACGTCGTCCGTCAGCTCGTGGCCGGCGCTCCCGAAGACGTTGCCCGCCGACCCGAACACCACATACCCGAACCGTCCCTTGAGGTGGCCGCGGTAGTCGGCCTGGCTCACCAGCTCGTGGCGGTCGCGGAACCGGCCCAGGTACACCCCGCGCATCAGCTCCTGCGTGGTCAGGGAGGACAGCATGGCCATGGACTGGATGGGCACGCCGGGACCGTTGAACTCCCCATACACCGTCAGGGCGATCACATCCTTGCCCGCCCGCACGGGGAGGTACGTCCGCACATCCACCACCGCCCGGGAATAGCTGAAATCGCCACCCAGGACCCGGCCGTGGCGGAGCAGGTCCACCTGGAGATACTTGCCCCCCGTGGGGGTCGTCTGGGAATTCCGGCCTTCGAGCAGCAGCGAGACGCCGAAGCCGGTGCTGGTTCCGCCATCCCCCCCGATCAGCGACGGGGGAATCCGCGCGGGGTACTGCCAGTCCAGATCACTCGCGGAGTGCCGGCGGACATATGGCCCGAAATAGAGATCGGTGGCCACCCGGCGGAGGACCCGGGTCTCCAGTCTCAGGAACCGCTGCTCCATGAGATTCGAATCGGCCTCCTGGGTCCGGGGACCGATGCCGTAGTAGAAGAGGGGAAAGAAGCCCGCGTCCACCGTCGCGCTCGCCCACCAGTCGGATCGGGGAGTGAACAGGCTGGTCCCCAGAAAGGTGAGCCACTGGCCCTTGGTGGTGTAGGCAAAGTTGGCTGCCAGGTAGGAAGGGCGGGTCTCGGCCACCCGTCCCTGCCCGGGCCACTTGAACTGCAGGCCGCCGGCCACCCCGAACTGCAGCTTGGTCTGTGGCGTGTAGCTCACATACGGCAACCCGATCAGGCGGGCGCGGTAGGCGGGCGCGGCGGAATCGGGGGCGGTGGAGTCTGCCTGGGCCGCCGCCACACCCGGCACCATCGCCAGCAGCAGGAACGGGAGTGCGCCGCGCATCTAGTGCCCTTCCCCGGCGGACGGCGCCACCGTGGGGAGGTACTTCGGCGCCCGCCAGTGCCGGGTGGCCTGCTCGTAGGCGTAGGCCATGGCCAGCAGGCCGGGCTCGCTCCAGGCTCGGCCAAAGAGTGAAAGACCCACGGGCAACTCCTGGATGAACCCCATCGGGACGGTAATGTGCGGGTACCCGGCCACCGCGGCCGGGGTCGTCACGGAGCCGGTGAAGTGATCGCCGTTGACGAGATCGATCGGCCAGGCCGGGTTGCCCGTCGGCGCCACGAGCGCATCGAGACGGTACTTGGTCATCACGGCATCAATCCCCTCGGTGCGCCAGAGCCGGCGACAGGTGGCCAGCGCCCGGCGGTACGCGGGGGTCGTCAGCGGCCCGCGGGATTCCGCCTCCACGAACGTCTCCTGACCGAAGTATGGCATCACGCGCGCCCGTTCCCGCTGGTTGAAGGCTATGACATCCGCCAAGGACCGGACCGGCGCCGTCGGACCGAGCGCGGCCAGGTACGCGTTGAGCCCCGCCTTGAATTCATGGAGCAGGACCTCGAACTCGGCGGAGCCGTCGGCGGCGGCATGGGGTAGGTCCGCCGGATCCACGATGACCGCCCCCAGGCGCCGGAGGTCACCCAGCGCCGACTCGAACAACCGGTCGGTGGCATCATGGTAGCCGGTGAAGACCTTTCGGGTGACGCCCAGGCGCTTCCCCCTGAGTCCGTCCGGATCGAGGAATCCCGTGTATTCCGTCGCCCCCCTCTGACCGGCGAGACGGGTCGCCGGATCGCGAGGGTCCGGTCCCGTGATCGCCCCCAGCAGGATGGCGGCGTCGCGGACCGAACGGGTCATGGGACCGGCGGTGTCCTGGGTGGCAGAGATGGGGATGATCCCGCTCCGGCTCACCAGGCCCACCGTCGGCTTCAGTCCCACCACCCCCACGGCCGCCGCCGGGCAGGTGATGGACCCATCCGTCTCGGTCCCGATCCCGCCCGCCACATAGGAAGCGGCGACGGCGCCGGCGGTCCCCGAACTCGAGCCACAGGGCGTCCGGTCCAGGACGTGGGGGTTCCGGCCCTGACCCCCGCGGCTGCACCAGCCGCTGGAGGAATGGGGGGAACGGAAGTTTGCCCACTCGCTCATGCTCGCCTTGGCCAGGAGCACCGCACCTGCCGCCCTGAGCCGCGCGGCCAGGTGAGCGTCCTGGAGGGGGATGGACCCCGCGAGGGCCAGCGACCCCGCGGTGGTAGTCATCCGGTCGGCCGTGTCGATGTTGTCCTTGAGGACCACCGGGATGCCGTGCAGGGGCCCCCTGACCCGACCGGTGCCTCGCTCCCTGTCGAGCTCGCGGGCGATCCCGACCGCTTCGGGATTGAGGTCGAGCAGGTGGCTGAGTTCGGGACCCGCCCGGTCCAGGGCCGCCGCCCGTTCCAGCGACCAGTGCACGAGATCTTCCGACGTCCAGCGCCCTTCTGCCATCCCGGCGGACAGCTCGGCGATCCCATCCAGGGCGTCCGGAGCATCGCGTCGGCCCCTTCGCCATGTTGATAAGATACCTGAATAGCTCACGCCATTCCTGACCGCCGGAACGGCAGTGATCGCCGCTGCGCCAACGGCAGTCAGGAGGGCACGTCGAGATAGGCCAGCGAGTTGTGGAGAACTTCCTGGCTCGCAGTCCCCGCCGTCCTTGGGCCTCGGTACCGCTGCAGCCGTGCTCACAATGGGGCGCTTTTTCAACATTTCGTCACCAGCCTGGGACCGAGAAGGGCCGCCGGACTTCAAGTAAGTTGTGAAGTGCCACTGTTAGCTAAATCACTGAAAAAAAAGTGCTTCCATGCTTGCATATGATGTCGATTCTACCAGCGGTAACGAATCTGCATACTCGAGCCGATACTGGGAGGCGACCCCAGGCCCGATCCGGCGCCAACCGCCGATCCGCAGCCTGCTTGATCAGCGAGAGGGTGCATGTACCGCATTAGACTGGCGACGGGCGAAGAGGCGGCCTTCAGAACGGTCGAAGAGCTGGCCCTCGCCGTTCGATCCGGCGTGGTGAGCCCAAAGGCTGAAGTTTTCCACAACGCGGCAAACCGTTGGCTCCCGGTCGAGGTGCACCCGGACTACAAGGCAGCAGCCAGCGGGAAGCGCCCCGCCCTGCCCGTGGACCGCAAGCAGGCAACCCCGGCCCCGCGGTCTGCCATCACAGACAAGACCCCCGCAGCGACATCCGCCCCGTCCCCGGTAGCTCCCCGGGTAGCTCCCCCGGCAGCGCCGGCAGCCCCGGCGGCCCGGCGGGCCTCCGGGGCCACCCCGCCCCGAAGACGCCGCACCCTGCTGGCGTGGGCCACGGCCGCTGCCGCCATGTTCCTGTTCGGTGGGGCGGCCTTCCTCGCGGTTCCCCGACTGCGAGCCTGGGCCGCCCTTGGTCTTTCCCGGCCGGCTGCCCTGGAGGAGGGTATGGCCGCCCTGCCGCCCGGCATCACCCAATTCCCGGCGAGGGACGCCTGGCCACCGTCCGCCGCTGGGGCCCCCCGCGAGTCATCGCTGGTGGCCCCGGACGACTCGCTGGGTCCCCCACCGGAGCCGGCACCGTCGCCGACCGACGCCGATTCCACCATCCGGGTTACCAGCCTGCGCGCCAGCCGGACTTCCGGGGTGAGCTACCCCGAGGCGTACGCGGAGGCCAGGGCGGAAATGGACGAGTCGCTCCGGTATGTCCAGTTCCGCCGGGTATTCAACCCGGCCCGGTTCCGCTCCGCCGACAGCATCCGGGCCGCACGGCGGATGCTTTCCGCTGCCGGGAATATCCTCCGGGCATATCGCGGTCGGGAGGTGATGCTGGAGCAGATCTACCGGCCGGACGATCCAGGCGGGCGAGGCACCCTCCGGGAGCCATTCGAGACCGCCGAGACCTCCCGCGCGCTCCTGGCGGACGCGGACAGCCTGTTCGGACTGCTGATTGCCCAGCAGGGTCGATTCCGGTTCGACGGGACCCGCCTGCAGTTCACCGATCCGCGCGCCGCCCGCCACTACTCCGACCTGCGCCGGCGCATCATGCTGACCCTGGGCGACTGGCGCCATTCCCCGGACCTGAATACCGGGGTGACGGTCCCCCGCCTGGTGCTCGCGCTCGGCACCGAGGCCCCGCCGCCGGCCCACTGAGGGGGAATCCAGCCTCCCGCCCTCGGGGCCCCCAAGCTATACTGCAACATCATGGTACGAGTCCGCTTGGCCTCCGGTGAGGAGGCCGTGTTTCGCTCCGTGGATGAGCTCGCGCTGGGGATCCAGAGCGGCGTCGTATCGGGCAACGCGCAAGTCTTCCACGGGAAGTCGGCTCAGTGGCTCCCCATCACGAGCCATCCGGAGTACGTGGCTGCGCTGGAGTTGGCCAACTCCATGATAGCCACGGAAGATTTCGGGGAACTGGAACCACTCCCCACCATTGGCGAGCTGGTGCGGGGCGGCACCGTCCCGGTCTACCAGATGGTCTCCCAGAGCGCCCGGGAGCTGGCCGCCCGGCGCCGCCCGAGCTGGATCATGCCCGCGGCGAGCGCCTTTGCCGGGCTGGTCCTCGTGGTGGGGATCGGGGCCGCACTGCTCTCCCAACGGGAATCACCGGAGGAGGCGCTGCGCCCGAGGGCTGCCCTGGGGCGGGCAGGACAGGGCAATCCATCCGTCCCTGCCGCCGTCGATGAATTCCGGGCCATCCGCTATGCCCCGTACAACCTGGCGAATCGCCTCAACCAGGCCGGTGGGCAGCTCTCGCGGACCTTCAGCGACAGCATCCGCAGCCTCAACCTCGGGGACCTCCTGGCCCCCACCCGGCTCCGGAGCTCCGACAGCGTGGCGGCGCTGCAGGCGCAGCTCCGGCACTTCCGTGCGCTGCGCGAGGGCTTCCGGGCCCGGGCGCGGGCGCTGGAGAGCGCCTACCAGGACTCGGCGCAGCAGCTTTCGGCGAGCGGCGTGTGGAGCCGGCCCGAGTCGGTGGAATGGCGGGCACGGTTCGTCCACCTGGAGAACGCTGCCGGCTCCACCCGTACGGAGGCGGCGCTGGTGGCTCTCGAATCGCTGTATGCCCTGCTCAACGCGGAGCGGGCCGGCGTGGAGTTCCCTCCCGGCCAGATTCGCTTTGTCCGCGCCGAGGCCGGTGCGAGCTACGACCGCCTGCGGCTCACGCTGCAGGACTTTGCCGAATTGACTCCAGCCGACGGCGAGCGTTTTCCGGTGCCGCTCGCACTGCTGCTCCAGGGGCTGAAGCAGAGTCAGCTTCCCCCGCGGGGGCGCTGACTCAGCCCTCCTCCGTCGCCTCGGCCACCCGGCCGAGCGGCTGGGCCTTCCGTCCGCTGCGTTCCATGGGCCGCTCCGGGACCGGCTGGTGCCGATCCACGACCCGCCAGAGATCCACCGCCCGTTCTGCCAGTTCCGCCGCCGCCTCGGCCAGGGCCTCGCTGGCGCGCACCTGGCGCACGTTGGTCTCCATGTCCTCCGCGTCCCACCCCCGGGAGTGCGCGATGAACGGGAAGGTGGGGAACAGGTAGCCCAGCTCGCCCCAGAACGTGAGCAGCTGCCCCGCGACCCCCTGGACGTTGTCCTGCCCGCCCGTGATGATGAAGGCCGCGACCTTCCGCTGGATCAGGCACCGGTTATGGATGGTCATCTGGTTCTGGATGCAGTTGAGCCGCTCCGCCATCCGGTAGTAGAGCGAGCCCGCCTGGCCCCAGCGAATGGGAGTCGCGATCAGCACCACGTCCCCCCACTGCACCAGCCCTTCGTAGATCGCGGTGAGCTGATCCTCAGGGTCCCGCTCGGTGATGGCGCAGGGCCAGGTACAGGCATGCGCCGCCTTGGAGTAGTTGCCCTCGCAGGCGCGGAACTGCAGGTCCCGGAGGCGGACGAGGCGGGTCTCCGCCCCCAGGGACCGGGCGTGGGACAGCCCGGCCTCGAGCAGGTGGTCGGAGGTGGAGAACCGCGGGTTGACCTCGTCCATGGCGGTGGTGGAGATGCCGAGCACCCGGGGCGGCGCCCCCGGCGGGCGGGCGGTCAGCACCGTCAGGGGATGCGGATCGTGCTTCAGCAGGCGCCGCGGGGACACGGGATCGGTGTCCACGTAGACGCCATCCGGCCGCTCCTCGACCGCGAACACCGGCACCGCCTCCTCGTCATAGCCCGGGGGGCCCTTCCCCGTGACCACGCTGTATTCCCAGGCGTGCCACGGACACATCACGAACTCGCCGCGCACCTGTCCCTCGCAGAGCGGCCCGCCCTTGTGGTTGCAGCGGTTGCCGATCGCCCGAAACCGGCCCTCATGATGGAAGACGGCGATCTGCTGCCGGTCGAGCTTGAGGGCGAATGGGGTGCGGGCGGCCAGCTCGTCGCGGCTGCCGAGGCGGTGCCAGGTGGGCATGGGGACCGGGGGTAAGGGGTGGGGGAAACGGTGCGGCCCCCGGCGACTCTCGTCAACCAGGGGCCGGAGGGGGGACCATGCCTGCGGGCTCGCCGGGCCGTCGCGCGCTAGGCGACGAACCGCCGGACGGCCAGGGTGACGTTGTGACCGCCAAAGCCGAACGAGTTGGAGATCGCCACGTCGACGGTCCGCTCGATGCTGGCGTTTGGCGCGGCGAAGAGGTCGCACTCGGGATCGGCGTTGAACTGGTTGATCGTCGGCGGCACCTTGCCGGTCGTTGCCACCAGCATGGAGACGGCAAACTCGAGCGCCCCGGCCCCGCCCAGGAGATGGCCGGTCATCGACTTGGTCGAGGCGAAGATGAGGCTGCGGGCGTGGTTGCCGAAGACGGCCTTCACCGCCTGGGTTTCGGCGATGTCGCCCTGCGGCGTCGAGGTGCCGTGCGCGTTGATGTAGCCCACGTCCGTCGGCTTGATCCCACCGTCCGCGAGGCACATGCGCATGGCCCGCTGGGCCCCCTCGCCTTCGGGCGCCGGGGCGGACATGTGATAGGCGTCGCCGGTGAGCCCGTACCCCACCACCTCCGCCAGGATCGCGGCGCCCCGGCGCCGGGCATGCTCCAGGCTCTCGAGCACCACCACCGCCCCGCCATCGCCCAGGACGAAGCCGTCCCGGTCCTTGTCGAAGGGCCGGCTGGCGGTGGCCGGATCGTCGTTCCGGGTGGACATCGCCTTCATGTTGGAGAAGGCGGCCACGGTCAGCCCGGTGATGGCGGCCTCGGAGCCGCCCGTCACCATGGCGTCCGCGGTGCCGGCCCGGATCAGGTTGTACGACTCCCCGATCGCGTGCGCCGAGGAGGCGCAGGCCGACACGGTGGCGTAATTCGGCCCCTTGAGCCCATACCGCATGGACACGAGGCCGGGGGCCATGTTGGCGATGAACATCGGCACGAAGAAGGGGGAGACCCGATCCGGCCCCTTGAGCAGGTAGGCGGCACAGTTCTCCTCGTACGTCTGCATCCCGCCGATGCCGCTCCCGAGGATTACGCCCACCCGGTTCGGATCGGGCACCTTTCCCTCGAGCCCCGCCTGGGTCATGGCCTGGTGGGCCGCGCCCAGGGCGAACTGCGAGAACAGGTCGAAGCGCCGCGCCTCTTTCCGGTCCATGTACTGGAGCGGATCGAATTGCTTCACCTCGCACGCGAACCGGACGCTGAGGCGCGCCGGATCGAACTTGGTGATCGGCGCGGCCCCGGAGCGTCCGGCCAGGAGGCCATTCCAGGTGCTTTCGACATCGGGGCCGAGCGGTGAGACCAGCCCGGCCCCGGTAACCACAACCCGGTGCGCCAAGTTACTTCCCGAGCTTGTCGTGGAGGTACTTGAGGGCGTCACCCACGGTGCGGAGCTTCTCGGCCTCCTCATCCGGGATGTCGATGTCGAATTCCTTCTCGAACGCCATCACGAGCTCGACGGTGTCGAGGCTGTCCGCGCCGAGGTCCTCCATGAAGCTGGCTTCGCTCGTGAGCTTCTCACGCTCGACGCCGAGCTCCTCGACGATGATGTCCTTGACGCGATCTTCAACGTTGCTCATGACGTTCCTCTGGAGAGGTGGGGGAAAGGGTTGTTCCAGTTCAGACGGCGAGTCCGCCGTCCACCACAAGAACCTGTCCGGTAATGTAAGCCGCCAGATCGGAGGCCAGAAAGAGGACGGCGCCCGCGACGTCCTCCGGCTGCCCGAACCGGCCCAATACGATGCCGCCCAACATGGCCACCCGGGCCTCCTCGGGCAAGGCACTGGTCATGTCGGTGTCGATGAACCCGGGGGCCACGGCGTTGACCAGGATCCCCCGGCTGCCGTACTCCTTGGCCACCGACTTGGTGAGCCCGATCAGGCCGGCCTTGCTGGCGGCGTAGTTCGCCTGCCCCTTGTTCCCGGTCAGGCCGATGATGCTGGTGACGTTGATGATCCGGCCGGCGCGCCGCTTCATCATGCCCTTGAGCACCGCCTTGGTGGTGTGGAAGGCGCCCTTGAGGTTGGCCTCGAGGACCTCGTCCCACTCTTCCCCGCTCATCCGGAGCAGCAGGTTGTCCCGGGTGATGCCGGCGTTGTTCACCAGGATGTCCACCGGGCCCAGGCGCTGCTCCGTCTGGGCAACCGCGGCGTCCACCTGCGCCGCGTCCCCGACCTGGCAGGCCACCCCGATGGCGCGCTCGCCCAGCTCCGCCGCCACCCGCTCGGCGCGGCCCGCCTCGCGGCCCACGATCGCCACCCGGGCCCCGGCCTGGTGGAGCATCCCCGCCACGGCGCGCCCGATGCCCCGGGTCGAGCCGGTGACGAAGGCCGTCTTGCCGCTGAGGTCGATGGTGCGCGCCATGGGGTGGGCCCGGGTCAGGCGGTGGCCAGGAACTTGTCCAGCTCGTCAGCGGTGCCGAGCGGGATCGCCGCGGCCCCGGGAACGATTCGCTTGAGGAGCCCGGACAGCACGTTTCCGGGCCCGATCTCCACGAACCGCGCGCCGGGCGCCAGCGTCGCCGCCTGTTGCATGCAGGCCACCCAGCGGACCGGCGCCGTGAGCTGGTCGGCCAGCAGCCGGCGCGCCGTGCCGGCATCCCGCACCGGCTCCGCCGTGGCATTGGCCACGACCGGCACGACGGGGTCCCGGAACGGCGCGGCGGCAAGCGCCGCGGACAGCCCCTGGACCGCGGGCGCCATGAGGGGCGAGTGAAACGCGCCGCTCACCTTGAGGCCAATCACCCGCTTGGCGCCACGGGCCTTGCAGCCTTCCCCCGCCCGCTCGACGGCCGCCGGATCGCCCGACAGCACCGTCTGGTCCGGCGCATTGAGGTTGGCGGCGACCGCCACTTCGCTCGCGGTGGAGGCCTCGGCGCAAGCGGCCTCCACCTGGGCGGTCTCCAACCCGAGCACCGCGGCCATGGCGCCGGGGCGACGGGTGCCGGCCTCGTACATGAGTTCCCCCCGGCGGCGGACCAGGGCGGCGGCGGCGGCGGGGTCAAGCGCGCCAGTGGCGATGTAGGCGCTGTACTCGCCCAGGCTGTGGCCGGCCGCGGCCCCGAGACCGGGCCGGAGCGCCTCCCCGACCACGGCCCACACGGCGGCGCTGTGGGCCAGGATGGCGGGCTGGGTGTTGTGGGTCAGGGTGAGTTCGCTCTCGGGCCCCTCCCACATGATCCGCGACAGCGCGACCCCCAGGGCCTCGTCGATGCGGGCGAAGGTATCCCGAGCAGCCGGGAACCGCTCCGCGATATCCTTGCCCATCCCGACCTTCTGGGCCCCCTGACCGGGGCAGAGCACGACCGTCACCACCGGATCACCGCGCTGCCCCAGGTGAATCCCGCCCCGAACGCCACCAGCAGCACCAGCATCCCGGGTTTGAGGCGGCCGGTGGACTCGGCGTACGCCAGTGCCATCGGGATGGATGCGGCGGAGGTGTTGCCGTAGCGGTCCACGGTCACCAGCACCTTCTCGGCCGGGATGCCGGCGTGCTTGGCGGTGGCATCGATGATCCGGATATTGGCCTGGTGCGGCACCAGGAGGTCAATCTGCTCGGCCGTCACGCCGGCCCGGCGGAGCGCCTCGTCGCAGGCCTCCGCCATCGTCAGGACCGCGTGCTTGAAGACCTCCCGCCCCGCCATCTTCATGTAGTGCGTCCGCTCCCGCACCATCCGCTCGCTGATCGGGTCGGCGGTGCCGCCGCTGGGGATATACAGCAGGTTGGTGAGCGACCCGTCGGACTTGATGAACGTCGAGAGGATGCCCCGGCCATCCTTGGCCCCGGCGGAGATGACGGCCGCCCCCACGCCATCCCCGAAGAGGATCGCGGTGGAGCGATCGTCCTGGTCGGTAATCGCGGTGAGCTTCTCGCCACCCACCACCAGCACGTGCCGGGCCTGGCCGGTGGCGATCAGGCCTTCCGCCATCGTGATGCCGAACAGGAACCCCGAGCAGGCCGCGCACACATCGAACGCGGCGGCGTTCTTCGCGCCGATCAGCGCCTGCAGGTAGCAGGCGGTGGACGGCAGGGGATGGTCCGGCGTGGCGGTGGCGACGACGACCGCCCCGAGATCTGCGACCCCGATCCCGGCCCGCGCCAGCGCCGCTTCCGTCGCGGCCTGGGCCATGGTGGAGACGGTCTCCTCCGGCCCGGCGTAGCGCCGCTCCCGGATGCCGGTGCGCTCCACGATCCACTGGTCCGAGGTCTCCAGCCGGGCCTCGAAGTCCTTGTTGGCCACGACCCGTGACGGGAGGTAGACCCCCAGCCCGGCAAGATGCGCGAACGGCCGTCCGGTCACGCGCCCGCCTCGGCGTCCCGCCGGGCGAACTTGGCGCCGATATGGGCGCTCAGGTCGTGGGCCACGGCCTGGCTGGCCACCCGGATGGCGTTCTTGAAGGCGTTGGGCGTGGAGGAGCCGTGGCAGACGATGGCGACGCCCTTCACCCCCAGCAGCGGGGCCCCGCCGTACTCGCTGTAGTCCAGGTGGCGGAACACCCCGCGGATCTCCGGCTGCTGCAGCACCGCCGGGGACTCCTTCTTGACCAGCCGGACGATCAGCTTGGCCACCGACTCATAGAACTTGAGCACGATGTTGCCGACGAAGCCGTCGCAGACCACGATGTCCAGCATGCCGAAGGCGTGGTGGCCCGCGACGATGTCGCGGCCCTCGACGTTGCCCACGTAGTTGATCCCGCTGGCCTGGCGCAGCAGCTGATGCGCCTCCTTGGCGGCGGCGTTCCCCTTCTCGTCCTCTTCCCCGACGTTGAGCAGCCCCACCTTGGGATTGGGCCGGCCGAGGACGTCCTGCATGTAGATGGTGCCGAGCCAGGCGAAGCCGACCAGCTCCCGCGGGGAACAGTCCACGGTGGCGCCGGCATCGAGCAGGAGGACGGGATCGTCGGTGGAGGGGATGAGGGAGGCGACGGTGGCCCGGTCCACGCCCTCGTGGAGCCCGAGCAGGATGGTGGAGCCGACCAGGAGGGCCCCCGTGTTGCCGGCCGAGACGAGGGCATCGGACGCCCCGGCCTTCTGCAGCCCGAGGGCGACGACCATGCTGGAGTTCGGCTTCTTCCGGATCGCGGTGAGGGGCTTCTCGTCCATGCCAATGACGTCAGGCGCCTCGTGGAACTCGAGGCGCGCCCGGTCGACGCCGGGGTGGCGCGCCAGCTCCGCCTCGATGGCGTCGCGGCGTCCCACCAGCTGGATGACGAACTCCGGGGGGAGCTCGCTCAGGGCCCGTACCGCACCCTCGACTTCCGCCTGCGGGGCGTTGTCCCCACCCATGGCGTCGAGAGCGATCCGGATCACCGTCAGGCGTCCTCGACCTCAATCATCTTCTTGCCCCGGTAGTACCCGCAGGTCGGGCACACCCGGTGGGAAAGCTTGGGCGAACTGCAGCGGGGACAGGGCTGCGTCGCCATGGACGCGGCCTTGTCGTGGCCGCGGCGGAGCCGCTTGCGGGACTTGGAGACCTTGCGCTTCGGGACAGCCATCGCAACCTCAGTCAGAAGGGGCCGTGCAGCCGCACGGCCCGGCGTTGAGATCCGCTCCGCACCGGGGACAGAGTCCGGCGCAGTCCTCGCGGCAGAGGGGGAAGGCCGGCACCGCGAGCGCGAGTTCCTCCCGCACGGCCGGCCGCACATCCACCCGGATCACGGGCGCCACCAGGGGATAGACGGCGGGATCGTCTGCCGCATCCGGGTCGGCGCTGAACAGCACCTCGATATCCAGCTCGAGGGGAGACACGACATCGGTCAGGCAGCGCCGGCAGACCCCCCGGAACCGGGCGTCCAGCCGGGCGTGCCAGAAGTATTCCTGGTCGCCGGTCTGGGTCAGCTGGCCGGTCACGCGTACCGGTCCCTCGAGTGGAAGCCCGAGGCCGGCGAAGGTCTCATCCTGCACGGGAAGCTCACCGGAAGTCTGCACCGGGCCCTGTTGCAGCTCCCGAACGTCCACCTGAAGCATAGCCCGAAAACCTAACCGGGACAACGACTTGGGTCAAGCGCGGTGGCGCGTGACCCGGCTCAGCCCCAGAGCCCGGCGATCTCGCTCTCGGGGAAGAAGAAGGCGACCTCCCGGATCCCATTCTCGGGGCTGTCGGAACCGTGAACCGCGTTCTTCCCCTTCGACTCGGCGAACAGCTTCCGGATGGTTCCCGGTGCCGCCTCGGCCGGGTCGGTGGCGCCGATCACCTTCCGGAAATGGGCAACCGCATCCTCCCGCTCCAGCGCCATCGGCAGCACCGGTCCCGAGGTCATGAAGGCCACCAGGTCGGCGTAGAACGGCCGGTCCTTGTGCACTTCGTAGAACTTCCCCGCCTGCGCCGGGGTGAGCCGGGTCAGCCGCGCCGCCCGGATGCTGAACCCTTCATTCTGGATGTGGGCGATGATGGCGCCCGCCTTGCCGCTCGCGATCGCGTCGGGCTTGAGCATGCCCAGCGTGAGGATCTTGGCCACGAATCTTCCTTGCGTTGGTTGAAGACGTTCCCGTCGGTGCCCCCGCGGGGCGCCCGCCCTACAGGCGCTGCTGCACCAGTTCCACCACGTCCACCGGCCGCCGCATCACCGCGATCTTCGCGGCCTCGAAGGCGGCGATCTTCTCGGCGGCGGTGCCGGAGGAACCGGAGATGATGGCGCCGGCGTGGCCCATGCGGCGACCCGGCGGCGCCGTCTGCCCGGCGATGAAGCCCACCACCGGCTTGGTGACGTACTCCAGCACGAAGGCGGCCGCGTTCTGCTCGTCGGTGCCGCCGATCTCGCCCATCATGACGATGAGGTCGGTCGCCGGGTCGTCCTGGAAGGCCCGCAGGCAGTCGATGAAGGAGGTGCCGTTGAGCGGGTCGCCCCCGATGCCGACGCAGGTGCTCTGGCCGATCTTGTGCCGGGTGAGGTGGTTCACCACCTCATACGTCAGGGTGCCGGAGCGCGAGACCAGGCCCACCCGGCCGGGGAGGCAGATGTTCCCCGGGATGATCCCCACCTTGGACTCCCCCGGCGTGATCAGGCCCGGGCAATTGGGGCCAATCAGCCGGGCCCCGCGCTCGCGAACGTAGGGCAGCACCCGGGTCATGTCCATCACCGGCACCCCCTCGGTGATGCACACGATCAGCGGGATCCCCGCGTCCGCCGCCTCGAAGATGGCGCCCGCCGCGCCGGCCGGCGGCACGTAGATCACCGAGACGTCGGCGCCGGTGGCCGCCACGGCATCGGCGACGGTGTTGAACACCGGTACCCGGCTCTCGAAGGTCTGGCCGCCCTGCCCGGGCGTCACCCCGGCCACCACCTGGGTGCCGTACTCCAGCATCTGGTGGGTATGGAAGGAGCCATCGCGGCCGGTGATCCCCTGCACCACCAGGCGGCTCGCCTTGTCAATGAAGATGCTCATGCCGCCCCCTTCACCACGGCCACCACCTGCCGCACCGCCTCGTCCATGTCGGAGAGCGCCGTCATGCCGATCCCGCGGAGGATCTTGACCGCCTCCGCCTCGTTGGTGCCGGTGAGCCGGACCACGATCGGGACCTTCACCGGAAACTGGGAGAGCGCGGTCTTGAGGCCGTTGGCCACGTCGTCGGTGCGGGTGATGCCGCCGAAGATGTTGAAGAGGATGGCCTTCACGTTGGGATCGCTGGTGATGATCCGGAGAGCATTCACCACCTTGTCCGGATTGGAGCTCCCCCCGATGTCCAGAAAGTTGGCCGGCTCCCCGCCGTAGTATTTCACCAGGTCCATCGTCGCCATCGCCAGGCCGGCGCCGTTCACCACGCAGCCGACGTTGCCCTCGAGCTTGATGAAGGTGAGGTTGGCCCGCCGGGCCTGCACCTCGCTCGGCTCCTCGGCGGTCTCGTCCCGCAGCAGCGCCAGGTCGGGTCGGCGATCGAGCTCGTTGTCATCGATGGAGACCTTGGCGTCGAGGGCCACCACCCGCCCCTCGGGGGTCGTCACCAGGGGGTTGATCTCCGCCAGCGAACAGCCGTTGGTGGTGAAGACCTGGTAGAGCTGCTCCATGATCCGCGCTGCGGCCCGGGCCTGGGCGATGTCGGGATACAGGAAGAGCGCGAGCCCCAGCGCCTGGTGCGGCAGGAGGCCGTACCGGGGGTCCACCGCGAGCCGGCGGATCTTCTCCGGCGTCTTCGCCGCCACTTCCTCGATATCGATCCCGCCCGCCGGGCTCACCATGAACACCGGCCGCTGCGTGGCCCGGTCCATGATCAGCCCCATGTACGCCTCGCTGGCGATCTCCGCGGCGGGCACCACCAGCACCCGCTGGACGATGAGCCCCTTGATGCTCATGCCGAGGATCTTCTCGGCCGCCGCACCCGCCTCAGCCGGATTCCTGGCCAGCTTCACCCCGCCCGCCTTGCCCCGGCCGCCGGCATGGACCTGGGCCTTCACCACCACGGTTCCCCCCACCCGGCGGGCGATGGATTCGGCCTCGGATGGCGTCGAGGCGACATCGCCATCGGGCATCGGAATTCCGGCAGCGCGGAACAGGGCACGACCCTGGTACTCGTGTAGGTTCACATGGTCCTCTTACTGCAGGGACGGTCGGCGCGGCCGCCGTTCTGGGACGGGCGGGCGCAGGGCGGCGCGGAAGGTACTCCGCGGGCTAAGCGAAAGCAAGATTGACACTTAGGGCGATCTGAGGGTGCGTTTGAGCCCCTCCCAGGCGCGCCCGAAGCCCTCCAGATCTCCGCGGGCGAGTGCCGCCTCCGCGGCGTCCAGAAAGCGTCGCGCCTCGAGCAGCTGCGTCCCCCGGGCACCGGCGGAGATGATCGGCGCTGACAGCCCGAGCAGGTTCTGCCACGCCTCCTCGAAATCATGCCCGGCTCCCCGGCGATCCGTGACGGCCAGGCTGACCCACTTGAGCACCGGCTCGGCTCCGTCGCGGCGGGCGAACCAGGGCTGGTACGCGCCCAGCCCCGCGGGCGTCGGCCAGTAGCGGACCGGCCCCGGCTCGAGCAGCGCCCCCTCCTTCTCCACCGAGTCCCGGAGCTGCTGGAAAGTGGGGAACTTGGACCAGCGGGTTGAAAGGGTCGCGGGGTCAGGGAGCGCCAGCAGGCTGTCCACCCGGAAGAGCGTCAGCTGCTCCCAGCCGTCCGCCATGCGGGCTCGGACCACCCCGGAGAGTTGCCTGGCATCGGCCGGCAGGTAGGGAATGTTGACCTCCACCCCGCTGGTGTCCGGCTCCCAGAGGGCATCGGCGGCCGGGCCGGTCACCGCGACCGCTTCGCTGCGCCCCACGACCTGACCCAGCGCCCAGTGTGGCTGGGCGAGGATCCGGGCCTGCACCTCCACCAGCTCCGCGGGATACGGGAGCGCGCGGACGATATCCGGCGGCAGGGCGGAGGAGGGCCGCACCAGCGAGTCGGTCAGGACCTGCCACTCCTTGGCGACCTCGCCGGCGCCGTGGCGCAG
>JANRJZ010000034.1:0-8488 GCA_033763675.1 Gemmatimonadota bacterium
GGTGCCCGGAAGCCGCCGGCCCCCCCCCCCCCCTTCAATGCCCGGCAGGGTCTCCACGGCGGGCCGCACCGGGCGCAGGGCCTCGAAGAGGCTCCGCCCCTGCCGGACCGGCAGCACCCTGGCCAGCGCCTCCGCCCGCGCGTTCACCACCCCGCGGATCTCGACCCGCTGCACCCGGAAGAACTCCATGCCGCCCACCAGCCGGGGCACCCCGTACCAGAGCCCGCCCACGAGCAGCAGTCCGGCCAGGATCTTCCATCCCGGCTTGCTCAGGCGGCTCGGAGCCACTGCACCATTTCCCGGCCCACGCGGGTGATGTCCCCGGCGCCGAGGGTAATGACGACATCGCCGGCGCGGGTCGCCGCCAGCAGGCGCTCACGGAGCTTCGTCTTGTCCGGCTCGTGGAGGACCTGGGCCCCCGCAGCGGCGGCGGCGTCTACCACGAGCTGGCTGGTGATCCCGGGCATCGGTTGTTCCCGTGCAGGGTAGATCCCGGTCACGATGGCGAGATCGGCCCCGGTCAGCGCCTGGCCCATGGCCACGCTGTGCTCGGCGGTGCGGGAATAGAGGTGTGGCTGGAATACCGCCACGAGCCGCCGCCCCGGGTAGGCCTGCCGGGCCGCCGCCAAGGTGGCCACCAGCTCCGTCGGATGGTGCGCGTAGTCGTCCACGAACTCGATGCCGCCCGCCGCGCCCAGCCGCTCGAACCGGCGCCCGAGCCCCCGATAACCCGCCAGCGCCGCCAGCACCGGCTCGAGCGGTGCCCCCAGCGCCAGCGCCACGCCGATGACCCCGGTGGCATTCCGGAGGTTGTGCACCCCCGGCACGCCGAGTCGAAGAGTAATCATCCGCCCATCGGGAAGCTGGAGGCCGGCGCTGCTGCCATCGGCCGCCTGCGCCACCTGGAAGAGCCGGAGCTCGGCATCCTCCGCGAGCCCGAAGCGCCAGACCCGGGGGCCGCGGATCGCGGCCGCGACCCGTCCCGCCCCCGGATCGTCCGCGCCGATGACCACCGTCCCGGCCCGCCCGGCGAACTCCGCGAACGCCCCCTCCAGCGCGGCGACGCTGCCGTAGCACTCGAGGTGGTCGGCCTCGACGTTGTTGATCACCGCCACGGTGGGCTGCAGGGTCAGGAACGCCTGGTCGTATTCGTCGGCCTCCACCACGAAGAGCCGGTCGCCGCCCAGCCGCGCGTTCCCGCCCCAGCCGTTCACCCGGCCGCCAGCCAGTCCGGTGGGATCGAGGCCGGCGGCAGCCAGCGCTTCGGTGGTCATGACGGTGGTCGTGGACTTCCCGTGGGTGCCCGCGAGCGCCACCACCGTGCCCGCGTTCACCAGGTCGGCCAGCGCCTGCTTGCGTGGAATCACCGGGATGCCCAGCGACCGCGCCCGCTCCAGCTCCGGGTGGGACGAAGGCACCGCCGCGGTGACGACCACGGCCCGGGCGCCGCTGACGTGGGAAGGATCGTGCCCCTGGGACACCTGCGCGCCAAGCGCCGCGACATCCTGGGCACCGGAGGGATCGGGATCACAGCCGCTGACCGGCACTCCGCGCCGCCGGGCCACGAGCGCGAGGGCGCTCATGCCGGCGCCACCTATACCCATGAAGTGGACGGGTCGGGGATCGGAGGGGTCGAACAGCTCCATGATTGAAGGGCTAATCTAAAACCCCGCCTGAAGTTGTGAAACCCTGAAATCCCTAGAACAGCGTCAGGAGGTGAGTCACGATCGTCTCGAGTGCGTCCGGTCGGCCGCGCGCCCGCGCGGCGGCCGCCATGGCGGCACGCGCCGCCGGCGCCGCGGCGAGGGCCGCGAGTTCCCTGCCCAGCGACTCCGCGGTCAGGTCCCGCTGCAGGATCACCCGTGCCGCCCCCGCCGCCGCGAACGCCTCGGCGTTGTGGCGCTGGTGATCCTCGGCGGAGGTCGGAAGCGGGATCAGGACCGACGGCAGCCCCCAGGCGCAGAGTTCCGCCCCGGTCATCATCCCCGCCCGGGCCACCACCAGGCTCGCCACCGCGTAGGCGTCCGCCATCGGATCCAGGAAGCCGAAGACCTGCACATCGGGCGGGCGGTGATGCCGGACAAACCGCTCGTGGCTGCCCCGCCCCGTTGCCCACAGCACCTGCCATCTCGCCGCGCCGCCCCCCTCGATCCACTCAGCCACCGCTTCATTGATGGCGATGGCCCCCTGGCTGCCGCCGGTCACCAGCAGTACCGGCCGCTCCCCCGTGATCCCCAGGCGGCGCGCCGCCGCCTCCCGGCGGGCGGGATCGGGCGGGACGATCGGATTGCCGGTGTCGAACACCTCTGTTCGCTCGCCGAGTCGGAGCCGGGCCCGCGCCTCGGGAAGGCCGAGATAGACCTGCCGGACCCGCCGGGCCAGCAACCGCGTCACCAGCCCCGGATAGGCATTCTGCTCCTGCAGCGCCGTGGGGATGCCGCGACGGGTGGCGAACCAGACCGCCGGTCCGGAGGCGTAGCCGCCGGTACCGATGACCGCGACCGGGCGCTCCGCCGCGAACAGGCGGCCCAGCGCTCCCAGCAGGCGCCCGGCGACGAGGGGCCAGCGCAGGTTCTTCCACCACTGCCGGCGGTAGAGCGGTTCCACCGGCAGGAGGTGATAGCGGAAGTCCCGGGTGGGGAGCAGGGTCGCCTCGATGCCGCGCGTGGCGCCCACCAGCACCGGCTCGAGATCGGGGCGCCGCTCCCGCAACCGGGCGGCGATGGCCAGGGCCGGCATCAGGTGGCCGCCGGTGCCGCCGCCGGCGATGAGGACGGTTCGGCGGCTCGGCAACTCGGCGGCTCGGCGACTCGGCGGCTGGGCGGCTGGGGGGACGTGCTCCACGATGCGCTTCCGCTATCGGGGACTGCGGGTCGCCGCGCGACCGGGCGTCGAGCCGCCGACCCGCCCCGCCGGCTTCCCCCGCATTCGGCCGATGCTGATCAGGATCCCCACCCCGACCAGCGACACCACCAGGCTCGACCGGCCAAAGCTCACGAACGGCAGGGTGAGCCCGGTCGTGGGCATGAGGCTCAGGGTGACCGCCATGTGCATCAGCGCCGTGACCCCGACCATGGCCGTGAGGCCGACGGCCAGGTACCGGCCGAAGGCATCCTCCGCCGTCCGGGCGATCCTGAGCCCGAGCCAAACGAAGAGCCCGAACAGGAACACCACCAGGCAGACGCCGAGGAAGCCCCACTCTTCCGCGATGGCGCTGAAGATGAAGTCGGAGTAGGCGTAGGGCAGGTAGCCCATCTTCTGCTGCCCCTCGCCGAACCCGACGCCGAACAGCCGCCCCGAGCCGATCCCGACCAGTGACTGGTAGATCTGGCTGGTGCCCTCGGCGCCGTTCAGGAACTTGTCCAGCCGTTCCGCCCGGTACCCGGCGCGCTGGATCACCTGCAGCCCGCCGATCACGGCGCCCAGCCCGAGCAGCAGGAAGTGCCCGATCTTGGCCCCCGCGGTGAACAGCACGATCCCGCCCAGCAGCGAGATGAGCACCGCCATGGACATGTTGGGCTGCAACAGGATCAGGCCGGAGATGAGCCCGAGGATGACCAGGAAGGGCATCAGCCCCTTCTTGAACTCCCGGACCTGCTCTCCCTTCTTCGTCGCCAGCATGGCACACCAGATGATGACCGCCAGCCGGACGACCTCCGAGGCCTGGAACTGCACCGGACCCACCCGGAGCCAGCGCTTGGCGCCGTTGATCCGCGGGGCGATGGCGCTGGGGGTGAAGGGCAGGATGATGACGATCAGCGCGAGGATCGAGGCCAGCAGCAGGGGCCAGGCCAGCGGACGGAGCACCCGGTAGTCCATCCGGGCCACGATGAGCATCAGGATCCCGCCGACCAGGGCACCGGTGAACTGGGTCAGCGCGTAGCTCCCACCGATGATTTCCCCCCGGGTCCGGACCAGGCTGGACGCACCGTAGATCGTGGCGATGCCCAGCGCCACCAGCGTCGCGGTGACGACCGCCAGCAGCCGGGTCTCCCAGCGGAGTTCTCCCGGATGGCGCACCACCGGTGCCGTCACAGCGCCTCCACGGCCGCGCGGAACTGCGCCCCGCGGTCCTCATAGTTGCGGAACATGTCGTAGCTGGAGCAGGCGGGAGAGAGGAGCACGGCGTCGCCCGGTCGGGCCAGGTACCGCGCCGTGGCGATCACCTCGGCGAAATCGGTCCCGACCTTGGTCACCGGGACCAGACCCGCCAGGTCCCGGGTGACCAGGTCTCGCGCCTCGCCGTAGGCCACGACCCCGCGGCAGCGTTGCCCCGCCGCCGCGGCCAGGGCGGTGTACGGTTCCCCCTTGTGGCGGCCACCCAGGAGGAGGACGAAGGGACGGTCCAGTGCCTCGACCGCCACCTGGGTGGAGGCGACGTTGGTGGCCTTGGAGTCGTTGACCCAGAGCACGCCGTCCACCGTCCGGACCGGCTCCATGCGGTGCGGCAGCGCCCGGAAGCTCCGGAGTCCCTGGGCGATGGCGGCGATCTCGCCGCCCGCTTCGCGGGCGATCAGCGCCGCGCAGAGCGCGTTTGCCATATTGTGGTCCCCCAGGAGCAGCAGCTCCTCGCGGGGGAGCAGCACGGTCTCCCCGAGCATCAGCCGCCCAGCGGTCCGGTCGAGCCATCCGTCCGCCCGGCTCCGGATCCGGAACCAGCGCCGGGTGCCCGGCACCCCGCGCGAGCGACGCTCCACCTCGCCGTCATCGCCGTTGAGGACCCAGCGGCTCTCCGGATGGGCGTTGAGGTAGAGCCGGTCCTTGTCGGCGTAGTACTCCTCGAGCGCGGAGTAGCGGTCGAGGTGGTCGGGGGCCAGGTTGGTCATGGCGCCGATGGTGGGGACCAGGGCGTGGGTATCGTGGAGCTGGAAGGAGGAGATCTCGAGCGCCACCCACGAGGGCCGCTCCTCCGACAACGCCACCTCGGCCAGGGCGCGCCCGATGTTGCCGGCGGCCAGTGAGGGGAAGCCCGCCGCCTGGAGCAGGTGCGCGGTCAGCGCGGTGGTGGTGGTCTTCCCGTTGGTCCCGGTGATGACGGCGTACCGCGCGCCGGGCAGCGCCGCATAGCCGACGTCAATTTCCGAGACCACCTCGACGCCGGCGCCGCGGGCCGCGACCACCGGCGGCGCGCCCGGCGGCACCCCGGGAGACACCACGCAAGCGGCCGCCCGCCCGATGCGGGATAGATCATGCCGCCCCAACTCCACCACGACGCCCGCCTCCGCCAGGCGCCGTGCCGCGCTGTCCGCTTCGGCGCCCAGCACCTTGGAGAGGTCCCTGGCCATGTCCGAGGCGTAGACCGGGATCCCCTCGCGCCGGAGCAGCAGGGCCGAGGCGACGCCGCTCTTCCCCAGCCCGATCACGGCCGCCTCGCGGCCGCTGGCGCGCCAGCGGGCGAACAGGCTCATCGCAGCTTGAGGGTGGCGAAGGCCACCATCGCGCAGAAGATGCCGAGGATGTAGAACCGGGTGACGACGGTGCTCTCGTGCCAGCCGAGCTTCTCGAAGTGGTGGTGCAGCGGGGCCATGCGGAACACCCGGTGATTGTCGGCGTACTCCTTCCCCCGGCTCCGCTTGTACCACCGGTACACCGAGGTCTGCAGGATCACCGACACCGCCTCCGCCACGAAGATCCCGCCGATGATGAGCAGCAGGAATTCGGCCTTGAGCAGGATGGACACGGTGCCGAAGGCGCCGCCCAGCGCCAGGCTGCCGGTGTCACCCATGAAGACCTGGGCCGGGTGGGCATTGAACCAGAGGAAACCGAGGCAGCCGCCGAGGAGGGCGGCACAGAAGATCGTCAGCTCCCCGGCGCCCGGGAGATAGAAGAGATTGAGGTAGGTGGTCGAGTCCACCCGGCCGAAGATGTAGGCAAAGAGCGCGAACGCCCCTGCTGCGATGGCCGAGAGCCCGGTGGCGAGGCCGTCGAGCCCGTCGGTGAGGTTGACGGCGTTGCTGCTTCCCGCGATCACGGTGGTCACGAAGGCCACGTAGAGCCAGGGGGCGAAGACGACGATGATGAACTTGAAGAACGGTACGGTCGTCGCCGAGGCGGGGATGGTGTCGGTGGGCACCACTGGGAAGTAGAGCAGCAGCGTCCCCAGCACCAGCCCGAAGCTCACCTGCCCCGCCAGCTTCCACTTGGCCACCAGCCCGCGGGACTTCCCCTCCACGACCTTCAGGTAGTCGTCCACGAACCCGATCGCCCCCATCCACAGCGTCGCCAGCAGCGCGAACAGCACGAACCGGTTGTTGAGCGGCGCCCAGAGCAGCGTGGGGACGACGGTCGACAGGAGGATGATCACCCCGCCCATCGTGGGGGTCCCCCGCTTCCCCGCGTGGCTGGCCGGCCCCTCCGCCCGGATCACCTGCCCGATCTTCCGTGCCCGCAGGCGGCGGATGATCCACGGACCGACCAGGAAGGCGAGCAGGATGGCCGTGACCGTCGCCCCCGCCGCGCGGAAGCTGATGTAGTTGAAGAGATTGAAGAGGATATGGTGCTTGCCCAGCGGGGCGAGCAGGTGGTAGAACACGGCGCCTCAGTGTGTCGGGTGTTCCTGGCCGGTGAGGAACGGAAGTATACGTTCGAGTGCGGCGCCGCGGGACGCCTTGAGCACCACCAGTTCGTCCCCCATCAGCCGGGCCTTGAGCAGCGGCCCCATGGTCGGCGCGTCGGGCGCCACCAGCAGCCGGTCCCCCAGCCGGGATGCGTACAGTTGCAGCACCGGCACGAACTCCCCGACCGCGGCGAGCAGGTCGGGTTCGAGGCCCACCAGCGCCGCCGCCACCGCGGCGTGGTGCCGGGCGGCATCCGGCCCCAGTTCCCGCATGGTGCCGGCCACGAAGACGAGCCGGCGGCTGCCCCGCATGGCGCGGGCGGTCGCGATCGCGGCGAGGAAACTCGCGGGGTTGGCGTTGTAGGCATCGTTGATGATCGTGAGCCCGCCGGCCTCGATGACCTCGCCCCGTCCGCCGGGGAGCCGGAGTCTCCGCAGCCGCTCCGCCGCGGCCGCCCGGTCGAGTCCCAGTTCCTGCACCAGGGTCCAGGCCAGCATGGCATTCGTCGCCTGGTGCTGGCCAAGGAGCGGGAGGCGGATGCGCTGGTCTTCCACCGTCAGGGTCGGGTGCCCGGTCGAGTCCATGGATACCGACTGCGGTACCCGGTCCGCGCGCGCCAGCCCGGCGGTGACCACCCGTCCCGCCCGGCGCCGGGCCCCCTCCGCCAGCGCGGGGGGCTCCAGCCCCACGATGGCGAGCGGCACCCCCTCCAGCAGATCCAGTTCCTCCTCCAGCACCCCCTCGAGGGTCCCGAAGCCGTCGAGGTGCGAGACCGCCACGTTGGTCGTCACCGTGACCGTGGGTTCGATCACCACCCGGGCACGCGCCAGCTCCCCCCGGACGCTGGCCCCGGCTTCGATCACCAGCGCCTCGGTGTCGTCGGGGGCCGCCAGGATCGTCTTGGGGATCCCGACCAGGTTGTTGTCGTTCGCCGGGGTGGAGTGCACCCGGTAACGCGTCCCCAGGACGGCGGCCACCATCTCCTTGGTGCTGGTCTTCCCGTTGGCGCCGCCAATCGCCACCACCGGCCCCCGGATCTCCCGGCGCCGCGCCCGGGCCAGGAGGCCGTAGGCGGCCAGGGTGTCGGTCACCGGGTAAAGGACCAGCCCCGGCACCGGGGCGGTCCCGGCCCGGACCACCGCGCCCGTCGCGCCGGCCTCCCGCGCCTGCGCCAGGTGGTCGTGTCCGTCGAAGCGCTCCCCCTTGAGCGCCACGAAGAGCGCGCCTTCCGTGAGGGTCCGGGTGTCGGTTGAAACCAGGCTGTAGACCCGGTGCACGGCATCCGGGGTGGCGCCGGGCTCGAGCGCACCCTGCAGGGCGGCGAGCACCGCCTCATGGTCCCAGACCATCAGGCGGCGCCCAGCCGGCGGACGATCTCCTGTTCATCGAACGGCACCTTCTCGGTGCCGATCACCTGGTAGGTCTCGTGTCCCTTGCCGGCAAGCAGCACCGTGTCGCCGGGACCGGCCGCTTCCAGCGCGGCCGCGATGGCCTGCACCCGGTCGGCGACCCGGCGATGCGGCGCCGCGCCCATCCCCTGCTCCACGTCATCGATGATCCGCTCCGGGTCCTCGGTCCGCGGATTGTCCGAGGTCACGATGGCCAGGTCGGCCGCGGTCGCGGCGATCCGCCCCATGACCGGGCGCTTGCCCCGGTCCCGGTCCCCGCCGCAGCCGAAGACGACGATCAGCTTGCCGGTGGTGAGGGGCCGGAGCGCCGCGAGCGCGCGCTCCAGGGCATCGGGGGTATGGGCGTAATCGCGGAGGACGTCCGCCGGCCGGTCGGCCAGCCGCTCCATGCGCCCCGGCACCTGCGGCGCCAGGGTGAGGCGTTCCGCGATCGTCTGGGGGGTCAGACCGAGCGCGTACCCCGTGGCCGCCGCCGCCAGGGCATTGGCGACGTTGAACTCGCCCAGGAGGGGCAGCGCCACC
>JANRJZ010000035.1:0-10467 GCA_033763675.1 Gemmatimonadota bacterium
GGCGCCCGCCGGCGCCTGGCGGCGGATCAGCCTCCTGCTCGGCGCCGTCGCGGTGGGGGCCCTGGCGCTCGCCGCGTGGGCCGTCGCCCGCCAGCGAGCCCCGGCCGGGCCGTCCGTCTACGACGCGGCGCTGCCGGACAGCGCCCCGATGACCTTCGCCGCGACGACCGCCAGCACCAGCTACGGCATCTCCCCCCGAAACCTCTCCTTAGCCCTCAGCGGCGAGTTCGCGGTGTACACCGCGCGGCACGGCGATTCGACCGGCCTCTGGTATCGCAGCCTCCGGGACGCGACCACCCGCCCGATCCTCGGGACCCGCGGCGCCACGTCGCCGCGGATCTCGCCCGACGGGTCCCGGGTCGCCTTCCAGATCGGCGGCCGGATCATGGTGGTCCCGATCAATGGCGGGGAGGCCAGGCGGCTGCTGGACGGCCAGGCCGTGATGGCGATCCAGTGGCTCTCGCCCACCGAACTGCTGGTGGTGGATCTCGACGGCAATCGCCTCACCTGGCTCGATCCCGAGGGCGGCAACAGCCGCACCCGCCCGATCGCTCGCTGCGCCCTGGGGATGTGGGTGCCGGAGCTGCGGCAGCTGATCTGCTCCTACAACCGGACCGCGCAGTTGATCGATCCGGAGTCGGGCGCGCGATCCGCCATCCGCCTGACCAAGGCGGACGGGACGCCCGCGGGGCTGCTCGTGGGCACCGCCTTCCGCGTGGTGGACCGGCGCTACCTGGTCTACCTCGGCGCCGACGGAAGCCTCCTCGCCACCCGGTACAATCCCGCCACCCAGCTGGTCCAGCGATCGGTGACGCTGACGACTGGCATCCGGCGGGAATCCATCGGCGAGGGCCAGTATGACCTCACGGCCAACGGGGACCTGGTCTACGCCCCAGGGGTGGACGCCACGGTCGGCCGGATGGTGAGCCTCCACGCCGGCGGCGTGCCGCAGCCGCTCCCCGTGGAGATGGCGGATTTCCAGCGCTACGACCGGAGCCGCGACCGCCGCTGGCTGGCGGCCGTGGTGCAGGCCGCCGAGGGGACCGAGCTCCGACTCTACGACCTGCGGGACCGGCAGCAGTTCACCTGGATCAAGGGGGAGGCAGTCCGCCACCCGTTGTGGAGTGCCGATGGCGAGCGGCTGCTGATCTCCACCCGCGACTCCAGCCAGGTGTCCATCCTGCAGGGGGCGCCCAGCTCCGGCGCACGGCCGGATACCGTGGCGGCCATGGCCTTCGATCCGGCCAATCCCGATCCGGTCGATTGGCAGAACGACCACTCGGCGGTGGCGCAGGACTGGAGCGCGTCGGTGGCGCTGCGCTTCGACCCCGGCATCCGGAACCCGGCCTTTGACACCGTCCTCACCGGGGTGAGGTTCGTGTCCGTCTCGCCCAACGAGAAACTCATCGCGTATCAGGCGCTGGATGGCGGCCGGATCATGGTGACCGCCTTTCCCGTGCCGGGCCGTCGCTGGCAGCTCGCCTCCGATGGGGTCGAGCCCATCTGGCTCTCGGCCACCGAGGTGCTCTATCGCCTCGGCGTCTCGTGGTACCTGGCCCGGATCAACCCCCAGACCGGCGAGCCGCTGGGGCCTCCGACCTTCTGGGCCCGGGATCCGCGCTTCAATGACACCTCGGGCTGGTCCAACCGGCCATCACACGACGGCGGCATCATCTATGTCCAGGGACCGGAGCAGCTCAGCAGCTCCTACCTGCGGGTGGTCCCGGGCTGGGTGTCGCAGATGAAGGCCGCGGTGGACGCGGCGAACCGCTGACCCGCTGACCGCCGCGCGCCGGCCTTGCGAGTCGGCGCGACAGGCCGCATCGTCCTGACCGCAGGTCACATCAACCGGAGCATCTCATGAGCCGAGTGCGGCTGCTGGTTGGTACCAAGAAGGGCGCCTTCATCCTGACCGCTGACGGCAAGCGGAGGAAGTGGGAGATCAGCGGGCCCCACTTTCCCGGGTTCGAGCTCTATCACCTGAAGGGCTCTCCCGCGGACCCCGACCGACTCTACGCCTCCCAGACCAGCGGCTGGTTCGGGCAGCTGGTGCAGCGCTCCAATGACGGGGGCAAGAGCTGGGAAGCGGTGGACAATCAGTTCACCTACGACGGCACGCCGGGTACCCATCAGTGGTATGACGGCACCCAGCACCCCTGGGAGTTCAAGCGGGTGTGGCATTTCGAGCCATCGCTCACCGACCCGGACACGGTCTATGCCGGCGTGGAGGACGCGGCGCTGTTCCGGACGAAGGATGGCGGGAAGAGCTGGCACGAGATGCCCGGGCTCCGGAGTGTGAAAGGGCATCTGTGGCAGCCGGGCGCCGGCGGCATGGGGCTCCACACGATCGTGCAGGATCCCGCCAACCCGAAGCGGCTCTACATCGCCATCTCGGCCGCGGGCGCCTTCCGGAGCGAGGACGGCGGCGAGAGCTGGCGCCCGATCACCAAGGGGCTCGTCTCCCTGTACAACCTGCCGGATCCCGACGCCGAAGTGGGCCACTGTGTGCACCGGATCGCGATGCATCCCTCGCGCCCCGACACCCTTTTCATGCAGAAGCACTGGGACGTGCTCCGGAGCGACGATGCCGGGGACTCCTGGCACGAGGTGAGCGGCAACCTTCCCTCCGACTTCGGCTTCCCGATCGCGGTGCACGCCCACGAGCCGGAGACCATCTACGTGGTCCCGATCAAGAGCGACTCCGAGCACTATCCGCCCGAGGGCAAGCTCCGGGTCTACCGCAGCCGGAGCGGTGGCAATGAATGGGAGGCGCTCACCAAGGGGCTGCCGCAGCAGGACTGTTACGTGAACGTCCTCCGCGGGGCCATGTCGGTGGACCGGCTGGAGAAGTGCGGCATCTACTTTGGCACCACCGGCGGGCAGGTGTACGGCTCCGCCGACGGCGGCGACAGCTGGACCGCGATCGTCCGTGACCTCCCCGCGGTGCTCTCGGTCGAGGCCCAGACCCTGGCATGATCCGGGTGGTGCTGCCGGAGCACCTCCGGCGCCTGGCCCGGGTCGGGCCCGAGGTGACGCTCGATGTGCCGGGCCCCGCCTCGCTCGCAGCGGTGCTCGACGCCCTCGAGGCCCGGTACCCGATGCTGCGCGGCACGATCCGGGATCATGTGACCCGGAAGCGCCGCGCCTTCGTACGGTTCTTCGTCTGTGAGCAGGACTGGTCTCATGAGCCGGCGGACTCTCCCCTTCCGGACGCCATCACCACCGGCGCCGAGCCGCTTCTCATCATCGGCGCCATGGCCGGGGGCTGACCCGGGCCCACCGCCCTTCCGGGTTACGACGAGATCCTGCGCCACTCGGTGAGCGTCACTCCGTCCCCCCGCGCGGTGGCGAACCGGGTGGGGCGCGCCGCGCCGGGGCTACCGAAACAGAAGCGGACGGTGTCGTCTGTCAGCAGGTAGATCCCATACTGCGCCTGGCCCTTCCCCGGGCCGGCCGTGATCTGGCAGTCTATGGTGTGGGGCTCCAGGTTGGTGTCCACCGTGAAACTCGCGCAGTGCAGCAGTTGTCCATCGATCCGCACCAGGGTCTCGTTCTCCTCGGTGACGCGCTCGGAGCGCTGGATCAGCGCCTCGGGCAGAGGACGACCGTCCCGCGACCCGGAAACCATGGACCACCGGCCCTGCAGCCGCTGCAGGGCGTTGTTCAGACCACGATGAATGCCCACCGGCACCTCGTCCAGCCACGTTGTCGGTTGAGTCCAGCGAGAGAGGGAGGCCCACTTCCCACTAGGTGACCGTCGCCGGCTGACAAACCGCACACCCGAACGTCAGGAGTGGGTAAAGTCACCCCGCGCCGTTCACTCTGAAACCCGCGACGCCCGTGGGCGTCCGGACCCCGTGGCTTCCTCCCGACATGCCGTTGGAGGCGTCGTGCCCCTCTCCCGCCGCGACTTCTGCCACCTGCTCGGGGCCGGCGCCGCCGCGCCGGCGGTCCTGTCTCGCGGCGCTGGCGGTGCTGGCCGATGTCCCCGAGCGGGAGCGCCAGCGGCGGCTCAACACCCCAGGCCGGAAGGCGGCGGAACGGTTCTGCGCTGCGTGCGGATGGCGGTCCCATGTGGCTCACGCGAACTACCTGTTCCTCGATGTCGGGCGGGACGTCACCGGGCTCCGGGCCGCCTGCCAGGAGCGGGGACTGCTGATCGGCAGGCCCTACCCGCCGGCGGAAACGTGGGCCAGGATCACCATCGGCACCCCGGAGGAGATGCGCCGCGGGTTGGCCATCCTGGCCCGGGTCCTCGGCTAGTCGCGACGAGGCGTTCCATCCTGCCACTCTCCGCCGCGGCAGCGACCGGGGCGGGGTTGTGACTCACCGCCGGGGTGGCGGGTCTACCATCGTGACCGCCCGTGGCGGTGCCCCGTTGGTCTCACAACCCCCGATGGAGTTCCTCATGTTTTCAACCAGACTACCATCCCGCGCCCTGCTTCTCGCGGCCGCGGTGCTGGCCGCCTGCAGCGATTCCGACGCCAATCAGCCCGGCGGGGTCGTCGCCGAGTTCCGCGCCCTGCACGTGACACCCGCGCTGGGGCCGGTGGACATCGAAGTGGATGGCGCCCCGGTGGTCACCGGGCTCGCCTACGGGTCGAGCTCCGCCGCCATCACGATTCCCGGCGGGCGGCAGCGGTTCGTGGTGCGTTCCGGCGGCCAGGTGCTGGGCGACCTGGAGTTCGACCTGGCTTCCAGCCATGTCAACAGCCTGGTGATCTCGGACAGCACCCCGCAGTTCAGCAGCTTCGTCGAACCCGATACCGGGCTGGCGATCCCCACCAAGGCGAACATCCGGCTGGTGAACGTGGTGGGTGCGAACACCTCGCCGCCGACGCTGCTGGACGTGCTGATCCATGCCCCGAACGCCAACCCCGACTCGGTGGTGACCTCCTCCCTGGACGCCACCATCGCGGCCTACTGGTCACTCATGTACTTCGACCCGGGCGCCTTCACCATCGAGTATGTGCCCGCGGGCAGCGACAGCGTGCTCACCTCCGCCAGTTTCGACGTCGCGCCGGGAGAGAAGAAGGCGGTGGTCCTGAGCCGTGCGGCCGACGGCAGCTACGGCGTGGAGGTCACGCTGGAGCCGTGACCGCCAGCGGGAGGGGAGCAGCTGTTGGGTGTCGCGGTCCGCTCAGCCCGGCCGGCGCGGGGCTGGGCGGTTCCGCCACACCGCGACACAAGCTCTTGTCCGGGGCGCAGTTGGCGTAGGCCAGGGAGGCTGTGCCCTGCGGCACAGCGCGGGACCATCCGGAGGGGTTAACGAGACCTGTCCCTGCCCAGAGTCTCGAGCGCCAATGAAGCACGCCTCCTCCAGCTCCGCCGGTGTCTTCGGCGGGGCGCACAAGTGGCTGACCGGCATCCTCACCACCAGCGCGGCGCTCCTCGCCGTGATGGTCAACGCCCGCAGCCTCGGCATCACCCCCTGGTTCGGCCTGCTGGACCTCAACTTCGCCGACCATGCCGCCCACCGGATCGTGCTCACGCCGCGCGCCGATACCCTGCGGGCCCTGGGAGACACCGCGGTCATCACTGCCACGGTGACGGATGCGCACGGCGCCGCGCTGGCCGGGGCGCGCCTCAGGTGGCGCAGCACCGACAGCGTGGTGGCCACGGTGGATTCGGGGGGCGCCGTGGTGGCGCGGGCCCCGGGGACGGCGCAGGTCGAGGTCATGGTCCGCGAGGTGTCCGGACGCGCCACCGTCGTGGTCCGCCCCGAGGTCGCCCGGGTGGTGATCGGCGGCGACAGCGCCGTGCGTCTCGCGGATGGCGACAGCCTCCGGCTGATCGCCCACGCACTCGATGCCCGCGGGCATCGCATCCCGGCCCTGGCTCCCCGCTGGCAGACCGCCGACTCCCAGGTGGTGATGGTGGACAGCCTGGGCAATGCCCGCGCCCTGGCCGCCGGCCGCGCCTACCTCTGGGCCGGGGCCGGCGAGATTCGCAGCCGGGTGCGGGTGGACGTCGAGCTCACGCCGGCGGCGGTGGTCCTGCAGAGCGGGGAGGGGCAGCGCACGTCGGCGGGGAAGCGGCTGCTCGAGCCCGTGGTGCTGCAGGTGCGCGCCCGCGGCGGGCAGCCGGTCCCGGGCGCGGTGGTGACGCTGGCGGTGGAGGACGGCGACGGCGTGGTGGCCCCCGACAGCGCCCTGACCGACGCCGATGGCCGGATCCGCGCCGCCTGGACCCTCGGCGGACGGGCCGGGATGCAGCGGCTGCGGGCCCGGGTGGCCGGGGTGGACAGCACCCTCGTGGTGAATGCCGAGGCGGAGCCGGTGCGCGGCAATGTGCGGGTGGAGGTCCTGAGCCCCGGGTTGCGGGGTCCCGCGGGGAGTGAGCTGGGCCAGCCGGTCCTGGTGCGCGTGACCGACACGCTGGGGCTGGCCCTCGCGCTGGTGCGAGTCGGCTGGACCGCCCTCGAGGGGGGAACGACCACCGGTTCCGATCGCACCGATTCCACCGGGACCGCGCAGGCCTACTGGACGCTGGGGCGGCGGGCGGGGCGCCAGCGGCTCCGGGTGCAGGTGGGGAATCCGCGCACCATTCCCGCGACCGACGTGATCGCGCTGGGAGAGGCCGGGGCCCCGGCGGCGGTAGTGCTGGGCAAGCCCTCCCGTCCCGGCGCGGGAGGCGTGCTCCGGCTGACGGCCACCGTCACCGATGCGCTGGGGAACCCGGTGCCGGACGCCGAACTTGCGGTCACCGCCAGCGCCGGGATGCTGGCCGCGGCGACGGTCCGGAGCGACAGCGCCGGTCGCGCCCTGCTCACCTGGACGCCCCCGGTGGGGAAACGGGCAGAGGTCCGGATCACCGCCAGGCTGGGCGGGACCCGGACCTCTGCGACTCAGGTGATTCCGGCGCCGGCCGCGCCCGCGCCCCGTCCGGCCACGTCGCGCCGGACCGGCTGATTCAGGCGGGGTCCGCGGTCACCGCGGTGCGGAGAATCGGCGGCGGCAGGGCGGGTGCGGAACGCTGCGCCTCGTTCTCGGCGATCGCCTTGCGGATCCGCCGGGCCACGAACTCGCTGAACGGCCCGAAGTGGACGTACAGCCCGCACATCATGCCGATGTAGCGGATGGAGCGCGGGTTCTGCAGCAGCCCGCCGCCGAAGGTGCGCCAGAAGGGGCCCCGGGTACGCGGGTTGGCCGTCATCTTGGCGGCCATGCGGAAGAAGCCCTTCAGCTCCTTGGCCCAGCGCTTGAGGCTCGGCTTGTAGCGCCGGCCGCGGCTGTCGAGCTGCTTCCCGACCCGGGCCACCCGGCCGAAGTACTTCTCCGGGCTGTATGCCGTCTCCACCACCGTCAGGAAGTCCCGCAGGATCTCGAGCCGGGGCCGCTTGGGGTCGAAGTTGATGCCGGCTGTGCACTGGTCGCCGGTGTCGTCCGGCTGGACATCGGAGTTCTCATGCAGCCGGCCTTCCTTGGCCAGGCGGCGGGTGAGCTGGGTGTTGGGCAGGGCGTAGAGCAGCCCCACCATCGCCGCCGGGATGGCGGTGTCCTCGATGCACCCGATCACGCCCTTGGCCACGCCGCCCTGCTCGGTGTCGAAGCCGAGGATGAACCCCGCATTCACGAAGAAGCCATGCTGGTACAGCTTCTCCACGCTCTCCGCGATGGAGCGGCGGGTGTTCTGCTTCTTCTGCATCGCCTTGAGGGTCTCTTCGTCCGGGCTCTCGATCCCCACGAACACGGCGAAGAAGCCGGTCTCCCGCATGAGCTGCATCAGCTCCGCATCATCCGCCAGGTTGATCGAGGCCTCGGTCGTGAACTCGAAGGGCCAGTTGTGCCGCTCCAGCCAGGTCTTGAGGTGGGGCAGGAACTGCTTCACCAGCTTCTTGTTGCCGATGAAGTTGTCGTCCACCAGGTCCACGTGGCCGCGGTACCCGAGGTCGTAGAGGGTCTGCAGCTCGGTGAGCAGCTGCTCCGGGGTCTTGGCCCGGGGCACCCGGCCGAACAGCTCGATGATGTCGCAGAATTCGCAGTTGAAGGGACAGCCGCGGCAGAACTGGATCCCGATGTGGTTGTACCGCTCGAACTTGAGCAGGTCGAACCGGGGGGTCGGGGAGCCGGCCACGTTGGCCTTCTCGGGCGACTCATAGACCGCCCTGGGCGTGCCGGCCGCGAGGTCGGCGAGGAACGGCGGCAGGGTGACTTCGGCCTCGCCCAGGATCAGGTGATGGGCCTCGCTGTAGATCCGCGGGCTGCTGGTCGGATCGGGGCCGCCGACGATCACCGTCTTGCCCCGCTGGCGGGCCCGGTGGATCAGCTCCAGGCAGTCGAGCTGCTGGGGCATCATGCCGCCGGTCAGCACGTAGTCGGCCCAGTCGAGGGACTCATCCGTCAGCGGCTCGACATTCCGGTCCACCAGGCGCAGTTCCCAATCCGACGGAAGCATGGCGGCCACGGTGCACAGCCCGAGCGGAGCGGCGGGGTAGCTCGCGTCCATCAGCTGGCAGGTGTCGCGGTAATTCCAGAAGGACGCAGACCGGAACTCCGGGTGGACCAGAAGGGCGCGCGGCATGAGGTCTCGGAGGATAGTGGCCGGACAGCACGGGGGGGGACTGCTCTAACCTATCGCCTTGCCCCCGATCTGGCGATGACCCGGAGCACACCCCCTGCCTCCCCGGGGTCACCCTGGCGGCGGCTCGGATACCAGAGTGTACTGCAACAACAGCGGTTTCCGCAATATTGACAGTACAGTTCTCACAGAATGCCACTTTCGATGAATAATCGTGAGTCTGAATCGACGGATTATGCATGATTTCTCGTCCTTGAGGCTTGCGGGAACCGGTACTGCCGGGTATCCTGCGCCGACCCGGCCCCAGCAGCTGTGTCCACCCGCCACTCCAGCGAGGTACCGCCACGGTGATGCCCACACCCCTCCTCCCGTTCCTCCAGGATGCCGTCCCCGCCGCCGTCCCCGCCGTCCTGGCCGCCGACACCGCCTGGATGCTGGTCGCGACGGCGCTGGTGCTCCTGATGACCCCGGCCCTCGCCTTCTTCTACGGCGGGCTGGTCCGCTCCAAGAACTCGCTCAACACCATGATGATGAGCTTCGTCGCGCTGGGGGCGGTGGGGCTGCTCTGGGCGGTGGTGGGCTACAGCCTGGCCTTCAGTGAAGGGTCTGCCTGGATCGGCGGAATGGGGAATGCCCTCCTGACCGGGGTCGGCGTGGAGCCCAAGGGGACGATTCCACATCTCCTCTTCATGGCCTACCAGGGCACCTTTGCCATCATCACGGCCGCCCTGATCTCGGGGGCGGTGGCGGAGCGGATGCGGTTTGGTCCCTACGTCGCCTTCATCGTCCTGTGGACCCTGCTGGTCTACGTCCCGGTGGCACACTGGGTCTGGGGGGGCGGCTGGCTGATGACCCGCGGCGTGCTGGACTTCGCCGGTGGCACGGTGGTGCACATCAACGCCGGGATTTCCGCCCTGGTCGCGGCACTGGTCCTCGGCGGCCGCAAGGACTTCGGGCGGCAGGCCATCCTGCCGCACAACGTCCCCTTCGCGCTGCTGGGGGCGGGGTTGCTCTGGTTCGGCTGGTTCGGGTTCAATGGCGGCAGCGCGCTGGCGGCGGGCGAGCTCGCCGCCGTGGCGTTCGTGAATACCTTCCTGGCGCCGATGGCAACCCTTTGCGTCTGGGCGCTGCTTGACCAACTCCGCACCGGGCATGTCACCGCGGTGGGTGGGGCCACCGGCATCGTGGTCGGGCTGGTCGCCATCACCCCCGCCGCGGGGTACGTGAGCCCGATGAGCGCCATCGCCCTGGGCGCCCTCGCCGCCCTGCCCAGCTACTTCGTGATCGTGTTCCGGGCCCGCACCCGGCTGGATGATTCCCTCGACGTCTTTGCCGGGCACGGCGTGGGTGGGCTCACCGGGGCCCTGCTCACCGGGGTCTTCGCCTCCAAGGCCTGGAACGCCGCCGGCAATGACGGCCTCCTCGCCGGCAATCCGGGCCAGCTCGGACTGCAGGCTCTCGGCGCCGGGGTCTCCGTGCTCTATGCCGGGGCGGTGACCTTTGTCATCCTCAAGCTGCTCGGCCTGGTGGTCGCGCTCCGCCCCGACGCCCGCACCGAGGGGGTGGGTATGGACATCACCCAGCATGGCGAGGAGGCCTACAGCAGTGGCGAAGGATCGATCCTCGTCATGCCCTCGGAGTCCGCGCCCCTGGTGGAGCCGATTGCGCCCGCCCTGCCTCAGCCCATCGCCCGCTAGTTCAGGGAGATCACGACCATGAAGCTCATTATCGCGACCATCCGCCCCGACAAGCTCAACGATGTCCTCGAGGCGCTCTACCGGGCCGAGGTCCGGGGCCTCACCGCGTCCCGGGTCATGGGGCACGGCGGCGAGACTGAGCGGGTGGAGAACTACCGCGGGACCACCGTGAAGATGGGGTTGCAGGAAAAGGTGCGGCTCGAGATCGGGGTGTCGGAGCCATTTGTGAAGGTGACGGTGGACGCCATCC
>JANRJZ010000036.1:0-3070 GCA_033763675.1 Gemmatimonadota bacterium
GGTGGCGCTCGGGCTGCTGCTGCTCGCGATCCTGCTCCGCCATGGCCAGATCCAGCTCTCCAAGTTCTCCTACCTCTCGCAGCTCGGCATCATCGCGCTGGTGGGTTCGGTCATCGTGGGCCCGGGGATGGTGGTCTTCGCCGTCGGGCTCGGCACCTTCATCGCGGACGCCTTCTGGCAGCGGAAGCTGCTCAGCGCCTCCTGGATCAACGCCGGGCGCGAGGTGCTCGGCTTCCTGGCCGCGTATGGGGCGTACAGCGTGGTGTACCTCCGCGGCCGCCCCACGGAGCCGACCCTCGAGTTCCTGCCCGCCGCGCTGACGCTGGCGGGGATGTACTTCTTCTGCACCCGGTCGCGGTTCTACTTCACCCTCCGGGTCCGGGGCAAGCTCGAGGCGCACGAGCGGCTGATGATCCTGCGCTACGAGGTGCTCTCCTACCTCCTCACCCTGATCGGCGCCGCGATCGCCGCCGGCGCCATCCACGCGCTCCCGCCGGAAGGCTGGCTGACCGTCCTGGGGACCCTGGCGGTCCTCGGCGTGCTGACCACCCGGATCCTGGAGGAGGCGATCGCGGCGGAGGAACTCAACAAGATCCACGCCCGGGAGCGGGTGATAACCAGCAACCTCTCGCTGCAGGACGCCTTTGCCCAGCTGGAGCAGCTGGCCAACCGGGTGCTCGACTGGAGCGATTTCCGGATCTACCGGGTCGGCACGGCCGGTCCGGCGCTGGCCTACCGGGGCGCGCTGGGCTGGCCCGACCGGGGCGACCCGCCCTTCGACAGCAACGACCTGCGGGCCACGGTGATCGCGACCGGGGAGCCGGTGGTGATCCAGGATGCCCGCCACGACGACCGTTGCCTGGCGCCGAACCCGGATGCCATCAGCATGCTGCTGCTGCCGCTGCGGTTCGGCACCGAGGTCGTCGGCACCTTCGAGCTGGATCACCACAAGCCCCGCTCCTACGGCAAGAAGGAAGTCGCGGCGGCGGCCACCTTCGCCGGCCAGCTGGCCACCGCCATTCATATCGCCGACCTGCGCCGGCCGCTGGTGGACACGGTGGACAAGGTCACCGCGCAGGTCCGGCTGCTGGCAGAGACGGGAGAACGGCTCCGGGCCGCCGCCGGCGCGGTGGCGCAGACCGCCAACGCCATCCGCGGCGGGGCCGCCGAGCAGGAACAGCTGGTGGCCCTGGGGCGGGAGGCGACGCTCGGGCTGGTCCGGGAGGCGCGGGACACGGCGGTGGACGGCGCCGCGGCCCGCGACGCCTCCGCCACCGCCAGCGCCACCGCCGCGGAGAACCGGGCCCACATCCAGGACGCGATCAGGCGGCTGGTGGAGCTGCAGCGCTTCGTGGCCGCCACCAGCGTGCGGGTGGGGGAGCTGTACCAGGTCAGCAACCGGCTCATCGGGTTCATCGGCACCATCCGCGAGATCGCGGACCTGACCAACCTGATCGCCCTCAACGCCGCGATCGAGGCGGCGCGCGCCGGGCAGCAGGGGCGGGGCTTCGCGGTGGTGGCGGAGGAGGTGCGCCAGCTCGCCGCCCAGAGCGGCCAGGCCTCCCGGGAGGCCGGCGGGCTGGTGGCTGCCATCCTGGGGCAGGTGGCGCAGATTTCGGAGGAGATGGACAAGGGGACGGAGACGGTGCGCGGGGTGGAGCAGCTCTCCGCCGACGCCGCCCGGGCCCTGACCGGCATCGTGGACGGCACCGCCGAGGCCGGCGCCCACGCCGAGCGCATCGCGGCCAGCGCGGCCCGCCAGGAACAGGCGGTCGGCCGGCTGCAGGAACAGATGGACCGGGTGGCCCAGGTCTCCACCCGTACCCTCGAGGACGCCAGCGCCACCGCGCGGCGCGCCTCGGAGGCCGCCCGCAGTCACGCCGAGCTGGAACGGGCCATCCGGGAGCTGGCCGGGGTGGCGGAGCGGCTCGAGGCGATCGCCCAGCACTTCTCCCAGGAACTATGAATCCTCGTGAACGGGCGTATATCGCCCTCGGCAGCAACGTGGGGGCGCGGGAACAGCATCTCGCCGCCGCCCGCGAGGCGATCGGCAAGCTGCCGCTCACCGTCATCCTCGCCGTCAGCAGCATCGAGGAGACCGACCCGGTCGGGCCGGAGGGGCAGGGGCGCTACCTCAATCAGATGGTCCTGGTGGAGACCGCTCTCGACCCCGGTCGCTTCCTCAAGCAGCTGCACCGCATCGAGGACGAGAACGGCCGGGTGCGCGAGGAGCGCTGGGGGCCGCGGACCCTCGACCTGGATATCGTCCGGTTCGGCACCCGGCGGCTGCGCGACGCGGACCTGCGGCTGCCGCACCCCGAGCTGCCCCACCGCGACTGGTGGCACCGGGAGATCGAGGAGCTGGACCGCCTCGCCCCCCTCAAGAAGGACGAGGACTGACCCGATGAGCGCCGAACCGAAGGGGCTGACCATCCCCGACCTGCGCGAGCGCAAGGCCCAGGGCCGGAAGCTCACCGTGCTGACCTGCTACGATGCCCTCTTCGCCCGGCTGCTGGACGGCGCGGTGGACATGCTGCTGGTCGGCGACTCCCTCAACCAGGTCCTGGCCGGGCACTCCACCACCCTGAGCGCCACGCTGGACCAGATGATCTACCACGCGCAGGCGGTCTGCCGCGGCGCCACCCGGACCCTGGTCTTCGTGGACCTGCCGTTCCTGAGCTACCAGGTCACGGTGGAGGAGGCCCTCCGGAACGCCGGCCGGGTCATGAAGGAGACCGGGGCCCACGGGGTGAAGCTGGAGGGCGGGGAGCACATGGCGGAGACCATCCGCGCGCTGGTCCGGATCGGGATTCCGGTGATGGGGCACATCGGTCTCACGCCGCAGTCCGTCCATCAGCTCGGCGGCTACCGGGTGCAGGGCCGCGATCCCGCCGCTGCCGACCGGCTGCGGAGCGATGCCCGCTTCGTGGAGGAGGCCGGCGCCTGCTCGATGGTGCTGGAGCTGGTGCCCGCCGCGCTCGCCGCCGAGGTGAGCCGGAGCCTCGCAGTCCCCACGATCGGCATCGGCGCCGGCCCGGGGTGCGACGGCCAGGTGCTGGTGCTGCATGAC
>JANRJZ010000037.1:0-9318 GCA_033763675.1 Gemmatimonadota bacterium
CTGGGGCATGCGTCCGCGAACGACGGAAAGCTAGTGCCTCCGCACAACGCTCCACAGGTGGCGCTTCGGCGCCAGTTACAGCACCTGACAGGATTGTTACCGCGCGGCAATTGTGTCGGGCGGGACGGCGGGACGGCGGGACGGCGGTTCGGCGGTTCGTGGTGGGGCTACTCCGCGAGGGCCGCGATGCTCCCGCAGGGCGCGTTGCTGCCTCACCCGTGCTGTGTGGGAGCCCTGCCCGCAGCTTCCGGCGCCCGGAGGGAGCTCGCGGACGAGCGGGGCGGCGCTGGCTCTTCCCGTTCCCCCTTCCGCCGTGCCTCATGTACCTCCAGAATCCCATATGCCCTACACCCCAGCCCCCACTCGCTACGACGCCCCCGGCTTCTACCGCCGCTGTGGCCGCTCCGGCCTTCGCCTGCCGGTCATCTCCCTCGGCCTGTGGCACAACTTCGGCGCCGCCGACTCTCCCGACACCGCCCGCGCCATCATCCGCCGCGCCTTCGACCTCGGCGTCACCCACTTCGATCTCGCCAACAATTACGGCCCCCCCGAAGGCGCCGCCGAGGAGACCCTGGGCCGCATCCTGCAGGAGGAACTGCGCCCCTGGCGTGACGAGCTCGTCATCACCACCAAGGCCGGCTACTACATGTGGCCTGGCCCTTACGGTGAATGGGGCTCGCGCAAGAGCCTGCTGGCGTCGCTGGACCAGTCGCTCCGCCGCCTGCGGCTCGACTACGTGGACATCTTCTACTCCCACCGCCCCGACCCCGAGACGCCGCTGGAGGAGACCATGGGCGCCCTGGCGCATGCGGTGCGGAGCGGCAAGGCGCTCTACGTGGGCCTCTCCAACTACTCCGCCGCCGACACCGTCCGCGCCGCGCGGCTGCTGCGGGAACTGGGGACGCCCTGCCTGATCCACCAGCCGCGCTACAGCCTGCTCGATCGCCAGATCGAGGCCGAGCTGCTGCCGGCGCTTGAGCGGGAACAGATCGGCGCGGCGGTCTTCTCCCCGCTGGCCAAGGGCCTGCTCACCGACCGCTACTTCCAGGGCATCCCCGCCGATGCCCGCGCCGGCCGCGACCCCCGGTTCCTCACGCCGGCGCAAGTCACCCCGGACGCAGTCGGAAAAGCGAAGCGCCTCAACGAAATCGCCCGCGCCCGGGGCCAGACCCTGGCCCAGATGGCCCTTGCGTGGACCCTGCGGAACCCGGTCGTCACCACCGCCATCATCGGCGCCAGCAAGGTGAGCCAGCTCGAGGACTGCGTCGGCGCGGCGGGGAAGCTGGGGTTTGAGGAGGAGGAGCTGGAGCGGATCGAGGGGATACTGCGGGGGTAGGGCGATTAGGCGATTAGGCGATTAGGCGATTGGGCGATTCGTGCGCGGCCGTGAGGCGCTCCTGCCGGGGAGCGGCGGCGCCCCCCCCCGCGGCTTCCGGCGCCCGGAGGGAGCTCGCGGGCGAGCGGGGCGGGGGTATCTTCGAGCATCCGAATTCACGATCACGGGCGGAGCTGGCGCTCCGCCCCTACCATGACATCGCATATGCCACGCGCCATCATGTTCGCCGCCTTAATCGTCTCCCCCCCGCTCGCCGCGCAGGACTGGCGGGTCCACGAGATGACGCGACCCCTTCCCGCCACCGCGCCAGCGGTCCCCGTCGCCCGCGCCGACCGGCCGCCGCCGGGTGCGGTGGTCCTCTTCAACGGCACCGACCTCTCCCGCTGGCGCAGCGATGACACCCTCCCCGCGCGGTGGATCGTGGGGAACGGATACTTCGAGGCCCGCCCGGGCACCGGCCCCCTCACCACCGTGGACTCCTTCGGCGACATGCAGCTCCACCTCGAGTGGGCCGCCCCGGCGGCCGCCAAGGGGGCGGGGCAGGACCGCGGCAACAGCGGCGTCTTCCTCATGGGCCGCTACGAGCTCCAGATCCTCGACTCCTGGAAGAACGACACCTACAGCGACGGCCAGGCCGGCTCCATGTACGGCCAGCACCCGCCGCTCTACAACGCCGCGCTCGCGCCCGGGGCGTGGCAGCGGTACGACGTCTTCTTCCGCCGCCCTCGGTTCGGCGCCGCCGGGGAACTCGCCGAGCCGGCGCGGATCACCGTGCTCCATAACGGCGTCCCGGTGCACAACAACGTCGTGCTGACCGGCCCCACTACCTGGCTCGCGCGCGCGCCCTACGAGGCGCACGCCGACCGCCTCCCCTTCGGGCTCCAGGACCATGGCCATGCCGTGCGCTTCCGGAACATCTGGGTCCGCCCCCTTCCCGAGGGCGATGCCCCCCCGCCGCCCCTCGCGCTCCGGCCGTTCACCGACCTGGAGCGCCAGTCGCTGGCCGGCCGCTACGGCGACGCCACCATCGCCGACAGCGCCGGCCGTCTCTGGCTCACCCTCGGCGCCGATGGCGACCCGATGCCGCTCGTCGCCGCAGCCGCGGGCGGCTTCTCCATCGAAGGCGTGGACGCCGCGGTGGAATTCGAGCGCGGCACGGTGAACACCCTGGTGCTCACCGTCGGCGGGGTGAAGATCCGGTGGCGGTAGGACGATTGGGCGATTGGGCGATTAGGCGATTAGGCGGTAAGTGCCGCGCAGGGAGGCGCTGACGCAGCGGAGCAGGGGCGGGTGCGCCGCTCGGCGGGCTCCCCAGTCCTGTGCGGCCACCCGCTCCTGCGAGCAGCGTCAGCGCCGACCCCCCCGCGGCTTGAGCCGCCCGGAGGGAGCGCGCCCGCAGTAACGAAGGTCCCGTCCTCCCGACTTCACCCCCGCTTCACACTCCACCCTTCATCGTAGATCACCGCCCGATCCCCTCGGGGATCGGCGCCGGCGCTCCCCCACCCGGCCGAGCTCCCTCACTCGAGGGTCCGCCCATGTCGCTCGCCCATCCTGAGATCCCGTCTCACGGCCTCGTCCCGCCCCAGGCCCAGCGCCTCTTTGCCGAACTCAAGCCGCCCCTGGCCGACGACCAGGCGCTGCTCGAGGCCGACCGCTGCCTCGTCTGCGGCGGACCCACGGCGCCCGCCCCCTGCGCCGACGCCTGCCCCGCGATGGTGGACGTCCCCCACTTCATTGATGCCATCGCCCACGGCGACTGGGAGGGCGCCGCCGACCTGATCTTCCGCTCCAACCTCCTCGGCGCCACCTGCGCCCGGGTCTGCCCCACCGAGGAGCTGTGCGAAGCCGCCTGCGTCCTCACAAAGCAGGGGCGCCGCCCCATCGAGATCGGCCGGCTGCAGCGCTACGCCACCGACCTCGCCCTGCGGAATCCCTGGTCCACCTTCCGCACCCCGGCGCCGCCGACTGGGAAGCGCGTCATCGTCATCGGCGCCGGCCCCGCCGGCCTGGTCTGCGCCGGCGAGCTCGCCCTCCTGGGCCACCACGTCACCATCTACGTGGCCCGGCCTGAGACCGGCGGCCTGGTGCGCCACGCCATCGCCCCCTACCGCCTCGACCAGGAGCCGCTGGGCGACGAGGTGCGTCGCATCCTCGCCCTCGGGGTCGAGCTCTACCTGGGCAAACCGGTGGATTCCCCCACCGCGCTCCGCCGGCTGGAGGCGGCCTCGGACGCCATCTTCCTCGGCATCGGCATGGGGAAGGACCTCGCCCAGCCGTACCCCGGGGACTCCCTCGCCGGCGTGTGGAACTCGCTCGACTTCATCGAGGCCATCAAGCTCAGGCACCTGACGGACATCGGGCGGCGGGTGGCGGTGATCGGGGGTGGCAACACCGCCATTGACGTCGCTCGCGAGGCAGCCCGGCTCGGCGCGGACGAGGTACGGCTCCTGTATCGCCGCACCGAGGCGGAGATGCCGGCCTTCCGGTTCGAGGTGGAAGGGGCCCGCGCCGACGGGGTGCAGTTTGAATGGCTCACCAACCCCGTTGCCTTCACCGGCGAGCAGCATGTCACCGGCGTACTCTGCCAGCGCATGCGCCTCGGCGAGCCCGACGCCTCCGGCCGCGCCCGTCCGGTGCCGCAGCCGGGGTCGGAGTTCGTGCTGCCGGCGGACACCGTCATCCGGGCCATCGGGCAGGAGCCGCGGCTCGAGTTTCTGCAGTGGATCGAGGGGCTGGAGGTGCGGCAGGGCCGGCCCGTGATCAACCCCGCGACCGGCCAGACCACCAACCCGCGCTACTTCGGTGGCGGGGACGTGCTGAACGGTGGCGGGACGGTGGTCGCGGCGGTGGGCGCAGCCAAGGTCGCGGCGCTCGGCATTGATGCCTTCCTGCGCGACGCCGACGCCGTCGTGGCCGGCGAGCCGGTGAGCTCGCAGGCGGTCTCATGATCCCCGGCACGGTGCGCTATGCCCAGGGGGGCATGGCCCTCCTGATCCACCGCAACTACTGCAAGGGCTGCCGGATCTGCGTCACCGACTGCCCCGAGAAGATCCTGGTACTGGACCAGCACGAGGTCGCGGTGGTGACCGAGATCGGCCGCTGCGTCTTCTGCGGCATCTGCGCCGTGCGCTGCCCCGACTTCGCCATCGCGCTCGAGCGGCCGGCGCCGCGCTGGACCGGCCCCGCCCATGATCCCGGAGGGATGGCATGCGCCTGATCCAGGGCAACGAGGCCTGCGCGCTGGGGGCGCTGCACGCCGGCTGCAGCTATTACGCCGGCTACCCCATCACCCCCGCTTCCGAGATCATGGAGCAGATGGCCCGGATGCTGCCGGCGCGGCACGGGGTCTTCGTGCAGATGGAGGACGAGATCGCCGCCATGGCCGCCGTGATCGGCGCCTCATGGGCGGGCGCCAAGGCGATGACCGCCACCTCCGGCCCTGGCTTCTCGCTGATGCAGGAGAACCTGGGCTACGCCGCCATGACCGAGACCCCCTGCGTGGTGGTGGACAGCCAGCGGATGGGGCCAAGCACCGGACTGCCCACCCTGCCATCGCAGGGAGACGTCATGCAGGCCCGCTGGGGCAGCCACGGCGACCGGCCCGGGGTCACGCTGACCGCATCGTCGGTGGGCCAGGTCTACGAGGTGACCGTCGCGGCCTTCAATATCAGCGAAAGGTACCGGGTGCCCGTGATCCTCCTGCTGGACGCGGTGGTATCCCACATGCGGGAAGGGGTGGAACTCCCCGACCTGCCGGTGGTCACCCGCCAGGCGCCGGCGGACCCCGCCGCCTTCCTGCCCTTCGGCGGCACCGACTTCCTGCCGCTGGGCGCGGGCAAGCCGATCGTGGTGACGGGACTGGCCCACGCCGCCTCGGGCCTTCCCCGCGCTACCGACGGCGCCAACGCGGCGCGGATGCTCCAGCGCGTCCTGGACCGCATCGATGCGGCGGGGGAGGGGATCCTCCGCACCCGTGCCCTGGCGCTGGATGACGCCGAGATTGGCATCATCGCCTACGGCATCAGTGCGCGGCCGGCACGCGGCGCGGTGGCGCTGCTCCGGGCAGAGGGAATCCGGGCCGGGCTGCTCGAGCTGGAGACCATCTGGCCGCTCCCCGAACGGGCCATCCGGGACCTCGCCGCCCGCACCCGGCTGCTGCTAGTGCCGGAGATGAACCTGGGCCAGCTGGTGCTGGCCATTCGCGCCTCGGTTGAGGGCCGGACCCCGGTGCTCGCGCTCAACCGGGTGGATGGCCAGGTCTTCCCGCCGGCGGAGATCGCGGCCGTCATCCGGCAGGCGGTGGCGGGGGTGCGGGTGCCGGTGGAACCGGCGTTCCGGGAGGTGCAGCATGCCGCGCATGGGTGAGGAGCTTCGCCAGTACCTCCGCGAGGAGCTGATGCCGGGCGTCTGGTGCCCCGGCTGCGGCCACGGCAACGTCCTCCGCGGCGTCGTCACCGCGCTCGACCGGCTGCACCGGAAGATGGACCAGGTGGTCTGCGTCGGCGGCATCGGCTGCGCGGGGCGGTCGCCGTTCTACCTCAACAGCTCGGCGATGCACACCACTCACGGCCGGGCACTGGCGTACGCCACGGGATTGAAGACCGCGCGTCCCGACCTGACGGTGCTGGTCACCATGGGCGACGGGGACGCCGCCGCCATCGGCGGCAATCACTTCATCCACGCCTGTCGCCGGAACATTGACCTCACTGCGATCGTGTACAACAACGGCACCTACGGCATGACCGGCGGCCAGCAGGCGCCCACCACGCCGGCCGGCATGCGCTCCACCACCACGCCCCTCGGCAGCATCGAGCCGCCCTTTGATATCTCCGAGCTGGCCCGGGCGGCGGGGGCGAGCTACGTGGCGCGCACCACCACCTTCGATTTCGAAGAGCTGCCGCAGTACATCGCCGAAGCCATCGCACACCCCGGCTTCGCGGTGGTGGAGGTGCTCACCCAGTGCCCGACCTACTTCGGGCGGCTCAATCACCTCGGGGACCCCGCCACGATGCTCGACTACGAGCGGGACCTGACCTTTCCGATCGAGCCGATGACACGGGAGCAGGTGGCCGGCCAGCTGCCGGTCGGGCGCTTCCGGCGGGACATCCGGCCCGAATACACCCAGCGCTACGCCGAACTGTGTGACCGGGCGGCGGCCGCGGCCGCGAGGGACGGCGCCGCCGAGGAGGAACCGCTCCCGCCGCACGAGTGCGCGCTGCCGCGGGATCCCTATGAGGTCCGCTTCTCCGGGGAGGGAGGGCAGGGGGTGATCCTTGCCGGCGTGCTGCTCGCCGATGCCGCGGGGAGCGAGGGCCGCCAGGTGGTGCACACCCAGAGCTACGGCCCGGAGGCCCGGGGCGGCGCCTGCAAGTCGGAGGTGATCCTCTCGAGCCGGGAGATCCCCTTCCCGGAGGTGGAGCAGCCCGACGCCGTGATCTGCCTTTCCCCCGAAGCAATGCGGCTGTACACCGGGCTCCGGCCCGGCGGCATTCGCCTCGTCGAGGCGCGCGCCTGCCTCGGCAACACCCCCGCCGCGGGGGACATGGTCCTGCCGCTGGTCCGTACCGCGGCCGAGGCGGGGGGGGAACTGGCGGTGAACGTCGTCGCCCTGGGTGCGCTCGCCGGCCGGACCGGCCTGGTCTCCCGGGAAGCCCTCCAGGCCGCGCTCCGCCGCCGGCTCAAGCCCGACCTCTGGCCGCTCAACCAGCGGGCGCTGGAGGCCGGGCTGGTGCTGGGGGCGCGGTAGCCGGTCCCCGGGGAGGCCATGGCCCTCCCCCCCCGGGAGTCCCCCCAACGGGCCCCCACCTTGACATGACTTGCGCCGGGGCGCACTTTGTTCTGTATCCGAACAAAGTCGCTCCACCCCGGTCGCGCCCCCATCCAGCGGCCGCTTCCCGTTGAGGAGGCTCTGATGAGCCCGACTCGAGCCGCTGCTCTCCGCGCCCTCGGCAGGCGCCTCGCCGTGGCGGCGACTCTGGCGCTGACGGCCGTCCCGGGCGTGGCGGCCCAGGGCCCCGCCATCCGGGTGGTATCCGACACGGCCGGGTCGCGGCTGCAGGTAGACGGGCGGGACTTCATGGTCCTGGGTGTGAACTGGGACTACTTCCCCATCGGCACCAATTACTCCTACAGTCTCTGGAGCCAGCCCGACGACTTCATCCGGGCTGCGCTTGACCGGGAGATGCCGCTCCTCAAGGCCATGGGGGTCAATGCGATCCGCCAGTATGCCGGGATCCCGCCGCGCTGGGTCCGTTTCATTTATGAGCAGTACGGCATCTTCACCGTCCTCAACCACGCGATGGGGCGCTACGGCGTCACCGTCGGCGGGACCTACCAGCCCAATACCGATTACTCCGATCCCCGCGTCCGCGCCGCCTTGGTGGGCGAGATCTCGACACTGGTCAAGGAGTTCGAAGGCACACCCGGCATCCTGATGTGGCTGCTGGGCAACGAAAACAACTATGGGCTCACCTGGAAGTCGGCGGCAACCGAAGCCCTGCCCCAGGGCGAGCGCGACGCCGCCAGGGCCCGCTACCTCTACTCGCTCTTCGGTGAGGCCATCAGCGCGATCAAGACGATCGACCCCGACCGCCCGGTGGCGATGGCCAACGGCGATCTCCAGTACATCGATATCATCGCCGAGGAAACCAAGGGGCTCGACGTCTTTGGGGCCAATGTCTACCGCGGGATCTCCTTCGGCGACCTGTTCCAGGTGGTCCGGGACAAACTCGGCCTGCCGGTGATGTTCACCGAGTTCGGCTCTGATGCCTACAATGCCCGGGACATGCGGGAAGACCAGGTCATGCAGACCCGGTACCTGCTGGGGCAGTGGCGGGAGATCTACGAGCAGTCCAGCGGCAAGGGGCTGGTCGGCAACTCCATAGGCGGGCTCACCTTTCAGTGGACGGACGGGTGGTGGAAGGCGGGGCAGGAGGTGGGGCTCGATATCCACGACAACAACGCCTCCTGGCCCAATCAGGGCTATCTGGACGACTTCACTCCCGGCGACAACAACATGAATGAGGAGTGGTGGGGAATCGTGGCGAAGGGACCCACCGACGCCCGAGGCCACTTCCAGCTGTACCCCCGGGCGGCGTACTACGCGCTTCAGCAGGTCAATCGGCTGGACCCGTACGGGCCGGGCACCGACCTGGCCGCGATCCAGGCGCACTTCGCCGCCATCCAGCCGGAGGAGATGGCGCTCCGGGCGCGGGGCGACCAGGCCGCAGCGGCCAGCGGACTGGCCAGCAAGTTCCGGGTGAGCGGCATGCGGCTCGAGCTCTCCACTTACAGCACCGGTGGCACCAACCTGAGTACGCCGTCGAAGGCCGCCCCGGCAGGCTCCGGCAGTGCCACGTATCCCAGCTTCACGGGATTCGATCACCTCCAGTCCTACTACGCCGACTTCGAGGCGCACCCGTCCGACAACGTGCTGGCCACCCTGTCGGTGAACGTGCTGGGGAACGTTCCCGATAACCCGATCGACCAGATCTTCTACGAGAACCGGGGCCGCGACCGCTCGGTGGACGCCAACGGGCAGCCGCTTACGCTCAACGGCCTCGAGCGGGTCAAGGTCTACCGGGCCAGTGTGTCGTGGGAGGAACCGCTGTTCCGCCTCGAGGGCTTCTACCGCACCGGACACTACCACTGGGGCTACGAGGGCGACTTCTTCGGCCTCTACCGCGAGGCCAATTACGGCACCAACATCGACATCTACAACGGGGAGGCGCCGTTCGGGGCCGAGTTCACCGGCAAGCGGCACCTGTCCGGGCTCAAGGTCGCCTTCGGTCCCGAGCTGTGGTGGGGGGCCAACCCCGCGTGGATGGCCAAGTATCGCCGGCGGTTCGGGGAGTTCGACATCACGGGCATCGTCCAGAACGAGATCGCGGCGCAGGGCAACACCAGCAGCTCGGTTGCCGTGCCCCCCCCCCCCCCCCCCCCGGCGACCCAGCACCACCCCCCCCCCCCCGGGCCCCCCCGCC
>JANRJZ010000038.1:0-46966 GCA_033763675.1 Gemmatimonadota bacterium
CCCCCCACGGGGGGGGCGTATTGGGGGGGGTAGCGAACGCTTTGGGGCGGGGTGCCCCGCCCCGCCCCGCGCCCCCGGGGGGCCCGCGCCGCAGCGATGCTGCCCTCGGCATCGCCCCGGCGGCGATAGGCATCGCCCACCGCGAGCAGGCGCTCGGTGGAGCGCACCCGCTCACCGATCAGCCAGCCGCGCTCCCAGCCCGCCTCCGGCAGCATGCCCACCGCCTTGAGCCGGACGATGCGGGTCATCGCACTGTCGAGGTCGTCATAGCGCGTGAACCGCTCCAGCCGCTGGGCGGGACGCCAGCCGGGAATGCCGAGGCGGGTGGCGCTCACATAGGCGTAGTAGGAGAGGGAGTCACGGGCCATCACCGAACGCCAGAGCAGCAGGGCTCGGGCACTGTCGCCCTGTTCTTCGGCCGCGCGGCCCGCCCAGTAGCCGGCGGCCTGGCCATCGGCGCCCCGATCGAGCAGGTGCACGCGCTGCCACTCGTCCGCGGCCTGGGCGAGCTTTCCTGTTTCATAGAGGGCGAGCGCGGCGAGGAACCCGGCGCGGCCGATCGAATCGGCGTGCGGGAACCGTTCGAGGAGCGGAATCCAGTGCTCGCGGGCGCCGGTGTGGTCGCCGGTGTCCCAGCGCAGGCTGCCCGCCAGGTACAGCGCACGCGAGACGGCCAAGCTGTCGTTCGGATAGCGGGCCACGACCCGCTGCAGTGCCGCCGATGCGGCGGACCGTTGGCCCAGCCGGGCCTGGGAGGCGGCCTCACCGAGCAGCGCCTGGGAGGCGTGCGGCGAGGTGGAGGGAACCCGACGGAAGGTCGTGATCGCCTCCCGGTGACGGCGGAGCGACGCCAGTGACCGGCCGTAGGCCAGCAGGTCCGCGGCAGCGGTGCCGCCCCGGCGAACCACCTTGGAGTAGAGCAGTGCCGCCTCGAGCGCGACACCCGCGCTGGCCGCCAGCCGGGCGACTTTGAGCTCCTCCTGTGGCGTGAGCACGACAGTCGGTGAGGCGAGGAACCGCAGCGCCTCGGCAGCGGCGGGAGTGCCGGCGCGCTGCCGGGCGATGCTCAGGAGCCCGGCCCGGAGCGCCGCCCGCTGCTGGCTGGTGGTGGCCTGCCGCAGCCGGAGCCGGGTGGCGTCGGTGAACTGGCCCAGCGAATCGTAGCGTCGCGCTGCCCCGGCAAGGTCTCCGGCGCGTTCCCTGGCCGCGGCCTCCGTCGCAGTGATCCGGGCCCGGGCAGCGGGCAGGCTCAGGCGGGCGTAGAGGCTGTCGCGCTCGAGGGAATCAGGCGCCAGGGCCGCGGCACGGAGCCGCAGCCAGTCGGCAATCTCCGGGGCGGAATCCGCCGCCTCCAGCAGCTGCCGACGCGCCACGTCCGGCCGCGCCGTGCGCGCGGCGGCGATCGCCCCGCGAAGCGCGGGCGGATCCCCGTCCCGGGCCGCCGGCAGCGGCGCGGCGACGCTGGCGGCGCCGACCAGGCCAAGGAGGATCGGGAGGAAGCGCGCAGGGTTCAAGCTGGGCCGCCGGTCAAAGGGATGCTGCAACGGCAGGGCGCAGGGGCCGTGCCACTCCCGCAGGGACGAACATAAGGCGAACCGGGATCCGCCACCACGCCCGGGAGCGCCCTTCCTGAGGCTGTTCTATCTTTGCCCGCCATGGCGCTCTCTCCCCCGTCCATGGATATGGTGGCCGTCACGGTCGCGGCCCTGTTCACCCTGGCGGCCCCGACCCGCTCACGGCTCCTCGCTGCCGGCGCGGGCACCCTGCTTGCGGCCCTGGCCCTGGCCGGGCTCCGGTCCGCGACGGCTGGTGGTGAACGCCTCGCCGACCTCCCTCGTTCCTTCCAGCTGATCACCCTGGCGCTGGTCGTGGTGGGTGACGGCCTGGTGCTCCTGGCGCTGGCGGGCCGCCGGCCCGCTCCCGGCCCCGCCGCTGTCCCGGTCCCCATCGTCATCCCGCGGGAGCGCTGGCTCACGCTGCACATCCTCGCGGTGCTCGGGGCGGTCGTGGCGCCAGGGCTCCACCTCTTCCTGCTGCTGGTGCTGACCGGCACCATCGCGGGGTTCTGCTGGTCACGCCCCGGCCGGGTGCCGCTGGTGCTCGGACCGGCGCTACTGCTGCTTGCCGGCTGCTGGTACCTGCTGGCCCAGGTCGCCGGGCCAATGCCCCTGCTGCTGGCCCAGCTCCGCGAGGCACCCTACAGCGCCGCCTTCGAGCTGGGAGTGGCCGGGGCGCTGCTGGCTGTGGCGGCCACGCTCCTGGGCCTGGCGCCCTTTCACTTGATTGGACGCGGGCCCCTGACCCCGATTCTCGGTGCCCTCCTGCTGGTCCGGCTGACCGCCGTCGCGGTGCCGGGGGGGCTGGTGCACTGGCAGCCGATCTTCTTTCCCATCGCGCTGGTGACGACGCTCCTCGCGGCCGTGGCACGGCGGCCGGATCTGGCACTGCTCGGCGTGGCCGCGGTGGGCGTCGGTTCGGGTGATCCCGTCGCCGGGTGGTGCGGTGTGCTGGTGGTAGTGCTCGTCGTGGTGTTCCGGGGACGGGACTGGCTGGAGCGCACCGGGCGTCGGCTGGCGCTGGCCGGGTGGGGGGTACTGGTAACGGTGGTCGCGGCGGCGGGTGGGGCACTGGTGCCGGCGCTCGCCGGCGGGCTCGCGGCAGAAACCGTGTACACGGCCCTCATCGCGCTCAGTGCGAGCGCGGCATTTCTGGCGACGGCGTGGCGCCTTCGTCGTTGACCCCGTCCCGGGGGCTGATGATATTGCGCCCCATGTCCGACCGATTGGATCGTGATGCGCTTGATCGCCGGCGATTCCTGCAGCTGGCCGGCGCGGTCGGAGCAGGCTTTGCCGCATTCGCGCCGGTTCCGCCGGTGCTGCAGCTTCTTCCCATCCGCAAGGAGACCTCCATGGCGCACACCCTGCCGCCCCTTCCATACGACTACACCGCGCTGGAGCCGCACATCGACGAGCAGACGATGCGGATCCACCACGACAAGCATCACGCGGCCTACGTCAACAACCTGAATGCCGCGCTGGAGGGTCAGGGAGACCTCGCCGCCAAGTCGCTCGATGCGCTCATCGCCAACCTCGACGCGGTGCCCGAGGCCATCCGCACCGCGGTGCGCAACAATGGCGGCGGACACCACAACCACACCCTGTTCTGGGAGTTGATGGCGCCGGGCGGCGCCCGGGAGCCGACCGGCGCGCTGGCCGAGGCGATCACGAAGACCTTCGGCGGTTTCGACAAGTTCAAGGAGGCCTTCACCAAGGCCTGCACCACCCGGTTTGGCAGCGGCTGGGCATGGCTGGCCCGGAAGAGGGATGGCGGCCTCGAGGTCTACAGCACGGCCAACCAAGACAGCCCGGTCATGGAAGGCAAGACGCCGCTGCTCGGCTGCGATGTCTGGGAACACGCCTACTACCTCAAGTACCAGAACCGCCGGCCCGACTACGTGGCCGCCTGGTGGAACCTGGTGAACTGGACCGAGGTCGGAAAGCGGTTCGGCCGCTGAACCACATGCCGACACCGATGCCTGCCGTGGGCACGCCAGCCCCGGACTTCACCCTTGCGTCCACCGCCGACAAGGACGTGACGCTGTCGGCACTCCGGGGCAAGAACGTGCTGTTGGCGTTCTTTCCCCTGGCCTTTACCCGCGTCTGTACCCGGGAGCTGTGCGCCTTCTCGGAGGACTACACCCAGTTCCAGGGCGCCGGGACGGTGGTGCTCCCCATCAGCGTGGACTCGGTGCCGGCGCTCAAGGAGTTCAAGGCCAAGGAGAAGCTGGGGGTGGACCTGCTCAGCGACTTCAAGCGGGAGGTGTGCCGGAGCTACGGCACCCTCCTGGAGGAGAAGTTCTTCTCCCGCCGCGCCTACGTGGTGATTGACCGGGAGGGAATCGTCCGCTGGACCTTCGCGGAGGAATCCTCCAGCAACCGCCGGGAGAACGCCGAGCTGCTGGCGGAGCTGCAGAAGCTGCCCTGACCCTCCCCGCCGTCCGGGCCCGGACCGCCCATCGCCAGAGAGAGTTGACTCGGTCGGCGGTCCGTCGCCTCTTTCTCCCCGTGACCCGCTCCCCATCCCTGCTGCTCCTCTCCCGCACCGACAAGTGGTACCTCGGGGCGGGGGATGGTCTGATCTGGGCGCCCCCGTTCCCGGCCTGGCACGACAGGCCCGGCTTCTGGGACGAGGCGCACCTGCTGCAGTACCCGGTCGCCCCGCTCTTCACGGTCAGCTTCCTTGATCAGCACGGCGACCCGCTCCCCGCGCGGGCGCATGCCATGCGCTGGACGCCGGCCGCGCTCACCCTCGACTACCGGCTGGCTCCTGGCCTCCACGCCCGGGAGATCCGCAGCGCGCCCGGCGACCGCCGCCTGGTCTCGGAGTGGGTGCTGGAGAACCGGGGCCGGCGGGCGCGAGCGGTGGACGTGGTGCAGTGGACGGCAGTGAATGGCGAATCGGTCCCCAGTGCCGGCGTCAGCCGGCCCGGTGATGGGTTGACCCTGGTGCGCGAGCTGCGGGACCGGAAGGAACAGACGGTGGAGGTGGCGCTCCGCTACGAGCTCTCGCCCAGGGTCTCGAGCCACGCCGCCTGCCGCTCCGAGCATTCCGGGTCCGTTCCCGACTTCCGGCTCACGCCGTTCTACGACCGCTGGCGCGACGGAGGTGGCCTCCGGGACGAGGTCCGGCTGGAAGGCATCAACCCCCGCGGGCTGGTCTACCTCGGCCTGCACCGGCGGTTCGACCTCCGGGCGGGGGGATCGGCGCGGTTCGGGGCCTCGGTCGCAATCGATATGCTGGACGCCCCCCACCCGGAAGCAACGCGGCCTCCCGCCGCGCCTGGACGCTCCCTCCCGTCCCATCGCACGGCCACCACGGCGTGGACCGCATTCACCCGCACCATTCCCGAGTTCCGCTGCAGCGACGCGCACTTCAACCGTTACTGGTGGTACCGCTGGTATGGGCTCCGGCTCAACCGGGTCCCCGCCGGGCTCGGGCAATACCGGCACGACACCGTGTGCGAGGGGATCGGCTACTTCCACCAGCCGATCAGCTACAGCGCGATGTGCCACCTGCGGGAGCTCCGGTGGGTGGGCACGCCGGGCTGGGCCCAGGGGGTGGCGCACACCTTCTTCGACCGGCTCCGTCCCGACGGCTCCATGCCGGGGCGGGTCTACCTGAATCACCTGGTACAGCCCGACTTCTATCACGCCGATTGGGGTGGCGCCCTGGGCGACCTGCTCGACGCGCACCCTGACGCGCCCTGGCTGGCGGGGCTCTATCCCGCGCTGGAGCGATACGCCGGGTGGCTGGTGACGACCCGCGACGCGGAAGGCTCGGGGATGATCGACGTCACCGACCAGTACGAGACCGGGCAGGAATACATGTCCCGCTACGAGGCAGTGGATCCCGACGCTGACCGCCATGGCTGGGAGAATCGGCTCCGCCTCAAGGGCATCGACGTCACCCTCTACGCCTGGCGGCTGTGCCGGTTCCTGGCGGCCCGGGCCCCCGATGCCGGCGCCAGGAGCCGCTGGTCCGGCTACGCCGCCCGGACGGGGCAGGCCATTACAGAGCGGATGTGGGATCCGGCCCTGGGGATGTTCTCCGACGTGAACCCCGCCACCGGGGGGCGGACCCGGGTGAAGGCGGCCGTCTGCTTCTATCCCTACCTGACCGAACTCACGGGGCCGGAACACCTGGAGGGCTTCGCCGCGCACCTGTTCAGCGCGGCCGAGTTCTGGACTCCGTATCCAGTTCCGAGCTCAAGCGTTGACGATCCCCGCTTCAACCCCGATGCCGAGTGGAAGGGGAAGCGCCATGTCTGTCCGTGGAATGGCCGCGTCTGGCCGATGACCAGCAGTCATCTGGTGGATGCCCTGGCCCGGGTGGTGCGGCTGCACCGGCCGGCGTGGGCGCCGCAGCTGGTGCACCTGCTGCGGCAGTTCATCCGGATGATGAGCTTCCACGGCGATCCCGCCCGGCCCAACTGCTTCGAGCACTATCACCCCGTCAGCGGCCGCGGCAGCGCCTACCGCGGAATTGACGACTACCAGCACAGCTGGGTCAACGATCTGCTGGCGCGGCACGTCGCGGGAATCCTGCCGCAGGGCGAGTCGGGCGTGATCGTGGATCCGCTCCCGTTCGGCGAGCAGGTCGAGCTCCGCGGCGCACGACTCGCGGGCCACGAGGTCTCGGTGCGGGTGGCGGGGGGCGGGTATGCGGTGCGCATCGATGGCCGGGCCGCGGGGAAGGGGAGGATCGGCCGGGCGCTGGAGCTCCACTGGTGAGACGGGTGGCACTGGTCGCGGGCGGGGCGGAGGGGGCCGCGGCCGCTGCCTGGCTGGCGACCCTGCCGGGGCTGTCCGTGGAGCGGGTGGACGCGCTGTCGGCCGTGACGCTGCAGCCGGTGGACCTGCTCTGGGTCCACGGCGAATGCCCGCCGCCCCGGGCGGACCTCGTCCCCTGGCTCGCGGCCGGCGGGCGGTTGCTCCTCACGCTCGATGCCGCGCGCCTGCCCGCCCTCCTCGGTCTCGAGCCGGTGGCGCCTGACGAACGCCGGATGGCCAGCTGGCGCCACGCCGAGGACGAGTTCTGGCTGGACGAGTACCGGTCATTCCTCGCCTTTCCTCATATACGGGGCTATGGCGCCTTCGGGCCGCACCCCCTCTTTGCCGGCCTCGGGCAGGGCACCTACGTCTGGGCGCCCTCCGAGGGGGAATCGTACAATGCGGTGGCCTACCACCGGTCCCGGCCAACCCGTGCCCGGATCGTGGCGGTGGAGCGGTCCTTCATCCACCTGAACGCCAACCGGGTCCTGGCGTGGGAGCAGCCGGTGGAGGAGGGCGGGATCCTCTGCCTCGGCGCCTACATCCACCTTGCAGCCCCCGACGGCCTCCTGTCCCGTCAGCTTCACGTCATGCTCCGGAATGCGGTGGCCGGAGACGCCGTGCCCCACGCCACCCGGATGGCTCCGGTGAGCTGCTGGCCCGGGGGCCGGGAGCCGGCGGATGACGCAGGCGAGCCGGCGCCGGCGCCGCCGGCCGCCCCGGGGGAACCGCCGTCGGCGATGTGGGACGAGTGGCCCCCCTCGTCGTCGCCGCTGCTGCTGGAGTCGGCCGGCCGGGAGGATGCACCGTGGACCCTCGCGGGCCGCCGGGTGCTGGTGGTGGGCGGCGAGCGGAGCGGGGTGCAGGAGATCTGGGTGCATCCCTTCCGGGTGCTCCGCCAGGGCCACCTGCTGGTCTCCGGCCGCGAGCCGGACGTGGTGAGCGCGCGGGTGACGCCGGATGAGGTCGTGCGGGTGCTGCGGGTCGGCGAAGTGGAACTGACCGAGCGGGTGAGCACCGCCCTCGAGCATGGGCTGGTGGTCTACAGCCTGGTCGCCGATCTCGACCTGCCGCTCACCCTGGCCTGGAGCTGTGACTTCCGCCGGATGTGGCCGTATCCCGCCGGGAGCTCGCGGGTGCAGGTGCGCGCGCAGGCGGCGCAGTCGGTGCGGCTGGGGCTGAGCCGCGAGTCGCCGGAGCTCGAAGTGCGGGCCATGGCGGGGGGCGTGGAGCTGACGGGATTGGATCCGCGGACCGGCGCCCGGCTCGCAGCGCGGGGGCGGGGGCGCCTCTCGCTGGTGCTCGCCGCCGGGAGTGACGCGGCGGAGGCCGACCGGGCGCTGGATTCCCTGGCCCGGCGGAAGCTGCGCGCGGTGCGCCAGGAACGGATCCTCCACGCCCGCCGCCTGGAGGAGCGGCTGACGCGGCTGGAGACGCCCGAGCCGGCGCTCGACCGCGCCTTCGGCTGGGCCAAGGTCCGGCTGGACTCCTTCCTCGCCGAGACCCCTGGGGTTGGCCGGTCGCTGCTCGCGGGCTACGGCGGTTCGCGCCCCGGGTGGGGAGACGGCCGGCCGGGCTATGCCTGGTATTTCGGGCGGGACGCCTGCTGGACCGCCTTCGCCACCCTGGCCATGGGGGATCGCGAGATCGCCAAGGATGTGCTCCGCTTCCTGGCCCGCACCCGGGACGTGAGCGGCAAGATCATCCATGAGTACACCACGAGCGGCCTGGCCCACTACGATGCGGCGGACAGCACGCCGCTCTTCCTGCTGCTGGCCGGACGCTACGCGGCCTGGTCCGGCGACCTCGCTCTGCTCGATCGGCTCTGGCCCGCGGTCCTCGCCGCGTACCAGTACTGCCTGGAGACAGATACTGATGGCGACGGGCTGATCGAGAATCAGCGGGTGGGACATGGCTGGATCGAGCATGGGCCGCTCGGCGGGCTGCGGGTGACGCTGTACCTCGCGGCCTGCTGGCTGGCGGCCCTCGAGGCGCTGGCGCCGGTGGCGCAGGCGCGGGGAGCGACCGCGCTGGCGGACGAGCTGACGGCCCGCGCCGCGCGCGCCCGGGCCGCGATCGCCACCCGGTTTCGCACGCCGGAGGGATACGCGCTCGGACTCGAGGCATCAGGCCAGCCCCGGGTGCACCGGACCGCCATGCTCGCGGTGCCGCTGCTGCTGGGCGTGATCGCCCCCGAAGACGCGGCGGAGTGGTTCGATGCGGTGGCGGCGCCGGGCTTCAGTGCGCCATGGGGCGTGCGGATGATCGCGGCCGATGATCCGCTGTTCGATCCCGCCGGCTATCACCAGGGGGCCGTCTGGCCGCTGTACACCGGCTGGGTGTCGCTGGCGGAGTGGCGCGGCGGACGGTGGCCGGCGGCGCTGGCCCACCTCCGGGCCAACGCCGACCTGGCGGAGGAACGGGCCCGCGGCGCCTTCGATGAGGTGCTGCACGGCCTCGAGCGCCGCGGGGCCGGGATCTGTCCCGACCAGGCCTGGTCGGCGGCCATGGTCGTTTCGCCTGCCGTGGAGGGGCTCTGGGGGGTGGTGCCGGATGCGCTGGCCGGCGCGGTGCGGGTGGCCCCCTGGCTGCCACCGGACTGGAGCGAGATGTCGCTGCGCGGGCTCCGGGTCGGCGCCACGACCCTCGACCTGCGGCTCCGGCGGCGGCCCGGCCGGGTGGTCCTCCGGGTGGAGCGGACCCATGGCCCGCGGCTCCGCCTGCACGCAACCCTCCCCGGCCTGCCCGCCTCCGCCGCCGTCACCCTGAACGACGAACCGCTCGGCGGGGGCCGAGCGGTGTTCGACACCGCGGAACGCGATGAGGTGGCGTTCGTGAAGAGTTAGGCAGGCGCGACCCTTGTGGTCGCCCGACGGGCGACCACAAGGGTCGCCCATCCTGCGTAAGGTCAGGTTCCTCGAATGACCAGCACCCGCGGCTCGCTCATCTCTTCCATCGTGTAGCGGACGCCTTCCCGCCCGAAGCCCGAGTCCTTCACCCCGCCGTAGGGGAAGTTGTCCACCCGCAGGGTGGGGAAGTCGTTGGCGATCACGCCGCCCACCTCGAGCTGGCGGAAGGCCTGGTAGATCCGGTGCACGTTGCTGGTGAACACCCCGGCCTGCAGCCCGAAGTCCGACGCATTCACCTGCGCCAGCGCCTCCTCCCAGTCCGTGTAGGGTGCCACGATTGTCACCGGACCAAACACCTCCTTGCAGGAGACTTTGGCGTCGGCCGGCACCCGGGCGAGCAGCGCCGGGGTGAGCACATTGCCGTCCCGCCGCCCCGCCAGCAGCACCTCCGCGCCGGCCCCCACCGCCTCGGCGGTCCAGCCCTGGACCCGGTCGGCGGCGGCGGCGTCGATCATGGGGCCCACGACGGTCTTGGGGTCCATCGGATCGCCACAGGGGAGCGCCGCGGTCGCGGCCACGAGCTGGTCGACGAATCGCTGGTAGATCGGCCGGTGGATCAGCACCCGCTGCACCTTGATGCAGACCTGTCCCGCGTAGGCAAAGGCGCCAAGGGCCAGGCGCTGGGCCACCCAGTCGAGATCGCCGGCGTCCTCGTGCACCACGGCGGCGGCATTCCCACCCAGCTCGAGGCAGACCTTCTTCTTCCCGGCGACGCTCTTGAGGTGCCACCCGACCGTAGGGCTGCCGGTGAAGGTGAGCATCCCGAAGCGGGGGTCGGTGGCGAGTCGCTCGGCGACCGGAATCGGCAGGTGCAGGACGTTGTAGGCGCCGGCGGGAAGCCCGCAGTCGGCGAGGATCCTGCCGAGGCGGAAGGCCATCTGGGGGCATTGCGGGGGTGGCTTCACCACGAGGGCGCTCCCGACCGCGATCGCCGGCGCCACTTTGTGGGCCAGCAGGTTCAACGGGAAGTTGAACGGGGTGATCGCGCTGATGGGGCCCACCGGGAAGCGGTGCACCACCCCGCTGTACCCGACGGTGCGGGGGTCCGAGTCCAGCGGCACCATCTCCCCGCCGAAGCGACGGGTCTCGTCGGCGGCAAAGGAAAAGGTGATGATCGCGCGGTCCACCTCCCCCAGCGCCTGCCCGATCGGCTTGCCGCAGCTGGCGGCCAGTTCCGCCCCCAGCGCCTGTCGCTCCCGGGTGAGGGCGTCCGCGACCCTGGCGAGGATGTCGCGGCGGGCATGGCGCGGGAGGCCGCGCATGGCCCCGAAGCCGGCCTGGGCGGCGGTGATGGCCCGCTCGAGGTCCGCGGCGGTGCCCTCGACCGCGAGCGCCGCCGGCGTTCCGCGATACGGATCGAGCACGGTCATGGTGGCACGGCCCTCGCGCGGCAGGGCGGCGCCGTTGATCCAGGGGGTCAGTTCAGGCGTGTCGGGCATGGGTGCAATCTTGCGCGGGGGTCCGGCGGCGGCAACTTACAGCCGGCATGGCTTCCATCACCCTCCAGGACCTCACCCGCGTCTATCCTCCCGCGGTCCCCGCGCTCACCGGCGTCAGCTTCGAAGTTGGCGAGGGCAGCTTCGTGGTGCTCCTCGGCCCCTCCGGGTGCGGAAAGAGCACCGCGCTCCGCCTGGTGGCCGGACTCGAGTTGCCGGACCGGGGGCGGATCCTGCTCGGGCGGCGTGACGTCACTACCCTCCCGCCCGGGGAGCGCAATCTCGCGATGGTGTTCCAGAGCTATGCCCTCTACCCGCACCTGACGGTCCGGGAGAACCTGCTCTTCCCGCTCCGGATGCGGCGGGTGCCTCACGCCGAACGGGGCCCGCGGCTGGCGCGGGTGGCGGAGCTGCTGGGCCTCGGTGAACTGCTGGACCGCGCCCCGGCGCAGCTCTCCGGCGGCCAGCGCCAGCGGGTGGCGCTGGGCCGGGCGCTGGTGCGGGAGCCGGAGGCGTTCCTGCTGGATGAACCGCTGTCCAACCTCGACGCCGCGCTCCGGGGGGAGCTCCGCAGCGAACTGCTCGGGCTGCAGCGCCGGCTTGGGGCCACGATGCTCTATGTGACCCACGACCAGGTCGAGGCCCTGACCATGGCGGACCGGATCGTGGTGCTGCGTGAAGGAAAGCTGGAGCAACAGGGCACCCCGACCGAGCTCTACGACCGGCCCGCCACCACCTTCGTGGCACGGTTCATCGGGACCCCGCCCATGAACCTCCTGCCGCTGGACGCCGCCCTGCCGGCCACGGCGCTGGTGGGCGCCGGCGCCCCACCGGCGGCAGCGACGTGCGGGCTGCGCCCGGAGGATCTCCGGCTTGGGGCGGAGGGGTTGGAGGCGGAGGTGACCCTGGTGGAGCGACTCGGGAGCGAGACGCTGGTGCACCTCCGGCTCGGCACCCAGTCGCTGGTGGCGCGGACCGCGGGGCAGGCGCCCTTCACCCATGGGGCGCGTGCCCGCGTCACCGGGAGCGCGGAACGCCGGCACTGGTTCGATGCCGCGGGGCACCGGCTCCGGTGAGGCCGGCCGCCGGCGCCCTGCTGCTGCTCCTGGCCTGTGCGGACCAACCGGTGGTCACGCTCCGGGTCTCCTCCTGGGCCGATGAAATGGAGCAGCGTATCGAACGCCGGAACCTGGAGGCGTTCGAGAGGACCCACCCCGGGGTCCGGGTGGTGAACGACGCCATCAGCACCCAGGCGGAGTACCGGGAACAGGTGCTCACGTCGATCGCCGCGGGGGCGCCGCCGGACGTCTTCCTGCTCGACAACATCGACGTGCCCAACTTCGCCGCGCAGGAGGTGCTGCTCGACCTCGGGCCCTTCGCCGCCCACGTGGGTCTCGACACCAGCGCCTTCGAGCCCGCGGTCCGGGCCATCTTCACCCGGGACGGCAAGCTCTACGCCTTTCCCAAGGGCTACAGCCCGATGGTCGTGGTGTACAACCGACGCCTGTTTCGGGAGGCGGGGCTCCCCCTGCCCACCGCCACCTGGACCTGGGACGAGTTCCTGCAGGCGGCGCGGGCGCTCACCCGGGACACCGATGGTGACGGCCGGGTGGACCAGTGGGGCACGGTGTTCGACCGGCGGGTGTTCCTCTGGATCCCATGGCTCTGGTCCGGGGGGGGAGACGTGCTCTGCCCCGATGGGCGGCGCGCCTCCGGCTGCCTCGACAGCCCCGCCACCGAGCGGGCGCTCGGCTGGTACCTCGACTGGGTGCGCCGGGACAGCATCGTGCCGCGGGTCATGACCCTCCGCCGCTCCCTGGGAGACCAGTTCCGGCTGTTCAACTCCGGCAAGGTCGCGATGCTCACCACCGGGCACTTCTGGCTGCCCCGGTTCCGTCCCTATGTGCGGGACGGCCGGCTGGAGATCGGATTCGCGCCGATTCCCCACGCCCCCGGGGTGCCGTCGAGCACCGTGGTGTACGCCTCGGGGTGGGCGGTGCCGGCATCGGTTTCCCGCCGCCGGCTTGCCGTATCGCTCGCTGGGGCGCTGGCGGACAGCGCCGCCCAACGCACCCGGGTGGAACACGGGCTCGAACTCTCCGCCCTGCGCCGGCTCGGCCGGGAGGTCGCCGCCGCGGATACCCTCGGATGGGAGCAGGTCTTCCTCGAGGCGATGCCCACCGCCCGGGTCCCGTGGGGGGCGCGGGTGCGGGGCTGGCGCGAGATCGAGAACCGGCTGCCGCAGGCGCTGGACGAGGTGCTGCTTGGGGGACGGCCGCTGCACGAGGCGCTGGTCGCGGCGGCCCGGGACATCGACCGCATCCTGGCGGAGACCGAACGGTGAAGGCGCCACGCTGGACCACGGTCCTGGGGCCGGCCGTCGCCCTCTTCGCGATCGGGGGACAGTGGTCCACCGCCCGCTCGGCGGAGACCCGGATCGTGGATGCCGCCCACCTGGCCCTCGCGCGTCACGCCGCGGCGTACATTGCGGTGGTGACCCCCGGGACGGCGGGCGCCGGCTACGACGCCCCCCGGCTGTTGTCCGGCGCCAACGCGCTGGCCACGGCATCCTTCTGGCCCGGGGAGCTGCAGGTGGCCTATGGCCAGGCCCCCCTTGCGCCCGACCTGCTCGGCCTGGCCCCGCTGCCGGACAGCGCCGTCGCGCTGCTGGACCAGGGCATGGAGGGGTTGATCGCGACGCACGCCGGGGTGCGCGCCGCAGTGGTGCCCCTCCTCGACCGGGACCAGTGGACCCTGCGGGGCTGGGTCGCGACCTGGGACGCGGTCCCGCGCGGGCTCCCCCCGGCGCATGCCCTGCTGCTCACGCTGGCCGCCCTGCTGCTGGTGGTCCTCGCGGGGATGGTCGCGGACCGCGGGGGGCGGGAAGGCTGGACCCGCTGGGTGGCGCCCGCGGCCGGGGCCGCGGCGCTGTTGCTGGCCCTGACCCTGGACGTGGCGGTGCGCCGCACCGCCGTGACAGCGACGGACCTTCGGCTCCTCACCCTCGCCCAGCTGGTGGAGATCGCGGCGACGGCACCCGGCGTGCTCCAGGCGCGGCTGCCGGAGATCGGCGCGGGCGCCCGCCCGGAGGCTGTGGCCTCCTCCGCGGGCGTTGGCATCCTCGAGCGGGGGGACAGCGCGGGGATCCCGCGCGCACGGATCGTCGCCGCCACCCCCCGTACCCAGCGCGGCCTGGCGTTCTCGGTCCGGCCGTTCGAGGCCGATCTCGCAGCGCTGCCATTCCAGCTCTTCGGCTGGGCGCTGCTCGCCGCGCTGGCCGTCGGGTTCACCAGCTGGGTGGGTCGGAGCAGGGGCAATCCCGCGCGCCTGGCGGCGACGCTCACCGCCTGGGGATTCCTCGCGCCGGCCATGGTGCACCTGGTGGCGTTCTCCTTCCTGCCGGCCATGTTCACGCTCTTCCTTGCCTTTCACCGCTGGGACCTGGTGGGGCAGGGCCGGGAGTTCGTCGGGTTCGCCAACCTGGCGGCGGTGCTGAGTGATGGGCGGTTCCTGCACTCACTGGGCGTCACCGCCCTGTATGCGCTCCACGTGCCGGTGACGGTGGTCCTGGCGCTGGGCGCCGCCGTGCTGCTGGACCGCTCGGGGATCGGCGTCCGGCTGCTCCGGGCCCTCCTGTTCCTGCCGTTCATCAGCTCGGTGGTGGCGGTGGCGCTGGTCTGGCAGTGGGTCTACCAGCCGGATTCGGGCTTGCTCAACGCCGGACTCGCCCGGCTCGGCCTGCCGGGACCGGACTGGCTTGGGGATCCACGCACCGCGCTCCTGGCGCTCATGGCGATATCGGTCTGGGTACAGCTGGGCTACCAGATGGTGGTCTTCCTCGGCGGGCTGCAGGCCATCCCGCCGCAGTATCATGATGCCGCCCGGATGGACGGCGCCGGCCCGGCGGCCCGGTTTCTCTGGGTGACGCTGCCGCTGCTCCGCCCCACGGTGCTGTTCGTGCTGGTGACGAGCATCATCGGGTCGTTCCAGGTCTTCACCTACGTCGCGGTGATGACCGAAGGCGGGCCGCTTCACGCCACCGACGTCGCGGTGTACCGGATCTACCAGGAGGCGTGGGAGTTTCTCCGCTTCGGGACCGCGAGCGCCATGAGCCTCCTCCTGCTCCTCCTGCTCCTCGCGCTCACCTGGCTCCAGTTCCGCTGGCTGGGGCGCCGGGTGGAGCTCGTCTCATGACCCCGGGGAGGCGGGCCTGGCGGGCCGCGGGGTGGGTCACGGCCGCGCTGCTCGCGGTCGTGATGCTGGCGCCGTTCGCGGTCATGCTGTCCACCTCGCTCATGGACGAGTTCGAGGTCTTTCGCGCGCCGCCTCCGCTGCTGCCCGCGGTGCCCCGGTGGCGGAACTACCCCGAGGCACTGGGGGCGCTGCCCTTCGGCCGGTTCTTCGCCAATACCCTGGTATTCGCCGGCTGGGTCGTCGTGGGCCAGGTCGCGACCGCGGCGGCGGCGGGGTACGCCTTTGCGCGGCTCACGTTCCCCGGACGCCGGGCGCTGTTCGCGGCCACCCTGGGCCTGCTCATGGTGCCCGGAGTGGTGCTCCTCATCCCCCGCTTCCTGCTGCTGCACGCGCTGGGCTGGGTCGACACCGTGCACGGGCTGGTGAGCGCGGAGCTGGTCTCGGTCTGGGGTATCTTCCTGCTGCGGCAGGCGTTCCAGGCGGTGCCGCGGGAGCTGGAGGACGCCGCCCGGCTGGACGGCGCCGGTGAGTTCGCGGTGTTCTGGCACATCGCCCTGCCGGCGGTGCGGCCGGCCCTCGCCACCCTCGCGCTCTTCGCCTTCGTGGATGCCTGGAAGAGCTACCTCTGGCCGCTCATCGCGACCCGCTCCCTGGACCGGCGCACGGTGGAAGTCGGGGTGGCGGCCTTTCACGGGTTCTACGCCAGCAACTGGCCGTACCAGATGGCGGCGGCGGTCACGGCCGCGCTGCCGCTGCTGCTGGTCTTTCTGCTCGCGCAGCGGTATTTCATTCGGGGCATCCAGCTCACCGGGTTTCGCTGAAGGAGGGGCGCGGGGACGATGACGGTCGGGGATCAGGCGGAGGGACTCGCGCTCGTCGGGCGGGTGGCGCGGCTGCTCAACACCGGGCTGGCGGCGGAGGAGACGCTGGCCACGGTGGCGGAGGTGCTGCGCCGCGGGCTGGGCGCCGCCACCGTCCAGCTCTGGCTGCGCGAGCCCAACGCCACCACCCTCCGCGCCATCGCCGCCCCCGTCCCCGCGGCGGGCCGGCGCACCAGCCGGTCGTTCGCGGTGCTGCCGGACGTCCCGCCCGAGACCCTGCGGCTCCCCCTGCTGCACGAAGGCGAGCGGCTCGGCATGCTGGAGGTCACCCCCGCGACGGCCGGTGGGGGGGACCTCCTTCCCATCATCGCCGACATCCTGGCGCCCTTCCTGGCGTCGATCGAGCTATCGGAGGACCTGGCCTATGAAGTGGCGCTCCGGAGCCGGGAGATCGAGGAGCAGCGGCGCTTCATCACCCTGGTGATCGACTGCCTCCCGGTGGGGCTCTACGTGGTGGACCGCGAGTACCGGATCCAGATCTGGAACCGGAAACGGGAGATGGGCACCCAGGGGCTGCGCCGGGACGAGGTCGTGGGCCGGCCGGTGTTCGATGTGCTCACCCGCCAGAACGCCGAGCAGCTGCGGGACGAGTTCGACGAGGTGTTCCGCACCGGACAGGGGCGGCAGATGGAGCTCGAGGTCGCCGTCGGCGGGGAGACCAAGTACTACCGCATCAGCAAGATCCCGATGCGGCAGGACGGGGAGACGATCACCCACGTCATCACCATCGGCGAGGACGTGACCGAGGCCCACGTGGCCCAGCAGCGGATCCTGCAGAGCGAAAAGCTCGCGGCCATCGGGCAGCTCGCGGCCGGGATCATGCACGAGATCAACAATCCCCTCGCGACCATCGGCGCGTGCGTGGCGGCCCTGGAGAACCGGCTGGAGGACGACATCCCCCAGGACCAGCAGGCGGGCATCCGGGAGTACCTCGGCATCATCGACAAGGAAGTGCAGCGCTGCGAGGGGATCGTGGACGGGCTGCTCGACTTCAGCCGGCCCAAGGGCAAGGCCAAGGGTCCGGTCAACGTCAGCGCGATCATCGAGGACACCCTGTTCCTGCTCAAGCACCACCAGCGGTTCAAGCGGATCGAGGTGACCCGCGAGCTGAGCGAGACGCTGCCCGCGGTCCACGCCAACGCCGAACAGCTGATCCAGGTGTTCATGGCGATCATGCTCAACGCCCTCGACGCCATGGAGCATGGCGGGTCGCTGACGGTGCGCACCCAGCCGGGGACGGTGCACCCCGACGAGGTGGAGATCCAGATCGAGGACACCGGGGTCGGCATCGCGCGGTCGGAGCTGCCCAAGATCTTCGAGCCGTTCTTCACCACCAAGCCGCCGGGGCGGGGCACCGGGCTGGGCCTCTCCGTCTGCTATGGCATCGTGGCGGAACACGGCGGCCGGATCGAGGTGGACAGCCAGCCCGGCCGGGGCTCGGTGTTCCAGGTCTTCCTGCCCATCGCCACGCGCGTCCTCTCCCCCTGACCTCACGGCCATGAAGATCCTCGTCGTCGAAGACGATCGCACCGTGGGCCAGTACGTCCACCGCGGCCTCATGGAGCAGGGGTTCCAGGCCGAACTGGTGGCGGACGGCGCCCAGGCGCTGGAGGCCGCGACCCACGGCAACTTCGACCTCGTGATCCTCGACCTGCGGCTGCCGGGGATGTCGGGGCTCGAAGTCCTGCGGACCCTGCGGGACCGGGGCAACACCACCCCCGTGCTGGTGCTCACCGCCCAGGATGCGCTGGACTTCAAGGTGCAGGCACTGCGCTCCGGCGCCGACGACTACGTGACCAAGCCGTTCGCCTTCGAGGAACTCCTGGCCCGGGTCGAGGCGCTGGGGCGGCGGCCCAAGCAGATCGCGCCGCGCACCCTCCGGGTGGGCGACCTGGAGCTCGATCTCGGGACCCGGGAGGTGACCCGGGCGGGGCGCCGGATCGAGCTCACCCCCAAGGAGTACGCCGTGCTCGAGTACCTGATGCGCCACGTGGGCCGGGTGATGTCCCGGACGCTCATCACCGAGTACGCGTGGGACTATCACTTCGATCCCGGCACCAACATCGTGGACGTGGTGATCAACCGGCTGCGGAAGAAAGTGGACCAGGGACAGGCCACGCGGCTCATCCACACCGTGCGCGGCGTGGGGTACGTGCTCAAGGCCTGAGCCATGTCCTCCATCCGGCGCCGACTCACCATCTGGTACGCCGTGGCCCTGCTGGCCTCGGTCGGGGCCTTCGGCGGCGCGCTCTACTTCGAGCGGCGGCGGTCCAGCGTCCGCGAACTGGACGAGCGGCTGTCGCTCGAGGGCAACCTGGCCGCCCAGTACTACATCGGCTACCAGCAGAAGCTGGGCCGCCTCCTCGCGCCGGGGGAGACCCCGGGCCTCGGCTTCAGCGCGGTGGGCGGCTACCTCGACGGCATCCGGGACCTCGTCGTGGTGTTCGATCCCGACCAGGTCCCGATCTACCGCAACGCGGTCGCCAAACCGCTGACGCTGACCGCGCTCGCCCAGCTGCTCGGCGCGCCAGGCGAGGTGCCGGGGGAGGCCAGCCACACCGGGCTGGTGCGGCTGGACGACCAGGGCGAGGCGGTGCGCTTCGCCCGGGTGCCGCTCCCGGGCGTGTGGGAGCAGCCCCAGCCGGCGACGATCATCGTGGCCGCGCCGCTCGCCGCCGTCCCCTTCGGGCCGGAACAGCTGCTCCAGGCGATGCTGGTGATCGCCCCCGTCATCCTGCTGGGGAGCATCGGGCTGGGCTACGTGCTGGCCGACGCCAGCCTCCGGCCGCTGGAAGGGATGGTGGACGAGATCGAAGCCGTCACCGACGGCCGGAGCCTGCACCGGCGGGTGGCGGTGCCGCAGTCGGCGGCGGAGCTGGCCCGCCTGGCCGGCACCATGAACCGGATGCTGGGACGCCTGGAGCAGAGCTTCACCAGCCTGCACCAGTTCACCGCCGACGCGAGCCACGAACTCAAGACCCCGCTCATGGTGCTCCGCGCCGGGGTGGAGCGGGCCATGGCGGATCCGCGGGCCTCGACCGAGACGCTGCAGATTCTGGAAGAGGTGCTGGAGGAGATCCACCGCATGAGCGAGATGGTGGACAACCTCCTCACCCTCGCCCGCGCCGACGAGGGCGGCGCCACCCTGGCACTCGAACCGGTGGACCTGCGGGACCTGGTGGCCGAAGCCTCTGAGACCGCGGGGATCCTGGGGGAGGAGCACCGGATCGCGGTGCGGACCGAACTGCCCGAGGTGCCGGTGCTCGTGCCGGTGGACCGGAGCCGGATCCGGCAGCTGCTGCTCAACCTCGTCACCAACGCCATCAAGTACACCCCGCCCGGGGGGCGAGTGAGCCTGGCCCTGGTGGACCAGGGGGAGACGGCCGCCCTGATCATCGGGGACGACGGCATCGGGATCCCGGCGGCGCACCTGCCGCGGATCTTCGACCGCTTCTACCGGGTGGACACGGCCCGGACCCGCACCGGCGCACGGCCCGGGGCCGGGCTGGGCCTCGCGATCACCAAGTGGATCGCGGAAGCGCACGGTGGCTCGATCACGGTGCAGAGCCGTCCGGGCCGGGGCACGGTCTTCACCGTGAGCCTGCCGAGCTCCCGCGAGCCGACCCCCGCCCCGCCGCTCCTGCCCGCCGACGGCGTCGGGGATTGAACCGGCTCGCGCCGCTACTGGCGCGATCCCGCCCCACCGATATATTGGCCCGCTTCCTCCAGACCCGCTGTGTCGGCGGGGCGCCTTGGCGCGTACTCTGCTACCGGCCGACGGGCGCCTGCCGGGAACATACAGCTAATCGGGCTGTCATCATTTTGTCATGTGGCGGGCGGTGTTGCTGCAATGGGCGCCCCGTAGCTTGGCGCACCGCATTACTCACGGAGGATGGTGCCGTGTTCGAGAACCTCGTGGAATCCAACCGGAAGCGCCAGAACACGCTGGGACAGCAGGTGGTGTCCCTGGCGTTGCACGTGGGCCTGGTCTTCGGGGCGATCCAGGCCACGCGAGGCGCGGCCGAAGCGGTGCGGGACATCGTGGTGGACACCACCATGGTGTTCCTGAAGCCGCCGGAGCCGCCGCCGCCGCCGCCGCAGGAAGTCCCGGACAATGTGGTGGTGAGCGCCAACCCGCCGCCCCAGGGCTTCCAGGTGATCACCCCGCCGGACAACATCCCGACGGAGATCCCGCCGGTGAACCTGAATGAGCGGTTCGACCCGCGGGACTTCACCGGCAAGGGTGTCGAGGGCGGCATTGCCACCGGCATTGTGGGCGGCACCGGGCCGGTCAACATCGAGGGCGAGGTCTTCCTGGCCGCCGAGGTGGATGACACGCCGGCGCTGTCCAACCCGGCGGCCTGCCGGGATTATCTGCTGGCCCAGTATCCGGCGGTGATGAAGTCGGCGGGGATTCCGGGGCGGGCGGTGCTCCAGTTCGTGGTGAACACCGACGGCAAGGTGGACCCGGGCAGCGTGAAGGTGAACAGCAGCAGCCACAAGGCGTTCGAGGAACCCGCGCGCAAGGCCATCACCAACTCCGCCTGCGCCTTCAAGCCCGGCAGTTCGCGGGGTGCGCCGGTGCGGGTGCTGGTCCAGCAGGCAGTGTCATTCCAGCTCAGTCAGTAGGTCGTTTTCTACTCTCCCGAGGACGGTCAGTCATGCAACACGGTATCGACATCCTGAAGCTGTGGGATGCGGCGGGTCTCTTCGCCCGCGGCGTCATCGTGGTGATGGCGATCATGTCGCTGTGGTCGCTGTCGGTCGCGATCGCCAAGGCGATCCACATCTACAAGAGCCAGCAGGCCACCCGGAAGTTCGCCCCCGAGTTCTCCCGCGCCATCCAGGAGGAGAATCTCGAGAAGGCCATCGCCCTGTCCGAGAAGAACCAGAAGAGCCACGTGGCCCGGGTGCTGGGCGGCGCGCTCTCCGAGGTGAAGAACCTGATCCAGGACCGCGCCACCATCACCTCGGCCGACATCAACTCGGCAGAGCGGGCGGTGGAACGCCAGATGCTGATCACCCTGGCCGAGTTCCGCCGCGGCATGAGCATCATGGCGACCGTGGGCGCCACGGCACCGTTCGTGGGCCTGCTCGGCACCACGATGGGCATCGTGACGGCGTTCACCGGCATGGCGGCGGCCGGGGCGTCCGGCGGCCTGGCCGGCATCTCCGCCGGTATCGCCGAGGCGCTCATCACCACCGCCTTCGGCCTGCTGGTCGCCATCCCGGCCGTGTGGTGCTACAACTACTTCACCACCAAGATCGAGAACCTCACGGTCGAAATGACCTACAGCTCCAAGGAGCTGATCGACTACCTCATCAAGAGCGTGGGGAGCGAGTTCGGCCGCTCGATCTTCACCAAGGAATTCCAGGCCCAGAAGGCGGTGACCGGCCATGGGCATGTCAGCGGGTAGTGCCGGACGAAGCAGCGTCAAGGCCGAGCCCAATGTCATTCCCATGATCGACATCATGCTCGTGCTGCTGATCATCTTCATGATCGTGACGCCGCTGATCGCCGCCGGCTTCAAGGCGGTGATGCCGAAGGGCGAGAACCTGGACAGCCGCCCCGAAGGCGAGAACGAGATCATCCTCGGGGTGGACGCCGGCGGCCAGTACTTCCTCAACGGGAAGGGGCCGGTGGACCCGGTGGTGCTGGAGGAGACCCTCAAGGCGATGTACGCCGCCCGCACCGAGGACAAGATCGTGTACTTCAAGGCGGACAACCAGCTCAAGTTCGCCCGCATCCAGGAGGCCGTGGAGCTGGCGCGCCGGTCCGGCGCCCGCGTGATGGCCGCGATCACCGAGCCGCAAATCCAGGGTGGCCTGTTCGACACGGCCCCCGAGGAGAACTGACATGGCCGGCGGCAGCTCAGCGGGTCCGGGCGAGATCACCTCGGAACCCAATGTCATCCCGATGATCGACATCATGCTCGTGATGCTGATCATCTTCATGGTGTCGCAGCCGCTGTCCCGCATGGCGCTCGACATCCAGGTGCCGCCGCAGGAGACCGCGGCGGCCCGGCCCAACGCGGTCTCCAACCAGATCGTGCTGGAGCTGACCGCGGACGGCGGCTACGCCATCAACACCCAGCCGGTGCCCAGGGATCAGCTGGACACCCAGATCCATGCGATCTTCGATTCCCGGCCGGCGAAGCTGCTGTTCATCAAGTCCGCCCCCGATCGGGTGTACCAGGAAGTGATCGAGGCGATGGACGTGGCCCGCGGGGCCGGGGTCCAGGTCATCGGATTCACCCCGGCGGAAGCCGGCGGCGCCGCGGCACCAGCCGCACCGTAGGTCCGGACCGGACCAGCGCTCGGGGGGCCGTCACCAGACGGCCCCCCGTTCGTATTATTCGCTGTCGTGTACCGAACCGGGGGACCGCACGTCCCCCCCAGCGATGCCGGAGTCCGCCCTGTCACCCAGGTACGCCTTCTCGCTGTCCGCCTCCCGCGCCCGTGGCCGTTCGCTCGGCGTGGCGGTGTCGGTCGGGTTTCACCTGCTGCTGGCGAGCCTGCTGTTCCTGTCGGTGCGTCAGGACATGCGCCGGGTGCTCGCGGGTGGCGATCCGCTGCGCGCGGCCGCCGGCGGCGGCGGTGGCGGCGGTGGACGGGTGGCGTATATTACCCTCCCCGCGCCGGCGCGCTCGGCGCCGGCAGCCGTCCCGGTGACGCCGCCCGAGGTCACGCCGCCTCCGGTGCAGGTCACCCCGACCCCGACACCACCCCCCGTGGTGCCGCCCCCGGAGCCAGAACCGGTCGTTGCCGCGGCAGCCGTCAGCTCACCGGACAGCCAGCCAGGTCATGCCGCGGGTACCGGTCCGGGGGCGGGGGGCGGCACCGGGGGCGGCACCGGCGGCGGGATCGGGCCGGGCGCCGGGCCCGGTACGGGGCCCGGCGAGGGTGGCGGCGGGGCGGGAGGGCGGGGCAAGCCGCCCCGGCCGCGCCAGGAGATCATCCCCGCCATCGATGGGGTGCCGAAGGAACTCCGCGGCCAGGAGATCCGGATCACCTACGTCATCGATGCGTCCGGCAAGCCGGAAAAAGTCAGCTTTGATCCTCCGATCCGCGATGGCAAGTTCGCCGGACGGCTCAGGGAAACCATGCTCAGCTATCGCTTTCATCCCGCGCTCGACCCGAACGGCCGCCCGGTCGCCGGTACCTGGGTGTACCTCCTCGCCTGGTAGCGGCCGCCGCCGGTTCCCTCACTTCCCCCTCTCCCCGGCAATCCATGCACGGTCTCTTCACCCGCAAGTCGGTCGCCGATTGCGAGAATGACATCGCGGAGCGCGGCGGACTCCGCCGCTCCCTCACCAAGTGGCACCTCACCGCCCTCGGCGTCGGGGCCACCATCGGCGCCGGCATCTTCGCCACCACCGGCACCGCCATCGTGGGCGACGCGTTCCGGCCCGGTGCCGGTCCGGCGATCATCCTCTCCTTCATCCTCACCGCGGTGGCCTGCGGCTTCGCGGCGCTGTGCTACGCCGAGTTCGCGGCGATGGTGCCGATCTCGGGTTCGGCGTACACCTACGCCTACGCCTCGCTGGGCGAGTTCATCGCCTGGATCATCGGCTGGGACCTGATCATCGAGTACGCGGTCGGCAACATCGGGGTGGCCATTGGCTGGTCCGGGCACTTCCGGGAGCTGCTCGAGTTCTTCGGAATCCATATCCCGGCCTGGCTCGCCACCGACTACCGCTCCGCCAGCCTGGCGGCCGCCGCGGTCGCGGGGGGCGCGGCCGATGCCGGCACCCAGTACCTGGCCTCCGCCATGACGCTGGCGCCGCAGGTCGCCGGGGTCCCGATCATCTTCAACCTGCCGGCCTTCCTCGCGGTCGCGGCGATCACGATGATCCTCATCCGGGGGGTCAAGGAGTCGGCGGACTCCAACAACGTGATGGTGCTGCTCAAGGTGGGGCTGATCCTGTTCTTCATCGCGGTGGGGGCGTTCCTCATCCGGCCCGAGAACTGGACCAACCCGGTGGACGGCGGGTTCATGCCGAACGGCTGGGCGGGGGTCAGCGCCGGCGCCGCGATCATCTTCTTCAGCTACATCGGGTTCGACGCGGTCAGTACCGCGGCGGAGGAGGCCAAGAACCCGGCGAAGGACATGCCCTTCGGCATCATCATGAGCCTGGTGATCTGCACCGTGCTCTACATCGCCCTCTCGGCGGTGATGACCGGCATCGCGCCGTGGAAGGCGCTGGGCACCGCGGAACCGATGCTCACCGCGCTGGAGTTCGCCAACGGCCCGGTCTGGCTGCTCAACGCCTCCCGGTTCATCATCGCGCTGGGTGCCGTGATCGCGATGTTCAGCGTGCTGCTGGTATTCCAGATGGGGCAGCCGCGGATCTTCTTCTCCATGGCGCGGGACGGCCTGCTGCCGCCGTTCATCGCCAAGGTGCATCCCCGCTTCAAGACCCCGTACGTCGGGACGATCATCACCGGGGTGTTCGTGGGCACCTTCGCGGCCACGGCCAACATCGCCGAGGTGGTGGACCTCACGAACATCGGGACGCTGTTCGCCTTCGTGCTGGTCTCCATCGGGGTGATCGTGCTGCGCTACAAGGAACCGGAGCGGGTACGCCCCTTCCGGGTGCCCTGGGTGCCGGTGACGCCGATGATCTCGGTGGTGGCCTGCCTCTACCTGATGCTCCAGCTGCCCTGCCTCACCTGGCGGCGGTTCAGCTGGTGGCTGCTGGCGGGGCTGCTGATCTACTTCCTGTACGGGGCCTTCCACAGCCGGCTCCGGAACCCCGACGGCAAGGGCCAGTTCAGGATGCCGTGGCTGCCGCTGCTGGGCATCGTCGTGGCCGGGCTGCTGCTCCACTTCGTGGTGTTCAACAGCGCACGCTGCGGGTAGGAACTGAACTGCAGGGAAGAGGGAAAAGGGAAAAGGGAAAAGGGAAGCAGGTCGGACCTCCACGTCCTTCCCGCTTCCCTCTTCCCGTTCCCTTCCGCTCCAGCCGTGCGATCTACTTCCCGGCCAGGTGAATCGCCCCCGCCGCGGCGTCGAGCGGCCCCGGGAGCAGCCGCAGGCGGGGCTCCTCCCCCAGCTTGGCGGCCAGCAGGCGGGAGAGCGGGCCCCCATGCAGCAGCAGCCCACCGTTGGTCGCGACCTCGACCGGCGCCGGCTGGCCCGCGCCGTAGTGAGGCAGGAGGCGGGTAACCAGGGCGGCGAGTTCGCGCGCCGCGTAATCAATGATGCCGGTGGCGACGGGGTCCCCCTGGCGCTGGGCCTCGAACACCTGCGGAGCGAGGGCCGCGACCTCGGGCACCCCGGCGGCCGCGGCCCACTGGATCAGGCGATCGATCCCGTCGCTCCGGGTGGCCCGGAGAATCAGGTCGGTCAGCGCCGTGCCCGGGCTCCGGCCATCGGCGGCCCGGCCCACTGCCCCGAGCGCCGCCCGGCCAATCGAATAGCCGCTGCCCTCATCCCCCATCTGCCAGCCGTAGCCGCCGGCCCGGTGGAGCGCGCCGGCGGGATCGCGGGCGACGGCCATGCTGCCCGTCCCGGCGGTCACCACGATGCCCGGCCGGTCCCCGAACGCGGCGGCGAGGGCGATCTCCGTGTCACCGGTGACGATGACCCGCTCCGCGAAGTCCTCGGTGCGGAGGGCCTGCCGCAGTTCCTCCCGCTCCAGCTCCCGTCCGGCGCCGGCGACCCCCGCGACCAGGATGTCCGCCCGGAGCCGGCCCCGCTCCGACAGGGCGTGGCGCGCGACTTCTCCGATCGTCGCGGCGCAGGCGATGCCCTTGCCGGCCCGCATCTTGGCGCCGGGTCCCGTAGCGCGCGCCACGACGGCGCCGTCATCGGCCACGATCACGGTGGTCTTGGTGCCCCCCGCATCCACGCCGAGCACGATCCGGCTCATGCCGTTCAATCCTTTCTGCCCCGCAGGGCGGACGAGAGCAACCCCGTCGCGACCGTGATGAGCGATCCCAGGGGCACATACCAGGGCCAGGCCAGCGGCGCCTTGGCCAGGAACAACGTGAGCATGACCGCGACGGTGAGCCCGACGGCGAGGATCACGTCCCGTCCCTGGATGCGGGCCGGGCCGGCGGCGAGCAGGTAGGCGCCCAGGAGCCCGCCGTAGGTGATCGAGGCGATCGATAGCGCGAAGACCACGACCGGGGTCTGCCCCCCGCCGGCCACCGCCTGGAAGAGCAGCGCCGCCGCCGTGATCAGCACCCCCCAGACCAGGGTCCAGAGACGGCCGATCCGGAGCAGGTGCACCGGGTCCCGGCGGCCGGTCCACCCCGCGTAGAGGTCGTGGGTCACGGACGATGCCAGGGCGTTGATGGCCGAGCTCTGCGTGCTCATCGCGGCCGCGAGGATGGCGGCGATGACCAGGCCGGCGAGCCCGGCCGGGAGGTGCTCCACGACGAAGCGGGAGAAGAGCTGGTCCGCGGGCAGCGCGGCGGGCGCCAGGCCGGCGGCCCAGAGGGTGGTGCCGATCAGCAGGAACAGTGCGAACTGGGCGAGCACCACGACCCCCGAACCCACCAGCGCCACCCGCGCCTCGCGCAGCCCGCGGCTGGCCAGCAGCCGCTGCACGATCAGCTGGTCGGTGCCGTGGGAAGCGGCCGAGAGCATGGCGCCGCCGATCAGCCCGCCGAGCAGGGTGTAGGTCGCCGTGAAGTCCACGACGGGGTTGAGGAAGCGGAGCTTGCCGGCGGTGCCGGCCTGCGCCAGCACGGCATCGAGCCCGCCCGCGAGTCCCGTGGCAATGACGAGCGCCGCCACGCCCCCCGCCAGATATACCACCAGCTGGATCACGTCCACCCACACCACCGCCTTGAGCCCGCCGTGCCAGGTGTAGAGGATCGTGACCGCGCTCATCGCGAGCACCGACACCGGGATGCTCCAGCCGGTGAGGACGGCCAGGGGGATGGCGCTGGCGTAGACCCGGACCCCGTCCCCCAGCAACCGGGTGACCAGGAAGATGACCGACATCATTCGCCGGGTGTTTGGCCCGAACCGGGTCTCGAGCCGCGCGTACGCGGTCTCCTGCTCACCCCGGAAGTAGCCCGGCAGGAGCCAGGCGGCGACGGCCACGCGCCCGATCAGGTAGCCCAGGGGGAGCTGCAGGAAGGTGAGGTCCCCGCGGGCCGCGATGGCCGGCACCGAGATGACCGTGAGGGCGGAGGTCTCGGTGGCGACGATCGACAGCAGGATGGCCCAGGCCGGAAGCTCCCGCGCGCCCAGGAAGTAGTCGCCGGCGGTGTGCTGGGCGCGCGACAGCCACAGCCCGACCCCCAGGGTCAGGCCGAAGTAGAGCGCGATGACGGCAAGGTCGAGGGTGGCCATGGGCAGAAAAAAGGGGCGGACCTCGCGGCCCGCCCCCGGGAATCACCAGCGCCGGATCATGCCGTGAAGGACGATCCGCAACCGCAGCCGCCGGTGGCGTTCGGGTTGGTGAAGGTGAAGCCGGATCCCTGCATCGAGGTCACGTAATCGATCGTGACGCCGTTGAGGTACTGCATGCTGAAGCCGTCCACGAAGACCCGGGTGCCGTTGATCTCCAGCACCGTGTCATCCTCGAGCGAATGCTCTTCCACGTTGAGGCTGTACTTGAAGCCGGAGCAGCCGCCCGGAAGCACGCTCACGCGGAGCCCCGCCGTCTCGCCGGGCACCTCTTCCGCGCTCATGAACTTGTGGACTTCCTGGGCCGCCTTGTCGGTGATGACGAGGGTGAAGCCCGGGGTGCTGACGTGCTGCTCGGTGCTTTCCATACAACCTGCTCCCTTCTCTGGTAGCTCCGCTGCGCCGCCGGCGGATGCCGGGCGCCCCGGACGTTGCATGGAACCTAGGGCATCCCGCCCATCCATGTCAATCAGCGCTGGCCTCCGATTCCCACCTAACCCCAAGCAGGTCAACGGATAACGGTGTCGAAGCCCAAGGCACGGGCCACCCGGTCCGCAATCTGGCCCCGGACCGGCCCGAAGCGGGGATTATCCCGGGTTGGATGCACCCGATTGGCCACCAGCACAATCACCAGCCGTCGGACGGGGTCAATCCAGATCGAGGTGCCGGTGAACCCCGTGTGTCCGAAGCTCCTGCCCCCCAGAATGGTCCCCGCGCTGCTCACCCCCGAGGGTGTGTCCCAGCCCAGCGCCCGGCTGGAGCCGGGAGGCAGCTCCTGCCGCAGGATAAACTCCCCGACCAGCTTCGGCGGATCGGGCAGGCCGCGGAGCTCGCATCCTGGCGCGTCCATCGGATCGCCGATCCCCGCCAGCATCCAGTCGCCGAAGCGGAGCAGGTCGCGGGCGGAGCCGAACAGCCCAGCGTGCCCCGATACGCCGTCGAGGCGCGCGGCGTTCTCGTCGTGCACCTCGCCCCGGAGGATCCGCCCGCGCCACGGATCGTGCTCCGTGGGGGCGATGCGCGGCCGCCAGGCATCCGGCGGCAGGTAACGCGTGTCCTGGAGGCGGAGCGGCCGGGCGATCAGCCGCTCCACCAGTGCGTCCATTCGTGCGCCGAGGGTTCGCTCCACCACCTGCGTCAGCAGGATGGCGCCCAGGTCCGAATAGACGACGCTGTCTCCCGGCACGGTCACCAGCCGCGTCGTGTCAACCAGGGCCAGGGCCGCGGCACGGCTGGCCGTCTCCTGGTGGAGTGGGCGCCAGGCGGGAAGTCCGCTGCTGTGGGTCAGCAGGTGGCGCACCGTCACGTCGCGGGCGGGATAGGCCGGGAGGTAGTGCACCACCGGGCTATCGAGCGCGATCGTGCGCCGCTCCACCGCCAGCATCGTCACGGTGGTGAGGCCCACGACCTTGGTCAGGGAGGCCAGGTCGTAGATCGTGGAGCTGTCGGGGCGGGTGCCGTCGTCGAGGCCGAGCCGGCCGCTGCCGTGGTAGGCGTGGCAGCCCCGGTAGCTCACCCCGAGCACCGCCCCCGGGGCCACGCCGTCCGCGATGACGGAGTCGAGATACCGGGCGACCTCACTCCAGCCGGGAGCCCGCGCCGGTGCGGCCGCATCGGGCCGGGCTGGGGTGCAGGCGGCGAGTCCGGCGGCGACCAGCAGCAGGACACCCCGGCTCACGGTTCCCGGGTAGCGGCCCGGTCCAGCCCCGCGCCGAGCGGGAAGGTGGGCGGGATGCGGACCGGGAGGCGGCCGGTGATCGGCCCCTGGCCGGTGAGGGCCCGGCCGGCCGCCCACTCGCCGAGCCCATTGGCGGTCCACGCCAGCAGGTAGGCACCGAGCGGATCCACCTGCATGCCGATGTACGGGGAGCCGAGGGAGACGAGGACCGTCCGGCGCCGGCGGAACGTCTCGCTCATCAGGTCGGCGACCGGGTCGGGCAGCCCGACGCTTCCTTTCCACGCGCTGACCCGCACTGAGGCGGCGAAGACCGTGTAGGGATGCTTCCGGACGATGGCGCGGGCGCTGTCGAGGCCGGCGCGGCCGCTCGCGGGCCAGAGGCGGAAGAGCGTCACCCGATGGCCGGTGGCGCGCAGCTGCCGGGCGAGCGTGTTGCCGACCGACCCGGCGTTCTCCTCCCCGTACGTGACGAGCGCGATGCTGCGCGGCCCGGCGCGGAGGCTGTCCACCACACCGGCGGGATCGCCCGCCAGCACGATGGACCGGGTCGAGAGGTCGCGGGCGTAGGCCAGGAACCGGCGGCTCCCGACCGTCTCCGGCACACTGTCGAGCGGCACCTCGCGGCGGCGGAAGAGCCCGAGCTGGCGCTTGAGCAGCAGCACCCGGCGCACCGACCGGTCCAGGCGGTCGTAGGTGACCCGACCGGTCTCGATGGCGTCGGTCACCGCGTCGATGGCGGCGCGGGGATCGGCCGGCTGCAGCAGCAGGTCCGCCCCGGCGAGGAAGGCGAGGACCGCGGCCTCGCCGGCGCCGTACTTGTTCACGATCCCGCCCATGTCGAGCGCGTCGGTCACGACCAGGCCCCGGAAGCCGAGCGAGTCCCGCAGCACGCCCTGCATGGCCGCGGGGTCGAGGGTGGCGGGGCGCTCCCGGCTGCCGCCGATCGCCGGCATGGCGACGTGCGCGGACATGATCAGTGCCACCCCCGCGCTGACGGCGGCGCGGAAGGGGATCAGCTCCAGGGTGTCGAGCCGCCCCCAGGGGGTGGGGATCAGCGGCAGCGTGAGGTGGCTGTCGGTCTCGGTGTCCCCATGGCCGGGGAAGTGCTTTGCCGTGGCGAGCATCCCGTGCTGCTGCAGTCCCTGGATCGAGGCCGACACCAGCCGCGCCACGAGGTAGGAATCCTCGCCGAAGGAGCGGGTGTTGATGATCGGGTTGGCGGGATTGTTGTTGACGTCCGCCACCGGCGCGAAGGCCAGGTGTATGCCGACGGCGCGCCCCTCGAGGGCCGTGATCCGGCCGACCTCGAAGGCGTCGCTGTCGCGGGCCGCGGCGCCCACCCCCATATTCGGGGGAAAGGGCGTGGCGCCGGTGAGCCGGAAGGCGGCGCCGCTCTCCAGGTCGGAGGCGATGAGCAGGGGAAGCCCGGAGCGGCGCTGCAACCGGTTGAGCCGGAGTGCCACGTCGGTCGGCGAGCCGATCGACACGATGATGCCGCCGACGGCGAGCGAGTCCACCCAGCCCTGCAGCACCGCGAAGGCGCTGTCGTCGAAGGCCTGATAGCTGCCCGCGATCCACGGCATGACCAGTTGCGCCACCTTGGCGCGCAGCGGCAGCGAGTCGAGCAGCCGCTCGACCGCCAGGGAATCACGGGCGGTGCCGACGGGCGCGCCCGAGAGGTCTCCGCCCGCCTGCCCCTGGAGTGGTGGGGCGGATGCCAGGCCCAGGCCCAGCAAGAACACCCACGAGGTACGATGCGAACTCGGCAATGGCTGCTCGGAAGCTGGTTGGTGCTGGTTGGCGCCTGCCCGGGTCGGCCGGCGGGTGAGTCACGGCACGCGATCGCCGCCCCCCCCGTCCGGCCCGGGCTCGAGGTCCTGATCGAGGACAGCATCCACCTGGTGCACGGGCGCCGGGTGGCCCTGGTGACCAACCAGGCCGGGGTGGACCGGACCGGCCGGCACGGCGTGGAGCGGCTCCGCGCCGCGGGGGTCCGGCTCGTGGCGCTGTTCAGTCCCGAGCACGGTTTCCGGGGCACCGCGGACCCGGGCGCGGCCGTCGCCTCTACCATCGACAGCGCCACGGGCCTCCCAATCTACAGCCTCTATGGCCGCAATTCCGCCCCGACCGACTCCCAGCTGGCCGGCGTGGACGTGGTGCTGGTGGACCTGCAGGACGCCGGCGCGCGCTACTACACCTATCTCTGGACGACGGTCGGCGTAATGCGCTCGGCGGCGCGCGCCGGCATTCCGGTGGTGGTGCTCGATCGCCCCGATCCGATCGGCGGGGCGGTGCAGGGCAATGTGCTGGATACCGCCTACCGCACGCCCGTTGGCCTGATCGCGATTCCGATGCGCCACGGCATGACGCTCGGCGAACTGGCGCGCCTGGCCCGGAACGACTTCGGCCTGGGGACGGATCTCACGGTGGTGCCGGCGGCCGGCTGGCGCCGCGGGATGCTCTTCGACGAGACCGGGCTGCCGTTCGTGCCGCCCTCCCCGAACCTGCGCTCGCTCGAGGCCCTGATCCACTACCCCGGGCTCTGCCTCTTCGAAGGAACCACGCTCTCGGTGGGGCGCGGCACCGACCGGCCCTTCGAGCAGGTGGGCCGGCCTGGGCTCGACACCGCGGCGGTGCTGGCCACGCTGCGCGCCGCCGATCCCGCCGGCGTGGCGTTTGCCGGCGCCGCCTTCACGCCCCGCCGGCCGGGGGACGGCAAGTTCGCGGACACCCTCGTCCACGGGGTGCGGCTCACGATCACGGACCGGAACCGGTACGATCCGATCCGGACCGCCCTGCTGGTCCTCGGCGCGGTCCGCGATGCCGATCCCGGCCTCCCGCTCTTTCCGCCCAACCCAGCCCATTTCGACCGCTTGGTCGGGGACGGCGGGCGGGCCCGGGAACAGCTCGACCGGATCGCGCCGGGAGCGGGACCGGCCTCGATGGAGGCGGTCCTGGCCGGCTGGGCCCACGGCGTCCCCCCCTTCCTGCTGCGGCGCCGACCCTTCCTGATCTATCCCGAGTAGGGGCGGTCCCAGGCGGGGTCCGCGGCCCCGCGTCCTTCCTATAAAGCGTTCTCCGGGTTATCGTTTGCGCGGTTTTTGGGCCTCGAGCCAGTGGGGCCCGGTCCCGGTGAAATCACGAGGACGCCCAATCGGTGAAGCTGATCCCCAAGGCGGTTGAACGGGTCTTCTACGGGCTGACCCGGCCGCTGGTCGACGGCCTGATCCGGGCCGGGGTCGGTCCCAACCTGATCACCACCGTCGGCACCCTGCTGGTGGTCGCCTCCGCGGTGGCTTTTGGGGTGGGACATGTCCGCCTGGGGGGACTGCTCTACCTCGTGAGCGGTGTGGTGGACACCCTCGACGGGGCGGTGGCCCGGGCCAACGGGCAGGTGACCAGGTTCGGGGCGTTCTACGACTCGACGCTGGACCGGGTGGGGGACGGGGCGACCTTCATGGGCATCGCCGTCTTCTACCTGCTGGCCCCGCCCGGGAGTGTCGTCTACCGGGAGCCCGCGATCATCATCAGCATGGTGGCGATCATCGCCAGCCTGCTGGTGTCCTACGCGCGGGCCCGGGCGGAGGGACTCGGCATTGACTGCAAGGTGGGGCTGGTGCAGCGGGCCGAGCGGATCATCGGGCTCAGCGTCCCCACCCTGGTGTGGGGACCCGGGCCGCAGGGGGCCCTGCTGTTCTGGATCGTCGTCGTGCTCACGGTGGCCTCGGTGGTCACCGTTGTGCAGCGTTTTGTGTACGTCTACCAGGTGACCGAAGGCGCGAGGGCGCCGGAAGCGCCGAAAGGAACGTCCTAGTGGCAACCGCAGGAACTCCCCGGCCGATCGCGCCGGCCAAGGGCAAGCTGGGTGTGCTGTGCGTCGGTCTCGGCGCGGTGGCCACCACCTTCATCGCCGGCGTGGAGCTGATCCGCCGGGGGAAGTCCAAGCCCATCGGCTCCCTGACCCAGATGGGCACCATCCGGCTGGGCAAGCGGACGGAGGGCCGGGCCCCGCTGATCAAGGAGTTCGTCCCGCTGGCCGAGCTGTCAGACCTGGTCTTCGGCGCCTGGGACCCGGTGCCGGACAACGCCTACCAGAGCTGCCTGCACTGCGGCGTGCTGGATAAGCACGAGCACGTCGAGCCGATCAAGGACTTCCTGCAGGGCATCACCCCGATGCCGGCGGCCTTCGACCAGCACTACGTGAAGAAGCTGGAAGGCAAGAACGTCAAGGCGGCCAAGACCAAGAAGGACCTGGCCGAGCTGCTGCGGAAGGACATTCGCGACTTCAAGGCGAAGCACGGCTGCGACCGCCTGGTGATGGTCTGGTGCGCCAGCACCGAGATCTTCATCTCGCCGGGCCCGGCGCACCAGACGCTGGCGGCGTTCGAGAAGGCAATGGAGACCAACGACCCCTCGATCGCCCCGTCGATGCTGTACGCCTGGGCGGCCGTCATGGAGGGGGTGCCGTTCGCCAACGGGGCGCCGAACCTGACCTGCGACTTCCCGGCGCTGGAGCAGCTGGCCAAGGACAAGGGCGTGGCCATCGGCGGCAAGGACTTCAAGACCGGCCAGACCATGCTCAAGACCGTGCTCTCGCCGATGTTCAAGGCGCGGATGCTCGGCGTGGCGGGATGGTACAGCACCAACATCCTGGGCAACCGGGACGGCGAGGTGCTGGACGATCCGGAGAGCTTCAAGACCAAGGAAGAGTCGAAGCTGGGGGTGCTGGAGCACATCCTGCAGCCGCAGCTGTATCCCGAGCTCTACGGCGAGATGTACCACAAGGTGCGGATCAACTACTACCCGCCGCGTGGGGACAACAAGGAAGGCTGGGACAACATCGACATCTTCGGGTGGTGCGGCTACCCGATGCAGATCAAGGTGGACTTCCTCTGCCGCGACTCGATCCTGGCGGCCCCGCTGGTGCTCGACCTCGCGATCTTCTTCGACCTGGCCCAGCGGGCCAAGCTGAGCGGTATCCAGGAGTGGCTGTCGTTCTACTTCAAGAGCCCGCAGGTGGCGCCGGGGCTGTATCCGGAGCACGACCTCTTCATCCAGCAGACCAAGCTCAAGAACACGCTCCGCTGGCTCATGGGGGAGTCGGCGATCACCCACCTGGGCGTCGAGTACTATGAATACGGGGAGAAGTAGGCGGTGAAGTATTTCCACCGCACCCAGCTGGCGCCGGACGCCGTGATCGCGAAGGCCAACGCCTTCTTCGGCCCGCGCCTGGCGCCGACCGAGGAGGCGCCGCGGCGACGGCGGTTCTCCGGCACGCTGGGCCAGATCGCGGTCACCGTGCAGGCCGAGGGGGGCCATTACACCCTGGTCACGGTGGAGACGAATCAGCCCGGGGAGAGCGAGGCCGACAAGCTGGCCAAGCGCTTCCTCACGATGGTGCATACGATGGCCGAACCCGCGCACCAGGTGCGCGGGGCGTACTGACGGCAGTCCCGCCGGCGTGAGGGCGGGGCGCACGCCTCCGCCCAAGCGCCGGTCCCCAGTTTCCGAACCCCCCGAGGAGAAGGTCACTTATGCTGAAGACGCTGGCCAAGGCCACCCGTCAGCTGTTGCCCGCGCTTGGTGTGCTGGCGCTGGTCGCCGGACTCCTGATCGGTGCGACCGGGCTCCATGCCCAGGAGTCCGGGATGTCCGCCGGCACGCCGGGGCAGGCCACCGAGCACCGCCCGGGCGGCGAAGTGAATCTTCAGCTTCCTGACCTGAGCACGGTGGAGTTCCTCGGCTTCAACGGCCACGACATCCTGCTGTCCGGGCTGCTCGTCTGCGTGCTCGGACTGCTGTTCGGGCTGTGGAGCTACAGCGCGGTCAAGAAGCTGCCGGTGCACCGCTCCATGGCGGAGGTCTCGGCGCTGATCTACGAGACCTGCAAGGCCTACCTGGTGCAGCAGGGCAAGTTCCTGCTGGCGCTGTTCGCCTTCATCGCGGTGGTGATCCTGGTCTACTTCCGGATCACCGGCCTCGAGTGGGGCAAGATCGGGATCATCCTGGTCTTCGGCCTGATCGGCATGGCAGGGAGCTACGGGGTGGCCTGGTACGGCATCCGGATCAACACCCTGGCCAACAGCCGCACCGCGTTCGCGAGCCTGGGGGGCAAGGGGTATCCGGTCTACGCCATCCCGCTCCGGGCGGGGATGAGCGTCGGCATGATGCTGATCTCGGTGGAGCTGCTGTTCATGCTCGCGATCCTGCTGTTCGTGCCCAACACGGTCGCGGGCGCCTGCTTCCTGGGCTTCGCGATCGGCGAGTCGCTGGGCGCCGCGGCGCTCCGGATCGCGGGCGGGATCTTCACCAAGATCGCGGACATCGGCTCGGACCTGATGAAGGTCGTATTCAAGATCAAGGAAGATGACGCCCGGAATCCCGGCGTGATTGCGGACTGCACCGGCGACAACGCCGGCGACTCGGTGGGCCCCACGGCCGATGGCTTCGAGACCTACGGCGTCACCGGGGTGGCGCTGATCAGCTTCATTGTGCTTGCGGTGGCAGACCCGGCCGTGCAGGTCCAGCTCCTGGTCTGGATCTTCCTGATGCGCGTCATGATGGTGCTGGCCAGTGCCGGCAGCTACCTGGTCAACGAGGCGATGGCCAAGGCCAAGTACGGCAACGCGGTCAAGTTCGACTTCGAACACCCGCTCACTTCGCTGGTCTGGCTCACGTCGATCGTCTCGGTGATCCTGACCTTCGTGCTCTCCAAGTTCATCATCCCGACCCTCGGCTCCCAGCTCGACACCTCGATGTGGTGGAAGCTCTCGGCGGTGATCACCTGCGGCACCCTCGCGGGCGCCATCATCCCCGAGATGGTGAAGATCTTCACCTCCACCAATTCCCGGCACGTGCGCGAAGTGGTGACCAGCTCCCGCGAGGGCGGTGCCTCCCTCAACATCCTCTCTGGCCTGGTGGCGGGCAACTTCTCCGCCTACTGGCTCGGCATGGCGATCATGGCGCTGATGGCCGTCGCCTTCGGGGTCAGCACCCAGGGGCTGGGCGAATTCATGAAGGCCCCCGCGATCTTCGCCTTCGGCCTGGTGGCGTTCGGTTTCCTGGGCATGGGCCCGGTGACGATCGCGGTGGACAGCTACGGGCCGGTGACCGACAACGCCCAGTCGGTGTACGAGCTCTCGGTGATCGAGACGCTGCCCAACATCAAGCAGGAGGTCAAGAAGGACTTCGGGATCGACGTGAACTTCGAGGTGGCGAAGGAGCTGCTCGAGGAAAACGATGGCGCGGGCAATACCTTCAAGGCCACGGCCAAGCCGGTGCTGATCGGCACCGCGGTCGTGGGCGCCACCACGATGATCTTCTCGATCATCATGGCCCTCACCCACGGCCTGACCGAGGGGATGGAGAACCTCTCCATCCTGCACCCGCCCTTCCTGCTGGGCCTGATCACCGGCGGCGCCGTCATCTACTGGTTCACCGGCGCCTCGATGCAGGCCGTCACCACCGGCGCCTACCGCGCGGTGGAGTACATCAAGGCCAACATCAACCTCGAGAGCACCGAGAAGGCCTCCGTGGCGGACAGCCGCAAGGTGGTCGAGATCTGCACCCAGTACGCCCAGAAGGGGATGTTCAACATCTTCCTCGGGGTGTTCTTCTCGACCCTGGCCTTCGCGTTCGTGGAGCCGTTCTTCTTCATCGGCTACCTGATCTCGATCGCCATCTTCGGGCTGTACCAGGCGATCTTCATGGCCAATGCCGGCGGCGCCTGGGACAATGCGAAAAAGATCGTGGAGACCGAGCTCAAGATGAAGGGCACCCCGCTGCACGACGCGTCGGTCGTGGGCGACACGGTCGGCGACCCGTTCAAGGACACCTCCTCGGTGGCCATGAACCCGGTCATCAAGTTCACCACGCTCTTCGGCCTGCTGGCGGTGGAGCTGGGGGTCTACCTGGCCCAGAGCCAGGGCCCGGTGCTGGGGCAGGTACTCGCCGGGGTGTTCTTCCTGGTGTCCCTGGTGTTCGTCTACCGCTCGTTCTACGGGATGCGGATCGAGGCGCGGTAGCCATTCCACCGGCCACGCCGCACGGGGGGCGGAGCGCAAGCGCCGCCCCTTTGCCGTTCCGTCCCGGGCTTCCGTCGCCTCCCGGCGGCGGGTAACGTTGACCATCCTCACCGGAGCTGACCTCCGCATGTCCACGCGTTCGCTTGCCGCGCTGCTGGTCCTCCTGCCGGCCGCGCTCCCCGCCCAGGCCGATGCCGATGTGGCCCGCGCCACGGAGCGGATCGCGCCCCGGATGATCGAGATCCGGCATGACGTCCATCAGCATCCGGAGCTCAGCAATCGCGAGACCCGCACGGCCGCCCTCGTGGCCGACGAGCTCCGCCGGCTGGGGCTCGAGGTGCGCACCGGTGTGGGGAAGACCGGCGTGGTGGGAATCCTCCGCGGCGGGAAGCCGGGCCCGGTGGTCGCGATCCGCGCCGACATGGACGCGCTCCCCGTGACGGAACAGGGCGACCTGCCGTTCAAGTCGGTGGTGACGGCGCAGTACCTCGGCCGCGAGACCGGGGTCTTTCATGCCTGCGGGCATGACACCCACGTCGCGGCCCAGCTGGGCGTCGCCAACATCCTGGCGGGGATGAGGGCCCGCCTCACCGGTACGGTGGTCTTCATCTTCCAGCCGGCGGAAGAAGGCCCGCCGCCCGGCGAAGCGGGTGGCGCGTCGCTGATGATCGCCGAGGGCGCGCTGCGGGACCCACGCCCGGACCTGATCCTGGCCTTCCATGCCAACGGGTCGCCCCCCGACGCCGAGGGGGAGGACGAGCGGCTGGGCCGGGTGGCCTACACGCCGGGCCCGACCTACGCCGCCGCCACCCGCTGGTCGGCCAGGGTGCTCGGCCGCCAGGCGCACGGCTCCACCCCGCACCTGAGCATCGATGCCGCGGTCACCGCCTCGCAGATCGTGCTGGCGCTGCAGACCATCCGGTCCCGGACCCTGTCCCCCTTCTCCGACAACGTGGTGACGGTTGGTGTGATGCGGGGCGGGGACCGCAACAACATCATCCCCGGGGAGATGCTGCTGGAGGGGACGATCCGCACCTTCAACGACCCGGACCTCGACACCATCGAGCGCCGCATGCGGGAGATCTTCGACGGCATCACCCGCTCGGCGGGGGCGACCTTCTCGCTCGAGTTCGACCGCTCGCACCCGATGACGGTGAACGACTCCGCCCTCAGCCGGCGCTTCGGCCCGGTACTCACCCGCGTGGCCGGGGCGGGCAACGTGCGCATCGCCCCGCCCATGACGGGCGCGGAGGACTTCTCCTACTTCGCGCGCGAGGTGCCCGGCTTCTACCTGCGGATCGGTGCCGTGCCGGAGGGCAAGGTCTCCGGTGGGCATCACACGCCCACCTTCTACGCCGATGACCAGACGGTGCCGCACGCCATGCGGATCATGACCGCGCTGGTCCTGGACGCCCTGACGCCCCCGGCCCGCTAGGCCGGCGGACTGCTTGACGCGCCCCGGCCGGCTTCCGATCTTCCGGCCGGCCAGCCGATCCATGACCTCCCCCCAGCGCGTCACCCCGCCCCCCGCCGGGCTCACCGGCGCCCAGCTCCTCGACCTGTACTACTGGATGCGCCTGACCCGGTCGCTCGAGGAGCGGCTGGTGAGCCTGCACCGCCAGGGCAAGGTGGTGGGCGGGTTGTTCCGGTCGCTCGGGCAGGAGGGGGATTCGGTCGGGAGCGCCTACGCGCTCGAGCCGGGCGACATCCTCTCCCCGCTGATCCGGAACCTGGGCTCCATGCTGGTGAAGGGGGCCACCCCGCTCGAGGTGCTGCGGCAGTACATGGCCAAGGCCGCCTCCCCGACCGCCGGCCGCGAGCTCAACATCCACTTCAACGATCTCGAGCGCGGCTTCCTGGGCCAGGTCTCCCCCCTCGGCGCGATGGTGCCGGTGATGGCCGGCATCGCGCTGTATTTCCGGATGACGCGGCAGCCGCGGGTGGGGCTGGTCTATGTCGGCGACGGCGCCATGAGCACCGGCGCCTTTCACGAGGGGATCAACTTCGCGGCGGTGCAGCGGCTGCCGCTGGTCGTGGTCTGCGAGAACAACGGCTACGCCTACAGCACCCCCGCCCGCCTGCAGACCGCGGCCGAACGTCTGGTGGACAAGGCCCCGGGCTACGGCATCGCCGGCGTGCGCGCGGACGGCAACGACGTGGTCGCCACCTACGAGGTGACCAGGGAGGCGGTGCGGCGGGCGCGGGAGGGGGGCGGCGTCACGCTTGTGGAGCTGATGACCTACCGCCGGAAGGGACACGCCGAGCACGACGACCAGCGCTACGTGCCTCCCGGGGAGATCGAGGCGTGGGAGCGGAACGATCCCATTGACCGGCACCTGGCCCGGCTCCGGAGCGAGGGGTGGGCCACCGAGCCGGACATCGCGGCGGTGGACGCGCGGGTGACGCGGGAACTCGACGAGGCGCTGGCGCAGTGCCTCGATGAGCCGTTCCCCGACGCCTCGACCGCCCTCGCCGGCGTCTCCGCCGACCCGCCGGCTGCGCCCGTCGAGTGGTATCGCCAGCTCGCCGAGCCGCCGAGCCGCCGAGCCGCCCAGTGACCGAGACCACCTACCTCGAAGCCATCCGCCAGGGCATCTGGGAGGAGATGGAGCGCGACGACCGGGTGTTCCTCATCGGGGAGGACATTGGGGCCCTCGGCGGTCCGTTCCGGGTCACCGAGGGGATGCAGGCCCGGTTTGGCGCGGAGCGGGTGATCGACACCCCGATCAGCGAGCAGGCGATCGTCGGCGCGGCGGCCGGCGCGGCCCACATGGGACTGCGCCCGGTGTGCGAGATGCAGTTCATCGACTTCATCGCCTGCGCCTACGACATGCTGACCAACTACGTGGCCACCGCCCGGTACCGGGCCGGGCTCCGGACCCCCCTCGTGGTGCGGGGGCCGAGCGGCGGCTACGTTCGCGGGGGGCCGTTTCACAGCCAGAACCCCGAGGCGGCGTTCCTGCACACCCCGGGGCTGAAAATCGTCTGCCCGGCCTCGGCCCGGGACGCCAAGGGCCTGATCAAGGCCGCCATCCGGGACGAGGACCCGGTACTCTTCCTCGAGCACAAGTATCTTTATCGCCGGGTACGGGAAGACCTGGGGGACGGGGAGGAGATCCTGACCCCGATCGGCCAGGCCCGCGTCGCCCGGAGCGGCACCGACCTGACGATCGTCACCTGGTCCGCGATGGTCTGGAAGGCGCTGGAGGCGGCCGAGCGCCTGGCCGTGGAGGATGGGCTGTCGGTGGAGGTGCTGGACCTCCGCAGCCTGCTGCCGCTGGACGAGGCGGCGATCGTCGCGTCGGTCCGGAAGACCAGCCGGGTGCTGGTAGCGCATGAGGACACCCGGACGGGCGGGGCCGCGGGCGAGATCCTCGCCCGCATCAACGAGCTCGCGTTCGAGTGGCTGGATGCCCCGGCGCGCCGGGTGGCGGCGCATGACGTGCCGCTGCCCTATGCGCCGACCCTCGAGGATTTCGTGCTGCCGCAGACCGACGACCTGGTCGCGGCCTGCCGGTGGCTGGCGCGGTACTAGGGCGAGCAGGCGATTAGGCGATTGGACGATTGGGCGATTAGGCGATTGGGCGATTAGGCGATTAGGCGATTAGGCGATTGGACGATTCGTTGTGGAGGCCGGAAGGCGCCGGCCGGCAAGTTTCAGCACGCAATTCACTGGGAGTCTCACTGCATGGCCCGCATTGACGTCATCATGCCCCAGATGGGCGAGTCCATCGCCGAGGGGACCCTCTCGAAGTGGCTCAAGCAGGTGGGCGATCAGGTGAAGCGCGACGAGCCGATGTTCGAGATCTCGACCGACAAGGTGGATGCCGAGATTCCGGCGCCCAATGCCGGGGTGCTGGCGGAGATCCTGGTGCAGCAGGGCCAGACGGTGGCAGTGAACACGGTGGTGGCGCGACTGGAGACCGATGCCACGGCCGCTGCGGCGGCGCCGGCCTCGAGCCCCCCCGCAGGGGCGTCCGCGCCGGCAGCCGCGCCAACGCCCCCCGCCGCGCCGGCGCCCTCCGCGGCTCCGGCCCTCGTGGCCGAGTCGTCGAGCCGCCGGGTCGCCGAGCCGCCGAGCCGTCGGACCGCCGAGCCGTCCGTCGAGACCGCCGAGGACCGCCTGCGGCGGAAGTCCACGCCCCTGGTGCGGAAGATCGCCGCGGAGCACGGGATTGACATCGCGAGCGTGGCCGGCAGCGGGCACGCGGGGCGGGTGACCAAGAATGACATCATCGGCTACATCGAGGCGCCACCCGCCGCGGCCGAGGCGCCGAGCCGCCGAGCCGCCGAGCCGCACTTCATCGCCGAGCCGCCGAGCCGCCGAACCGCCGAGCCGACCACCGAGGCCTGGCCCGGCGACCGGGTCGAGCCATGGTCCCGGATCCGGAAGCTCACCGCCGACCACATGATCATGTCGCGGCGGGTCTCCGCCCACGTGCAGACGCTGTTCGAGGTCGATTACACCCGGGTCTCTCAGGTGCGCGCCCGGCGCAAGAGGGAATTTGCGGAGCGGGGCGTGAACCTGACCTACCTGGCGTTCATCGCCAAGGCCATCGCCGAAAACCTGCGGCAGCACCCCAGCCTCAACGCGGCGGTGGCGCAGGACGCGACCATCCTCCGCCGGGACATCAACCTCGGCATTGCCGTGGCGCTCGACTGGGGGCTGATCGTCCCGGTGATCAGGCACGCCGACGAGCTCTCGCTGATGGGGATCGCGCGGGCGATCAATGACCTCGGGGAGCGGGCCCGGGCCAAGAAGCTGAGCCCGGACGACGTGCAGCGGGGCACCTTCACCATTACCAACCCCGGGGTCTTCGGCAGCTACGCCGGGCTGCCGATCATCAACCAGCCGCAGGTTGCCATCCTGGGCGTCGGCACCATCGAGAAGCGGGCCTCGGTGGTGACCCTCCCCGATGGCACCGACGGCATCGCGCCACGGCTCAAGGGCATGCTGACGATGTCGTTCGACCACCGGGTGGTGGACGGCGCGGACGCCGACCGCTTCCTGGCCGACGTGAAGAAGATGCTCGAGGCCTTCCCGGAAGACGCCGGCTGATATGGCCCGGGTGCTGACGATTTCGCGTGTCACCGTGCCTCCGGCCAACGAAGAGGAGTACCTGCGCACGGTGCACCAGCTCGCCGAGCTCGGCAGCGGCCGGGGCCAGCATCTCTGGCTCTTCCGGCAGCAGCGGGGCCCCGGCCGATACATCGAGTTCAGCGAGAGCCGGACCGAGCTGACCCATCGCGCCCGCGCCTCCCGCACCGACCTGGAACAGAAGCTGGAGCGCCGGCTGCGGGAGCTGGCCACCTATGAACCCGGCGCCTGGGACATCTGGGAAGAGGTCCCGGCTCCCGCAACCGATGCGGCGGACGAGATGCCGTAGGGACGCGTCCCGCCAGCCGCCCCGGCAGCACGCCTGTTGCCACCGTCGTCACCTCCCCCGAGGTCCGCATGCCCCGACGCAGCATCACGATCGAAGGTCAGCCCTGGACCGTCCACCCGACCGGCCGGGTGACGCAGTACTCGCGCGATGAGTTCGGCGTCCGCTTCCAGCGGGCGGATGGCGAGGTGCGCGTCGCGCGCTTCGCGCCGCACGGGACGCGGGTGCCGGAGGACGCGCTGGCGGAGCTCTCCGAGTTCCAGCTGCGCGAGCTGTTCCAGCGCTCCCAGCCCTCGTGGACCTCGCCGGAGACGGAGTACCGCCGCTGACCGCCCAGCTCCCGATCCCCGGCGTCGACCTGCACATGCACTCGACGGCCTCCGACGGCGCGCACCCGCCCGAGGAGGTCGTCCGGCGCGCCGCCGCCGCGGGCCTGACGGCGATCGCGCTCACCGATCACGACACCCTCGACGGCGTCCCGGCCGCGCTGGCCGCGGGCGATGCCCACGGGCTGCGGGTGATCCCGGGCTGTGAATTCTCGGTGCAGGCCCCCTGGGGGGAGATGCACCTCCTCGGCTACTTCCTGCCGGTCGGGTGGGGACCGCTGGAGGCGTTCCTGGTCCGCTGCCGGGCCGACCGGACCCGCCGCGGCGGAGACATGGTCGAGAAGCTCCGGGCCGAGGGCGTCGCCATCACCATGGAGGATGTCCTGGCCGAGGCGCAGGGCGGCGCGGTGGGCCGGCCCCACGTGGCCCGGGCGCTGGTCAAGGTGGGCGCGGCGCGGACGGTGCAGGATGCCTTCGATCGCTACGTCGGCTGGGGACGGCCCGGGTTCTCCGAGAAGCGACTGCCCTCCTTCCGCGAGGTCGCCGCGCTGGTGCACGAGGGGGGCGGGGTGGTCTCGGCGGCACACCTCAAGGAACGGGGCACCCGCGCGGCGCTGAGTGGGTTCAAGGCGGAGGGGCTCGACGCGGTCGAGGTCCGGCACCCGACCCACGACGCCGACCTGCGCGCGCGCCTCACCGACCATGCCCGGGCGCTGGGCCTGCGCCCCACGGGCGGCTCCGATTGGCATGGCGACGAACCGGGACAGCCACCCACCGCCGCCCTGGGTGGGCAGCAGGTGCCCGTGGCCTGGCTCGCCGCCCTGGAAGCCTGCCGGCCCGAGGCCGGGAACCTGCCCAGCACCGTGTGAGTTGAGTCGGGCATCGCACACCCCCAGGGAGCACTCATGGCGACGTCGTGGGATTTCAGCGGGAAGACGGTTCTCGTCACCGGGGTCGGCCGCGCGGGCCAGATCGGGCACGCGGTCGCCCAGGCCTTCGGCGTCGCCGGCGCCAAGGTCGTGGCCGTGGACCGGAACGCGGTGGGCGTGGCGGAGCGGGTCAAGGAATTCGCCGCCCGGGGCATCGACGCGCGGCCGGCGGCGGGCGACCTGACCGAGCCTGACGTGGCCGCGCTCGCCGTCGAGACCGCGCTCAAGCATTTCGGCCGCCTCGATGCCGTAGTCAACGTCGCCGGCGGGCTCACCACCTACGGGCCGGTGGGGCACACGGGGGTCGAGGGGTTCGACCGCGAGATCGCCATCAACCTCAAGACCGCCTATCTGATGTCCCGCGCGGCGGTCGGACCGCTCTCGGAGAGCCGCGGGGCGGTGGTCAACTTCGCCTCGGTCGCCTACTTCCGGCCCCAGGGCCAGATGGCGGTGTACAGCGCCGCCAAGGCCGGCGTGGCCGCCCTCACCCAGAGCCTCGCCGCCGAACTCTGGCCCGCGGGCGTGCGGGTGAACGCGATCGCGCCAGGCATGGTGCGCACGCCGGAGAACGTCGCGAGCGCCGGGGCGGGCGCGCACTATGTCGAGATGGATCAGGTCATCGCGGCGGTGCTGTTCCTGGCCGGCGAGGCCTCGAGCGGCGTCACCGGCCATATCCTGCCCGTCACCAACGGCGCCATCTGATGGAGCTCGGGTCCCGCGTCGCGCTGGTGACGGGCGCGGGACACCGGCTGGGCCGGGCCATCGCACTGGCCCTGGGCCGGCGGGGGATGAACGTCGCGGTCCACTGCCACCGCTCCCGCCATGAGGCCGAGGTCACCGTGCACGCCCTGCGGGAACTGGGGGTGCGCGGGGAGGTCTTCCCGTCCGACCTGTCCGATGCCGCCGCCGCGCGGGAGTTGCCGGCGCGTGTGGCCGGGTCCTTCGGCCGTCTGGACGTGCTGGTCAACTCGGCCGGGATCATGACCCGCGCGTCGGTCGAGGAGACGACCGTCGAAATGTGGGACCAGGTCCATGGCCTCAACCTGCGGGCGATGTTCTTCACGGTGCAGGGAGCGCTGCCCTGGCTCCGGCCGGCCGGCGGGCGGGTCATCAACCTGGCGGACGTGGGCGGGCTCGAGCCCTGGCCGAACTACGCGGCCCACTGCGTCAGCAAGGCAGGGGTGGTGATGCTGACCCGGACCCTCGCGCGAGCCCTCGCTCCGGACATCACCGTGAACGCCGTGGCGCCCGGGGCGGTGCTCCCCCCGGAGGACTGGGACCCGGCCGCCCTCGCCCACCTGGCGCGAACCACCCCCCTCAAGCGGCTGGGCAGCCCCGAGGACATCACCGCGGCTATTCTGTACCTGCTCGAAGGTGGTGACTACGTCACCGGCGAGACGCTGGTGGTGGACGGCGGACGCCTGATCCGCTGACCCCTGCCGGACCCCCCTATATTACGGATCAACTCAATCCGGCTGAGCGCCGGTGGATCGCGGCCATGACCAATACGACAGACTTCCAGTTCGATACCATCATTGTCGGCGCCGGCCCCGCGGGGCTCTGCGCCGGCATGTACGCCGGCCGCGGGATGCTCAAGTCCGTGGTGCTCGAGACCCGGGTGCCGGGCGGCGAGTTGCTCAACACCGAGAAGATCGAGGACTATCCCGGCTTCGAGTCCATCCTCGGCCGGGAGCTGGCCGAACGCATGACCTCCCACGCCAAGAAGTTCGGCGCCGAGATCCGGCAGGCCACGGTGGAGGGGATCCATCGCCTGCCGGACGGCAGCTTCGAGGTGAAGACCCTCGAGGGCGACGTGTACACCGCCCCGACCGTCATCCTGACCGCCGGCGGCACGCCCACCAAGCTCGAAGTGCCGGGCGAGGCCGAGTACGCCGGCTTCGGCGTCTCCTACTGCGCGGTGTGCGACGGTGCCTTCTTCCGCAACCAGACGATCGCCGTGGTCGGTGGCGGCGATGCCGCGGTCGAGGAGGCCGAATACCTCACGCGCTATGCCTCGAAGGTGTACCTCATTCACCGCCGGGACGAGCTGCGCGCCTCGAAGGTGCTGCAGGAACGGCTCTTCGCCAATCCCAAGATCGAGATCCTCTGGAACCGGCAGGTGCTGGCGATCGAGGGGCGGGAACAGGCCGGCATGCGGGAGGTGACCGCGCTCCGCCTGAAGGACACCGTGACCGGGGCCGAGTCGAAGCTGGCCGCGGCCGCCTGCTTCGTGTTCATAGGCTTCCGTCCCAACACCGGGCTCATTCGCGAGCACTTCCGCCATGACGCCAGCGGCTATGTAATCACCGATGACCGGATGATGACCTCGATTCCCGGGCTCTTCGCGGCCGGGGACCTGCGGGCCCAGCTCACCCGCCAGGTCACGACCGCCGTCGGGGATGCCACCACCGCTGCCATCGCCGTCGAGAAGTACCTCGCGGACCGGCGGAGCAGGGTCAGTGTCGGCGCTTGAGGTCATTGCCCTGCCCAACGGGCAGCTGGAGCAGAACTGCTACCTGCTGGCGGACCCGGCGCGGCGCCGGGCGGTCCTCGTGGACCCCGGCGAGGACGCCGGGATGTTCCTCGCGGAGCTGGGGCGCCGGCGCCTGACGCTCGAGGCCATCTGGCTCACCCATGGCCACGTGGACCACATCATGGGTGTGGGCGCCGTCAAGGCCGCGACCGGGGCGCCGGTCTACCTGCATCCCGCCGACCGGGAGCTGTACGACGCACTCCCCGAGCAGGGACGCTGGATGGGCGTGGAGCTCGAGCCTCCGCCTCCGCCCGATTATTCCCTCGCCGAGGGCCAGCAGGTCACCGTCGGCGCGCACCAGCTGCTGGTGCGGCACACCCCCGGCCATTCCCCCGGCAGCGTGAGCCTGGTCGGCGAGGGACTCATCCTCGGCGGCGACGTGCTCTTCAGCGGATCCGTGGGGCGGACCGACCTGCCGGGCGGCGACTTCGCCACGCTGCTCCACAGCCTGCACCGGGTCTTCCTCACGCTGCCCGACTCCACCCGGGTCCTGAGCGGGCATGGCCCGGAAACGACCGTCGGGATCGAGCGATTGACGAATCCATTCCTCACCGGCGCCTACCGGCATGAGTGACGGCTCGGCGGCTCGGCGCCTCGGCGGCTCGGCCGTGGGAACGGCCGCGGCGCCCGAGCGCGAGCCGACCAGCCGCCGAGCCGCCGAGTCCCCACCCTGCAACCGCTGCGGCTTCCCGGTGACCATCCGCCCCTGGGGCTGCAAGAACCCCTGCGCCAACTGCGGCACCGTGTATCCACTCGGTGACTGTTCTGACTGATCGGGCCGTCGTGCCCTCGTTCATTCCCGATGGCGACCCCGCGCTCGACCTTTCCTGTACCGCATTCCCTCCGCCGCTGACCCGCCCGGGCGCCCTCACCGTTCTCGACATCACCAAGTACTTCGGCGAGGCGACCGGCGGGATCCGGACCTACCTGCTGGCCAAGGCCGCGTACGTGCAGGCGCATCCCGCGCTGCGCCAG
>JANRJZ010000039.1:0-5699 GCA_033763675.1 Gemmatimonadota bacterium
AACTTCAGCGGCAGCACACCGCGGGGCGTCTGCACGTACTTCTCGTTGGTGACGCGGCTGACGGTGGACTCGTGCATGTTGATCACCTCCGCCACCTCGCGGAGGGTCAGCGGCTTCAGGTACTCGATGCCCTTCTCGAAGAACTCCCGCTGCCGGTCCACGATGAAGTTCATCACCTTGAGCATGGTCTGCCGGCGCTGCTCGATGGCCTGGATCAGCCAGTTCGCGCTGTTCATCCGCGACGCGATGAACTCGCGGTGCTCGGCGGTGAACTTCTTCTTGTCCCGCGCCAGCTCCTGGTAGGAGCGGGAGAGGCGCAGCCGGGGCACGCCGGTGTCATTGAGGAACACCCGGTACTGGCCCTCGACCTTTTCCACGACCAGGTCCGGGATGACGTAGCCATCGCCGCCGGCGGAGTGCTTGAGCCCCGGCTTGGGATCCAGCCGGGCGAGCTGGTCGGCCGCGGTCTGGACCTTCAGCGGCTCGGTGCCGAACCGTCGGCCCAGGTCATTCCACCGGTGGGCGATGAGGTCGGGGAAGGCTTCCTTCACGAGGCGGTAGGTCAGGCTGCCGGTGTCCTTCCGCTCCTCGAGCTGGATCAGGAGGCACTCCCGCAAGTCGCGGGCACAGACGCCGGGCGGGTCGAGCCGCTGCATGATGTGCAGCATCTCCTCGACCTCCGCCATGGTGAAGTACGGGATGCCGGGGCGATGCCCCGGGGGCAGCGCCTCCGGCGGCGCGGGGGCGTCCCCGGCGATGATGGTGGCGCCCCCTTCCGGCACGCCGATCATCATGGTGGAGCTGGCGGCGGGGCGCTCTTCCGCGTCCTCCGCGCGCTCCTCCGCCGCCTCCTCGTCGAACATGTCGGGGTAGGCTTCTTCCGGGTCGGAGGTGATCCGGGCCTGGCGGACCGGCGGCCGTCCCGCCGCGCGGTCGGCGTACTCCTCGAGCAGCCGGTTCACCTGGGTGATGATCTCCTCCAGGGTGGCGGCGAGGTAGCCGTCCTCCTTGATGTTGCCGAGGAACTCCTCCACCAGCAGCTTCTGCCGGGGCGTCAGCTCCAGCATCAGGAGCTGCTCCCGCAAGTGGTCCTGGAGGTTCTGGGTCTCGACCGTGACCGGTTCGGTGTACTCCTTCTCCTCGTACTCCTCCCGCGCCCCGCCCTGCACCTCGAACCCGTTGAGGAGGATCTCCTCCCAGTCGGTCTCGTTCTCCTCCTTGATCTTCTCCTTTTCCTCTTCCTTGGTCGGGGTCTGCTCCCCCTGGGTGACGTCCTCCTCCTCCGGCTCCACCAGATCGAGGAACGGATTACTGAGCAGCTCCTGCTTCAGGTGCTGCTGCAGGTCCATCATGGGCATGTACAGCATGTCCATCGCCTGGTAGAGCCGCGGGTTGATCCGCAGGTCCTGCCGGAGCGACGTATGCTGCGAGAGCCCGGTCCTCACGCGACCTGCTCCAGCCGGGCGCGGAGCCGGGCCGTCAGGGTGGGACCCAGGTAGAGCTGCGCGACCCGGTCGTCGAAGACGAGGTCCCGCACCGGACCCGCCACCTGGACCCGGCCCTCGAACATGATGTAGGCCCGGTCCACGATGTCGAGGGTCTGCTCCACGTTGTGGTCGGTGATGAGCACCCCGATGCCGCGGTGGCGGAGTCCGGCGACAATGGTCTGGATGTCGTGGACCGCGATCGGATCCACCCCCGCGAACGGCTCATCCAGCAGCATGAACTTGGGACTGGTCACGAGGGCGCGGGTGATCTCCAGCCGGCGGCGCTCGCCGCCGGAGAGCGAGTAGGCCTTGTTCTTCCGCAGGTGCTTGATGGAGAGTTCGTCCAGCAGCGTCTCCAGCTTTTCCCTGCGCTGGCTGCGGGAGAGATCGAGGGTCTCGAGGATGGCGAGGATGTTCTCCTCGACACTCAGCTTCCGGAACACGCTCGGCTCCTGTGCCAGGTAACCGATGCCCTGCCGGGCCCGCTGGTACATCGGGGCGTTGGTCAGGTCCTTGCCGTCGAGGGTGACCGTGCCCGCGTCGGGCCGGATGAGGCCGGTGATCAGGTAGAAGGTGGTGGTCTTCCCGGCGCCGTTGGGGCCAAGGAGCCCGACGATCTCCCCCTGCTCCACGTGCACGCTGACCTGGTCCACCACGCGCCGCCGCTTGAAGCTCTTGCAGAGGCCGGTGCCTTCGAGGATGCTCCCGCCGGGAACGGGGGCGGTGACCAGGGACGGCGACGCGCTCCGCCGGGCCTGCATCCGCGTCCGGGCCGATTCCACCAGCGCCGCCTCAGTGCCGGCGCGATCGGCCACGGCCGGACCCCACCAGTCGCCATGGGCGCGGACCGTGGTCCAGCCGTCCGGGCCAACGGGGAGGATCAGCCCGGCGTCCACCAGTCTCGGCAGGACCGAGCTGATCAGGTTCTCGTGGACCTCATCGCCCGAAATCTCGGTCGTCCCGCCGCCGGTGGTGCCGAGCGTGTCCTGGGCCATCTGCCGATAGGAGGCCGCGAAGGCGGTGAAGTCGGCGATCCCGCTGGCATCCCCCTCGCGGACCAGCGCCGCCAGGGCGATCGGCTGGGACGGGTCCATCTCGGCGGCCCGGGCCAGGATGTCCGTCATCGGGCCTCCGGCCTCGGCCCGGGGGGGGTGGAGTCCGCCGCCGCGGGCGCCACCGGCACCGGCTCGAGATTGAGCCCGTCCACCCGTCCGCGCAGGTCCACCCGCGCGACCCCGCGTCCCCCCGCCGGCTTCATGTGCACCGTGATCTGGTCTCCCCGTGCATAGTTGATGGACGGCAGGCCGCCGGCCCGCTTCTCGTCGCTCACCCGATAGTAGGACCGCGCGGTCCCCACCGCGGAGAGGGTGCCCAGGCTGGTGCGGGCGGTGCCGGCCGAATCCCATTGCACGAACCGGGCGACGACGGTGTCTCCCGACATCCAGTCCCGTTCGTTGCTGACGGAGTCGAGGGCCCCGCCCACCCAGGCGCGGGCGTAGGCACGCACTTCGGAGAGCGTCCGGGCCGGGGTGTCGAAGGCGAGCGAGTCGCCGCGAATCTCGTAGTCCGCGGTCAGTCCGCGCGGCCGGACGCTGTCGCCCCAGGCCAGCGTCTGCACCAGCTCCTCGTTGACGAGGTCGAGGCCGATGGTGTCCGCCACCAGGTCCAGGTCCCGGCTCACCGCATGGCCATTGCCCAGGGCGGTGACGTAGGTGACGGCCTGGTCCTCCAGCGCCAGCTCGATGCGGACGCCGGTCAGCTCGAAGGAGTCACGCCCGGTGCCCCGCATGAGGGGCTGCCCGATCAGGACCCCTTCCCCTTCGGCACCACTGTCGAGGAAGAGTGAATCACTTCGCGCCGCGAAATCGCTCCGGTCCACGGTGACCTTCCCCGCGGCCCACATCCGCTCGTCACCCCGGATGCGCACCCGGTCCGCCACGATGATGTATGGCTCGCCGCGCCCCCCGGCGGAGTCGCGAGGCACCGACTTGATGGTGGGCCGGGAGATGGCGTAGAGCTCCGCCGTGTCCCGCAGCCCGGGCACGACCCGGTAGTAGTCGAGGTGCGGGCCGGCGAGGGTTGATCCGCTCGACAGGTTCTCCGTCACCACCCGCCCCCGGGCCTCCCACCGCTCGCCGTTCCGGTAGTAGGTGCCGAGATCGGCGTTCATGGTGATGGTGGAATCGCGATACCGGACATTCCCGACGAAGACGACCAGCGACGCGCCCTTCCGGCCGAAGTAGGCCACGCTGTCGCTCGACATCCGCACCGCGGTCCCGGCGCAGCTCATCTGGACGCCACCGCCGCCGTAGTAGTTGGTATCGGCCCCGACCGGCACCTGGGAGCCCACCCCGCCGATCCGGTCAATCTGGAACTGGCACCCCTGGCCGCGCTGTTGCGCCGCAAGCGTTCCCGCCCCCGCGCCCAGCGCGAGGAGCAGAGCCGCCAACGAACGCCGCACCGCGGGGGGACGCATGCTCATTGCCCCGGCAGGATGAACCCGCCCGGGGTGCTGTCCCGGCGGGTCTGCCCGCCGTGCGGCTGCTGGGCGCGGATATTGGCGAAATCCGGATCGGAGACGAAGCCGTTGCCCTCGAGGTGGTGGCCCGGCCGGTCGAACACGAACGGGCGGCTGGAGGAGATCTCCCGGGTGCGGGCGTCGTACCGCAGCTCTTCGCTGGTGAGGCGGCGCCCGTCCGGCGTCTTCCCCACCACATGCCCCCACGCGGTCATGGAGCCATCGCGCATCTGGTACAGCCCCGAATCCGCGGTGACGCTGCTCCGTTCGAACCCGCTGGCGTCGAAGAACGTGACCGTGACCTGCTTCAGCCGGGCGAGCTGGGTCGGTTCGTAGATGTACGCGGTGTCCGACACCACCCGGGTGCGCCGCACCCCGTCGGTGGTGATCATGTGCTCCATCTTGAACAGCACCTGGTCGGCGGTGTCCGCGGCGGTCACGGTGACCGTCGGCTTGACGCCTTCCTCGGCGCAGGCCGCCACCACCGCGACCAGCCCCGCCAGCGCCAGGACCCGCACCGCGCCACGCCTCATGCCGTCTCTCCCCGATCCTCGAGATAGGTCCGCACCGCGTCCTCCCAGCGCCCCTGGGCCCGGAGCAGCGCCTCGATGGCCTCCCGCACCGCCCCACTGCCGCCCGGCGCCCGCGTCGTGTAGCTGACCAGGCCCTTCACCTCGTCCACCGCGTTCGCGACCGCCATGGGCAGCCCCACCCGGCGCAGCACCGGCACATCGGCGAGGTCGTCCCCCAGGAACGCCACCTCCTCCCAGCCCAGCCCCCGGCGGAGGAGCATCTCGGTCATCGCCGGCACCTTGCGGGCGCCCTTGTCCTGAATGACCTCGTCGATCCGGAGTTCGGCGGCCCGGAGCGTGGTGGCGTCGGAGTACCGACCGCTCACCCAGGCCAGCACCAGCCCCATCCGCCGGGCCAGCCCCATGGCCAGGCCGTCTTGGATATCGAACTGCTTGAACTCGATCCGCTGCCCCTCGACCAGCCCGAGGTAGATGGCGTTGTTGGTCAGCACGCCGTCCACATCCAGCGCCAGCAGCTTGATCCGCGACGCCACCGCCGGGTCGATCATCCGGGCCGGCTCGGCGCGGGAGCGGCGCGGCGCGCGGCATGCCAGACATCCAGCGTGCGGGCCATGAGGTCCTCCAGCCGGTCGAGGGGCCACTGCGTGGCGGCATCGCTCAGGGCCTGCTCCGGCGCCGGGTGCGTCTCCAGGAAGAAGCCGTCCGCCCCGGCGGCCGCGGCGGCCAGCAGCAGCGTCGGGACCTGGTCCCGTTGCCCGCCGCTGGCGCCGCCCGGTCCCTGTCCCGGCTGCTGCGCGGCATGGGTGGCGTCGAACAGTGCCGGAGCGCCACAGGCCCGCCGGAGCCGCTCGAAGCTGCGCATGTCCACGACGAGGTCCCCGTACCCGAAGGCATGACCCCGCTCCGTCACGGCCAGGTCCTGACTGCCGCCGCTTCGCACCTTCCCCGCCGCGCCGGCCATCGCCTCCGGCGCCAGCCACTGCCCCTTCTTGAGGTTCACCGGCAAGCCGGTCCGGCCCGCGGCCAGGAGCAGGTCGGTCTGCCGGCAGAGAAAGGCCGGGACCTGGATCGCATCCACCACCGAGGCCACGAGGGCAGCCTGCGCCGGCTCGTGGATGTCGGTCAGCACCGGCAGCCCGGTGTCCTGCCGCACCCGCTCGA
>JANRJZ010000040.1:0-2721 GCA_033763675.1 Gemmatimonadota bacterium
TGATGGCGCTCGAGACCAGCGTCTTCCCCACCGCGGCCCCGGCGGGCCACCCGGGCCGGTGCCCCCGCAGGTAATGAATGGCCACCGCCAGGTAGTGATTCGGGTTCATCAGCCCCACCGACGGGGTCACGATGCCGTGGCGGTCGGCGTCGGGATCGTTGCCGCAGGCGATATCAAACCGGTCCTTGAGCCCGACCAGGCTGGCCATCGCGGCGGGGCTGGAGCAGTCCATGCGGATCCGGCCGTCGTGATCCACGGTCATGAAGCCGAACCGCGGATCCACCCGGTCATTCACGATGGTCAGGTCCAGGCCGTACCGGTCGCGGATCGCGGCCCATGCGGCGAGGGAGGCGCCCCCCATCGGGTCCACCCCGATCCGGAGCCGGGCACCGCGGATGGCATCGAAGTCGATCGCGGCGGCCAGATCGTCCACGTACTGCGCGGTCATGTCTTCGGATCGGGCGGCTGACGGGCGACCACGAGGGGTCGCCCTTACAGCCCCGATCAGTAGCTGGTTCGCACGGTCCTGGATCCAGGTGGTGACGTCGGTGTCCGCCGGGCCGCCGTTGGGCGGGTTGTACTTGAAGCCGCCGTCTTCGGGGGGATTGTGGGAAGGGGTGATCACGATCCCGTCCGCCATGCCCGGGGCGGAGCGCAGCTCCGCCCCTCTCAGCCCCGCCCCTCCTCGATTTCCGTTCCACTCCAGGATCGCATGCGACACCACCGGCGTCGGGGTATACCCATCCCCAGGCTGCACCACCACGTCCACGCCGGCGGCCTCCAGCACCTCGAGTGCCGTCCGCTCCGCCGCGCGGGAGAGGGCATGCGTGTCCTTCCCCACGAACAGCGGCCCCGTGATCCCCGCCCCCGCGCGGTACTCGCAGATGGCCTGGGTGATAGCGCGGATATGCGCCGCGGTGAAGCTGCCGTTCCCGGGGGTGCCCCGGTGCCCGCTGGTCCCGAAGCTCACCCGTTCCACCGGCACCGCCGGGTCGGGGCGGCGCTCGTGGTACGCGCGTTCCAGCGCGGCGACATCAATGAGCAGGTCGGCGGGGGCGGGGTGGCCGGCGAGCGGATGCATGATGGATCCCGGGCGGCGGTCGGTGCGATACGGGGGCGCACCGGAACATAACGGCCCCGTCCGTGCTTGCCTTTCCCCCGGGCCGAGCGTATGGTAGGCCGGTCATCGAAGACGTCAGGCAGGCCTTGTCGGGCGGGGACCAGACCCGCAAGTCGAAGGCACGGACACCGCGCGGTGGCGCGGGGACCGTGCCTTGTTCTTTTTCCCTGCACCCCATGAATCCGGATAACAGCCACTCCACCCGATCGCTCGCCGCCGTCCTCGCCGCCGTGGCCCTGGCCACGGGGCTGCTCGGCCTGGCGGGGCAGCTGCCGGCGTTTCCCGAGCTGGCCGCCCCGGTCCCCGGCTGGCCCCCCCTCCGCCTCTACGGTTCGCTGCTCCTCACCGCGATCGCCCTGGCCGTGCTCGCCACCTTCCTGGGCCAGCACCGGCTTGGCCTGACGTTCTCCGGGGCCGCCACCCTCGCGGGATTCACCGCGCTCCTCTCCCGCCTGGGGGGCGTGGCCTTGCCGGATGGCGAACTCGCGGTCGCCGCGAGCACGATGCTCACCACCGCGGCCGCGGGGGTCTTCGCCGCCGGTCTTGGTTCGCGGCGGGAACGCGAGGCGCTCGCCTTCGGCGTGAGCGGCTTCGTCCTCGTGGCGCTCTCCGTCACCTTCCTCCTGGCCCGCGCCACCAACGTGCTCGACCCGCTGGCGGACCCGAAAGTCGCCGGCGTCTCCCTCCAGGTGGTGGCGGGAGCGCTCCTGTTAGGCGCCTGCTACCTGGTCGCGGCCTGGTCCCCGGGGCTTCCGGAATCGGCCCGCTGGCTCCCCTGGGCCGCCGGCCTCGCGGGGGCGGTGACCGTGCTGGTCCTCGGCCAGGCGCTGGTGGTCCGGGAGCGCGCCCAGCTCCTGGCCCTCGCCACGCAGGCGGCCGGGGCGGAACGGCGCGGCCTCCTCCGTGAGGTCGAGGTGACCGCCCGGACCATGCTCCGGGTGGCCAGCGCGGGCGTCACCCGCCTCGCCCCAGCCCGGCGGGATGGAACCCTCGAGGACCTCCGCCGGGATCTCCCCGGACTCGCCGCCGGGTACTGGCTGCGCACCGACGGCGCCGCCCTGGAGCCCCTCACCGTCTCGCCACCCTACCCCGGGGTGGACTCGGTCTGGACCAGCTACCTGAACCGGGCCGGAGGGCTGCCGGACACGGTTGCCTTCCTGCCGCTGGACGACCGGTCGCGCGTGTTCCTCGTCGTCGCGCCCGCCTGCCGTGGCGGCACCTGCACCGGCGCCATGGGCGGCGTGATGCATGCCGCCGGCCTCTTCCGGGACGTGCTGGCCGATACGACACGCGGCTTCCGCTTCAGCATCTCCGGCGGCGGCGAGGTCCTGGGCGGCGGGGTCACCCCTTCCTCCGGCGAGCGCCGCCTCTCCCGCAGCCTGCCGCTGGAGATGGGCAGCGTCCGCTTCATCCTCACCGCCTGGCCCACCGCCGCCACCCTGGCGAGCAACCGTTCCCCCCTTCCCGGCCTGGTGATGACGCTGGGGTTCGTGGTCAGCGCCCTGATGACCGGCATCATCGCGCTGGCGCAACGGGCCCGGCGCAGCGCCCGCGAGGCCGAGCGCGGCCGGCTGGCGCTGGCGCTGGAACGCGCCACCGAC
>JANRJZ010000041.1:0-3230 GCA_033763675.1 Gemmatimonadota bacterium
TGCTGCTGACGCTGAAGCTGCGGGCCACGCGGGCCAGGGTGTCGCTGGGGGGCCGGACCACGAGGACCCGGACGTTGTCGAGCGTGAGCGGCGCGTTGCGGGCGAAGGCGTTGAAGGTCGGCGCCACTCGCAGGCTGCCGAGCCCCGGCCGGCCCGGTCCCACCGGATTGTCGGTGCAGGTGATCACCAGCAGGGAGAGCAGCGCGGCGGCGGCGCACTTGATGACGCGCCGGGCTGCACCCGGGGCACGGAAGGCAGGCTGGGACATGGGCTCAGGGGCTCGAGGGATGTCCCAATTGGCGTCCGATGACCGAGCCTGTCAATGGGACTAGAGCAGCCCGGACTTGGCCGCCTGCCAGAGCTTCACCAGCCGGTCGAACCCATCCTGCAGGATCTCGACTTGCTGCGGGCTGGGGCTGGCCGCCAGGGCGGTTTCCAGCTCCTCCACGATCCGGTTCATCTCCCGCCGGTTCTGGCGCTCGCACTCGGCCCTGATTTCCACCAGTTTGCGGTCAATTTCCGCCCGGACGTTCATGTCCATGGGAACTTGCCAGAGATAGGCGGCGCTGTCCCGCCCGCTGATGCAGAGCTCGCCGAGACGGTCCACCAGGGGGAATCCCGAACTCCGGGGCTGCTGCAAGGCTGCCTCCCGCATATGTTTGCCTCCTCCTGCTCGGGCTCGCCGCGTCGGGCCCATGAGGCCCTGGCCGGGGTCGAACCGGGTGCGTGCTGCCGACTATCCTTAGCACGAAGCAGGCCCGCCCCCCGGGCGCGTGCGCCAGATCACCCCCACGCCGTGGTGCCCAGCCCCATGTCCCCACTCCGCGCCTCCGCCTTCGTCGCGCTCCTCGCCTTCACCGGCGCGGGGACACCCCTGGCCGCCCAGCAGACCAGGGCCGAGCGGACCGCCGGCGCAGAGACGAGCGGCTATGGCGATGTGATCGGGTTCCTCGATTCGCTCGCCCGGAGCACGCGGGAAATCCGGCTGGGGACCCTGGGACAGAGCAGCGAGGGGCGGTGGCTCCCCTGGGTCCTCGCCGCCCGGCCGATGGTGGAGGACCCCGCGGCGGCGGCGCGGAGCGGAAAGCCGGTCATCTACCTCCAGGCGAACATCCATGCCGGCGAGGTCGAGGGAAAGGAAGCGGCGCTGATGCTGCTCCGGGACCTGACGGTGGGCACCCTGGCGCCGCTCCTGGACAGCGTCATCCTGCTCGTGGTGCCGATCTACAACGCCGACGGCAACGAGCGCTTCGGTCCCGGGGAGCGTCACCGCCCCGGCCAGAACGGCCCCGCCATCGTGGGTCTCCGCGCCAATGGCCAGGGACTCGACCTCAACCGGGACTACGTGAAGCTCGAGGCGCCCGAGTCCCGGGCCGCGCTGGCGCTGCTCGCGGCGTGGGATCCCGATCTCTTCATCGACCTCCACACCACCAACGGCTCCTACCACGGCTACGCCCTGACCTGGTCCCCCGGGCTCAACCCGAACTCGAGTCCCGCCAACGACTACGCCCGGGACCGCTTCCTTCCCGCGCTGCGAGAGCGCATGCGCCGCCGGCACCGGGTCGAAACGTTTCCCTACGGGAACTTCCGCAACCAGGAGCCCGACTCCCTGGTCCAGGGGTGGGAGACCTACGACGCCCGTCCCCGCTTCGGCACCAACGCCGCGGGGCTGCGCGGGCGGATCCCGATTCTCTCCGAGGCGTACAGCAACGACCCCTTCCCGGTCCGGATCCGGGCCACGTACCTCTTCGTCCGGGAAGCCCTCTCTCTTGCCGCGGAGGAGCGGACGGCGATTCGCCGGGTGGTGGCGGCCTCCGACCGCTGGCGCCCCGATTCGATCGCCCTGGGCTCGGTCCTCGCCCCACCCCGCATGGACGAGGTGATCGCGGAGCTGACCACGGCCGACGGGGACGGCAGCCATGGCTACGCCCGGCGGCGCCGCAGCGGGACGTTCCGGACCATCCGGATGCCGGTGTTCGACCGCTTCACCGGTACGGAGTGGGTGAGCCGGCCCGCCGGCTACCTCCTCCCGCCGGCGCTCACCCACCTCGTGACGCTGCTGCGGAGCCAGGGGGTGCAGGTGGCGCGGCTCCGGGGCCCCTGGTCCGGCGCGGCGGAGGCGTTCACCGTGGACAGCCTGCGGGCGGCGCCCTTCGTCTTCGAGGGTCACCGCACCGTCGCGGTGCGGGGGGCGTGGCGTCCCGCCACCGCCGACGCGGCCCCCGGCTGGTATTACGTCCCCACCGATCAGCGGCTGGGTGCCTTCGCCGTGGTGGTGCTGGAACCGGCCTCCGAGGACGGTTTCGCCACCTGGAACCTGCTGGACCGCGACCTGCGCCGCGGCGCGGCACTGAATCTCTTCCGCCTCCCCGCTCCTCCTGACGCGTCGCTCGAACGGCTTCCCTGACCGTCCGGCCCCGCCCGAACCCGAGTGCAGCCTCCCCCGATGCCGATGCCCCGCGTAGGCTCCCGGGCCCCCGCCTTCTCCCTCCCCTCGACCACCGGGCGCCGCCTGGCGCTGCGGGACTTCGAGGGGCGCCCAGTGGTGCTGTACTTCTATCCGAAAGACGCGAGCCCGGGCTGCACCGCGGAGGCGTGCGAGTTCCGCGATAACTGGGATGCGGTCCGGGCCACGCGCGCCGCGGTGCTCGGCGTCTCTCCCGATCCGGTCGCCTCCCATCGGCTCTTCCGCACGGCACACCAGCTTCCCTTTCCCCTCCTCGCGGATGTGGACCACGCCGTGGCCAAGGCCTATGGCGCCTGGGGCGAGAAGTCGATGTACGGGAAGAAGTACGTTGGGATCCTGCGGAGCACCTTCGTGATCGACCGCGCCGGGCGGGTGGCGCACGTCTTCCCGAAGGTGCGGCCGAAGGGTCACGCCGCGGCGGTGCTCGCGGTACTCCGGGAACTGGTGATGTGACCTGCCTCACACTCGTCTAACGTGATGCCGGCGGGATGGTTGACGGCCGCGTGCGGGCCCACTACTGTCGGCGCATTCGCCGGGGGTACACTCACCTGCTGGAGGTGGTCATGAAGGTCACACGGGGTCTGCTTCCGATGCTCGCGCTTCTCGCTGCCGCGCCGCTCGTGGCGCAGTCGGCGGGGACGATCGAGGTCGGTGCGTTCGGGCGGTTCACGAAGTACGACACCGATCTCAACTTCGATGACCGGGTCGGGCTCGGCGGCCGGCTGGGCATCTTCGTGCTGCGGAACCTGGCCCTCGAGGGGGA
>JANRJZ010000042.1:0-68473 GCA_033763675.1 Gemmatimonadota bacterium
ATCCTGGGCCGGGCGGAGGCAGTCCGGGCCACGGCCACGACGCCGGTCGTGGCCGTCGCGGCCACCGAGCACAAGGCGGTGCTGGCGGCGGCGCACGCCGTTGCCGCACACGGCGGGGCGGAGCGGCTGCTTCCGGTCGACCCACAGGGTCAACTTGAGCCCGTCGCGCTGCAGGAGACACTGGAGGCGCGCCCGGCGGTGATCTCGGCCATGTGGGTCAACAACGAGACCGGGGTCATCCACCCCGTGGCGCGCCTCGCCGAGGCGTGTCGGGCCCATGGCGTCACCTTCCATTCCGACCTGGTCCAGGGATTCGGCAAGCTGCCGCTCAATCCCGGCGCGCTGCCCATCGGGCTGGCGACCATCTCCGGCCACAAGCTGGGCGCCCCCAAGGGCATCGGGGCGCTCCTGGTGCGGCGCGGGGTCGCATTGTCGCCGCTGGTGGTGGGGGGCAGCCAGCAGCACGGCGTGCGTCCCGGCACCGAGAATATCGCCGGCGCCGTCGGGCTGGGCCGGGCGGCGGCGCTCGCCGTCGCGGAGCAGGCCGCGGAGCTGGCGCGGCTCACCGCGCTCCGCGCCCGGCTGCTCGACGGGCTCCGCGCCATCCTGCCGGACCTCCTCCCGACCTGCGGCGACATCGCGTCGGCGCCGCACATCGTTTCCGTCCTGGTACCGGGGGCGGAGACCGGCACCCTGCTCATGCTCCTCGATCAGGCCGGGATCTCCGCGTCCGGGGGGTCGGCCTGCGCCACCGGGGCAGTCGAGCCCTCGCACGTGCTGAGCGCGATGGGCATCCCGGCGGCGCTGGCGCGGGGCGTGCTCCGGCTCAGCCTGGGCCGGGAGACCACGGCGGAGGACATCGCGCGTGTCCTCACGGTCCTGCCACAGGTGGTGGACCGCGCCCGCGGCGCGGCGGGAGCCCTGAGCCATGGCTGAGCGGATACTGGTGGCGATGAGTGGCGGGGTGGACAGCTCGGTGGCCGCCGCCGAGCTGGTGGCCCAGGGGCATGAGGTCATCGGCGCCACGATGAAGCTCTTCTGCTACGGGGACCGCGTTCCGGACCGCCCCTGCTGCTCCCTCGATTCCATCAACGACGCCCGCGATGTCTGCCGGATGCTCGGCGTGCCGCACTACGTGCTCAACCTCGAGGACCGCTTCAGCCGCGACGTCATTCGCAACTTCGTGGATGAGTACAGCCGGGGCCGGACGCCGATCCCGTGCGTCCGCTGCAACTCCTTCACCAAGTTCCGGGATCTCCTGGCTCACGCCGATGCCCTGGGCTGCAGCGCCATCGCCACCGGCCATTATGTCATCGCGCGCGCGGGACGGCTCTACCGCGGCAGCGATCCGGCCAAGGACCAGAGCTATTTTCTCTGGGGCATCGACCGGGCCGTCGTCGCCCGCATGCGCACCCCTGTGGGGACCCTCACCAAGGCCGAGACACGGGCCCATGCCCGGCGGCTCGGACTGGTCACCGCCGAGAAGCCCGAGTCGGTGGAGATCTGCTTTGTGCCGGATGACGACTACGTCCGGGTGCTGGCCGACCACCTCCCCGCCGATGCCCCGGCGCTCACCCCCGGGCCGCTGGTGAGCGTGACCGGCGAGGCGCTGGGCACGCACGAGGGCTTTGCCCGCTACACCATCGGGCAGCGGAAGGGCCTCCCCGGCGGCGGGGGCGCGGCGCGGTACGTCGTCGCGATCCGCCCCGAGCGCCGGGAAGTGGTGGTGGGCGGGCTCGCGGACCTGCAGGGCCACACCGTCCGGCTGCAGGAGCTCAACTGGCTGGCGGAGCCGCTCGCCCTCGGGGACGGCTGCCTGGTGCAGATCCGGTACCGCGCCACCGCCGTGCCCGCCACGGTGGTCGTGGCCGGCGAGGGGGAGTACACCCTGGCCCTGGCGACCCCGGTGCGGGCGATCACCCCCGGCCAATCCGGCGTCCTTTATGCCGCGGATGGCCAGGTGCTGGGCGGCGGGGTGATCGCCTGATGCGGGCCCTTCGGCTCGGCGCGGCACTGGCGCTTCTCCTGCCGCTCTCTCCCGGCGCCCTCGCCGGCCAGGACCGCGGCGGGCCGGGCATCGATGACTTCATCACGCTGCCCATCGTCTCGGACCCGCAGGTCTCCCCCGACGGCAACCTGGTGGCCTACACCCTGGCGACGCCGAGTTTCGAGGAGAATCGCGCGAGCAGCCGGGTCTGGGTCGCGGACCTCGCCACGGCCGGGAGCACCCAGGTCCCGGCGCCGGCGGGGAACGATCGGGCGCCACGGTGGTCGCCGGATGGCCGCTGGCTGGCCTTCATCTCCACCCGCGACGGGGGAGCGCAGATCTGGCGCATGCCCACCCGCGGCGGGGAGCCCGTCAAGGTGACCAACGGGAGCGACGGCATCGCCGATTACCTCTGGGCGCCGGACGGCAAGGCACTCTACTTCTGGACCGACGTCCCCTGGGGCGATTCGAGCGAGGCGGCCCGGCGGGCGGCGCCGTGGCCCACCGAGGCCCGGATCTTCACCGAGCTGTTCTACCGTCACTGGAACGAATGGCGCCTGGGTGTGCGCTCCCACCTGTTCCGGGTGGAACTGGCCGACGGCACCACCACCGACGTGACTCCCTTCGATCGGGACGTGCCGCCGCTGGCGCTGGGCGGGCGGGACATCGCCTTCTCCCCGGTGGGCACCGAGCTGGCCGTGGTGTACAACCCCGACTCCGCGCTCGCCACGAGCACCAACAACGACATCTTCGTGATGGGCCCGGACGGCTCCGCCCGGCAGGCCATCACGAGCAGCAAGGGCAACGACCACTCGCCACAATACTCGCCGGATGGGCGCTACGTCGCCTACCTGGCGATGCCCACGCCGGGCTTCGAGGCGGACCGCCAGCAGCTCATGCTGTTCGACCGCGCCAGCGGCCGCCGGTTCTCGGTGACCCCGCGCTGGGAGCTGTCCGTCAGTGCCTTCCAGTGGCTGCCGGATGCCCGGGGCGTGCTGGCGGAGGTCGAGGAGCGCGGTGGGCAGGCGATCTATCGCATCGAGGTGCCGACCGGACGGACCACGCGGCTGGTGCGCGGCGGCACCAATACCGCCCTGCAGGTGGCGAGCGCCGCCGAGGTCATGGTGTTCCTGCGCTCGACGGCGCGGCGGGCGCCCGAGGTCTGGGCCGCGACACTGGACGGGAAGAACGCGCGGCCGGTCACCCGGGTGAACGAGGAGCGCTTCGGCGGGTGGGACATCCCGGCGCTGGAGGAATTCGGCTTCCTGAGCGCCCGCAACGACTCGGTCTTCGGCTGGATCATGAAGCCGCCGGGATTCGCGCCCGGCCGGCGCTATCCGCTGCTCTACCTGATCCACGGCGGCCCGCAGGGAGCCTGGCTGGACCAGTGGCATGGGCGCTGGAACTACGCCACGTTTGCGGCCCGCGGCTACGTGGTGGCTGCGGTCAACTTTCATGGCTCCACCGGCTACGGCCAGAACTTCACCAACAGCATCAGCAGGAACTGGGGTGGGCTCCCCTACGACGACCTCATGCGGGGCCTCGACATCCTGGCACGGCTCCCCTACGTCGACAGCACCCGGATGGGGGCGGCGGGGGCGTCCTACGGGGGCTACATGGTGTACTGGATGGCCGGCCACACCAGCCGGTTCCGGGCGCTCGTCGCCCACGACGGCATCTTCAACCCGCTCTCCATGGCGGGCACCACCGAGGAGCTCTGGTTTCCGACCTGGGAGTTCGGCGGCACCCCGGCGGATCCGTCGGCGCGGGCCATCATGGAGAAATGGTCGCCGGCCAACTTCGTGGCCAACTGGCGCACCCCGATGCTGGTGGTGCACAGCCAGCACGACTACCGGGTGGACGTCTCCGAGGGGCTGCAGGCGTTCACCGCCCTCCGCCTGCGCGGCATCCCGGCGAAGTTCCTGTACTTCCCCGACGAGGACCATTTCGTCACCCGCCCGCGCAACCGCCGGCTCTGGTGGTCCACGGTGCTGGATTGGTTCGATCACTATCTCCGCCAGGATACCTGATGCGCAGCCTCTTCGTCCGCTGGCTCATCAACACCCTGGCCCTCTACGTCGCGGTCCAGGTGGTGCCCGGGGTGGACTACGACGGGGGCCCGCTGGGTTTGCTGCTGGTGGCCGCGATCTTCGGCCTGGTCAACGCGGTGCTCCGGCCGGTCCTCACGCTGCTCACCTGCCCGCTGGTGCTGGTGAGTCTGGGGCTGTTCCTGTTCGTGATCAACGCCATGCTGCTGCTCTTTACCAGCTGGCTGTCGAACCCCCTCGGCCTGGGGTTCCATGTGGCGGGCTTCTGGCCCGCCTTCTGGGCCGGGCTGCTGATCAGCCTGGTGAGCCTCCTCCTCTCCATCATGGTGGGCGAGAAGGAGATCCGGGTGCAGCACCCCTGAGCTGAGGCCGGCGGGAATGGGTGGCCTGGAGTGGCTGTTACCCTGCCGTTACAGAAGCTGGCCCCGCTCGCGCCGGCCGGTAAATTCCCTCCCGTGACCGACGCCACGCTCCCCCGTGTCCCCACCAGCCCGGAACCGGCCCCCGACCTGGGACAGCCGGGCCTCTACAGCAACCGCGAACTCTCGTGGCTGGCATTCAATCGCCGGGTGCTGCATGAGGGGGAGGATCCCCGCACGCCGCTGCTGGAGCGGCTCAAGTTCTTCGGGATCTTCAGTTCCAACCTGGATGAGTTCTTCCAGATCCGGGTCGCCGGACTCAAGGACCAGCTCGCGGCCGGTTACAGCGAGCGGTCCCCGGATGGACTGACCCCGGAAGCCCAGCTGCGCCAGATCGCGGCCGTGGTGCGGGAGCAGGTCCGGGATCATGGCCGGGCGCTGCACGAGGAGGTCCTGCCGGCGCTGTCGGGCCACGGGGCCACGCTGCTCGATATCGGCGACCTGACCGAGGCGGAGCGCGAGCAGGTGAACCGGCATTTCCGCGACAACGTCTTCCCGGTGCTCACCCCGCTCGCCGTGGACCCGGCGCACCCCTTCCCCTACATCTCGAACCTGAGCCTCTCGCTCGCCGTGGCGCTCCGGGACCTGGACGGGGAGGAGCGGTTCGCCCGGGTGAAAGTCCCGAAGATCCTGCCCCGCTGGGTCCGCGTGAGCGAGGGATGGCGCTACCTGCCCCTGGAACAGCTGATTACCGCCAACATCGAGGCGCTCTTTCCGGGCGTGGAGATCCTCGGCTGCTACCCGTTCCGGATCACCCGGAACACCGACTTCGAGGTGGACCACGATGAGGCCGAGGACCTGCTGAGCACGATCCAGGAGGAAGTGCGGAATCGCCGCTTCGGTGCGGTGGTGCGGCTCGAGGTCTCGCCCAACCTCCCGCAGTCCATCCGGGAGGTGCTGCTGTCGGAATTCAACGCCGCCCAGGCGGAGCTCTCGGCCACGCTGGGCGCGGACGACGTCTACGAGGTCAGCGGGTTGCTGGACACCGCGGACCTGCTCTCGCTGGCGTCGGCCATCGACCTGCCGGCGCTCAAGGACCCCCCGCACCATCCCGTGATCCCCAATCGCCTGGCCGGCGGACGCAACATGTTCGAGGTCATCCGGGAGGGGGACGTGCTGGTCCACCATCCGTACGAGAGCTTCACCAGTTCGGTGGAGCGCTTCATCCAGACCGCCGTGGATGATCCGGACGTGGTGGCCATCAAGCTCACGCTCTACCGCACCGGCGGCGACTCCAGCATTGCGCGGCTGCTGGCGCAGGCCGCCGAACGGGGCAAGCAGGTGGCGGTGCTGATCGAGCTGCAGGCCCGGTTCGACGAGGAGAACAACATCCGCTGGGCCCAGCGGCTGGAGGACGTCGGGGTGCACGTGAGTTACGGCGTGGCGGGTTTGAAGACCCATGCCAAGGTGATGCTGGTGGTGCGCCGCGAGGGCGAGACCATGCGCCGCTACGTGCACCTCGGCACCGGCAACTATCACCCGCGCACCGCACGGCTCTACACCGACTTCGGCCTGTTCACCACCGACCCCGACTTCGGTGCCGATCTCACCGACCTGTTCAATGTCCTCACCGGGTTCGGCGCGCCGCAGGAATACCGGCGGCTGATCACCGCCCCGCGGGGAATGCGGGAACGGTTCGTGGCCATGATCCAGCGGGAGGCGGAGCATGCCCGGGCGGGGCGGCCCGCGCGGATCTTCGCGAAGATGAACGCCCTGGTGGACCCGGCCCTCATCCGGGCGCTCTACGAGGCGTCGCAGGCCGGAGTGGCGGTGGACCTGATCGTGCGCGGGATCTGCTGCCTCCGCCCCGGGGTTCCGGGGGTGAGCGACCGGATCCGGGTGATCAGCGTGATCGGCCGGTTCCTCGAGCATTCGCGCGCGTTCTACTTCCTGAATGGCGGGGCGGAAGAGGTCTACATCGGCTCCGCCGACTGGATGCCCCGCAACCTCGACCGGCGAATCGAGGCCGTTGCCCCGGTGCTCGATCCGGCGCACCGGGCCGCGATCCGCGACCAGCTCAACCTGATGTGGCAGGACAACCGGCAGGCGTGGGAACTGGATGCGGATGGGCATTACGCCCAGCGCCGGCCGCCCTCCCCGGACCTGGAACTCGCGACCCACCGCGCGCTGGTCGAGAGCCACCGGGAGACGGGTCGGACGGGCGAATTCCCCATTCCGACCCGCTGAGTCAGTAGGCCAGGCCGGACAGCTCCGCGAACTGCTTCAGCAGGGCTTCCTGTTCCGGGGTCAGGGTGGCCGGGATCTGCACTTGGACCTGGACCAGCTGGTCTCCCCGCCGGTCACCCTTCTCGATGCCCAGCCCCTTGATGCGGAACTTCCGTCCCGGCTGGGTGCCCGCCGGGACCTTCAGCACGACCTTCTTGCCATCCAGCGTCCGCACCCGAAGGCGGGTGCCGAGCACCGCCTGGGCCAGGTTGATCGGGACCTCGCAGACGAGGTCCAGTCCGTCCCGGTGAAAGAAACGGTCAGGCTGGACCTGGAAGGTCACGACGATATCGCCCGGGGGGAGCCCTGGAGCGGCGGACTGCCCCTGCCCCTTGAGCCGCACCTTGGCGCCGGTCTCGGTGCCCGGGGGCACCGTGATCAAGACCTCGCGCTCGTGCCGCACCTCGCCCGCGCCGCCGCAGGCCGGGCATGGGGTGGAGGGGATCCTCCCCTTGCCACGACACTGCGGGCAGGGCCGGCTGACCGCGAAGCCACCCTGGCCGAAGGTCACATTGCCGCGCCCATTGCACTCGGGACAGGTCGAGATCTTGGCACCCGGTGCCGCGCCGCTTCCGGTGCAGGTACGGCAGGTCTCGGTAAGCGGGAGGCGCACCGGCACCTTCCCCCCCAGCGCCGCCACCCGGAACGGAATCTCCACCACCGTCTCGATGGCCTCGGCGATCTCCGGTTCGGCTCGACCGCCCCTGCCGAAAATGGAGGAGAAGATATCGCCCAGGCCGAAGCTGCCCACATCGGAGAAGTCGAACCCCTCGGTTCCGCCGCCGGGCCCGCCGCCGGCCGTTCCGGCCCGCGCGCCGCCGGCGCCCTGGCGACGGAAGCCCCCCCCGCCGTCAAATGCGCCCAGGCGGCGCATCTGGTCGTATTGCTTGCGCTTGTCAGCATCAGAAAGCACGGCGTGCGCCTCCGACACCTCCTTGAAGCGCTCGGCCGCCTGGGGGTTATTGGGGTTCGCGTCGGGGTGATGCTGCTTGGCCAGCCGCCGGTAGGCCTTCTTGATCTCCTCCGGCGTGGCGCTGTCGGGGACCCCAAGGACCTGATAGAAGTCCCGGGCCACGTCAGGCGTGCCCTTCGGTGGAGTAGACCTGGACCCGGGCTGGGCGGATCAAGGTGCCCTTGAAGCGGTATCCCGCCTGGAAGGTGGCAGCGACAGTATGGTCCTGCTCCGGCGCGGCCGGCGCGATCACCGAAACCGCCTCCGCCACCGCAGGGTCGAACGGCTGACCCACGGGATCGAGCCGCTCGAGGCCGGCCGTCTCCAGTTCCTTCCGGAGCTTCCGGTCCATCAGCACCAGCGCCTGCTGCAGCACATCTCCGCCGGCGGCCACCCCCGCCCCCTGCATGACCCGGTCGAGGTCATCCAGCACGTCCAGCAGCCTGCCCGCGAGTTGCGCCTGGGAACGCTGGCTCAGTTCCTCCCGCTCCCGTGCCGCCCGACGGCGGAAATTGTCGTACTCTGCGGCGAGCCGGAGGTGCCGGTCCTTGGCGGCGTCCAGCTCCCCCTCGAGGCGGCGAATGGCCTCGGTGTCGGGCTCCAGCGGGAGCGCCGAATGCACCTCGACGGGAGCCCCCGCCGTCCCGGCATCCTGAGGGGAGGCACCGGTGGCGTCCCCGCCCAGGCCATCATTTCCAACGTTATGGGATTCAATCACTTGCAGGATCGCCTCGTGGCAGTCAGGACAAAGATAACAGCAACCCGTGTGCCCGGGGGGATGGGCCAGTCTGGCAGGAGACCAGACGCAGGGAGGCGCCCGCAGGTTACCCGCTAGACCGTGGTTCCCGCGGGCGACGGGTCCGTCCGGAGGAGCTTGAGGAGCCGGAAGAGAGCCATCTGGACGGCGCGGCTACGGACATCCTCCCGCGAGCCCGGAAACTGGTGCCGATGCACGGTCACGGCGCCCCGTATGGAGATGCCCAGGAATACCAGACCCACCGGCTTGTCGGGCGTCCCTCCGTCGGGGCCGGCGATCCCGGTGACCGAGATCGTGAGTTCCGCTCCAAAGCGCCGGGCGGCGCCGGCGGCCATCGCCGCCGCCACCGGCTCGCTCACCGCGCCGTGCGTCGCGAACAGTTCCCCGGGGACATCGAGCAGCGAGCGCTTCGGCTGGTTGTCATAGGCGATGACCCCGCCGAGGAAGACCTCCGAGCTGCCCGGAATGGCGGTGAGCCGGGCCCCGATCCCTCCCCCGGTGCAGGATTCCGCGGTGGCCAGGTGGAGGCCGGCTCGCCGGGCCTCCGCGAGGACCACGGCGGCGAGGTCATCGTCTCCCTCGCCGTAGCACCACTCCCGGGCCCGCCGAGTCAGGAGTGCGGCGCCGTCGGCCAGTCGCTGGTCGGCCTCCTCGGGTCCGAGGTTCCAGGCGGTCAGCCGCAGATCCACGCCCTCGAGGCCGGGGAGGTATGCCAGGGAAAGGGGGGCGACTTCCTCCTCGACCCCCTCCAGGCGCTCGGCCAGGGCGGACTCCGGCACTCCCGTGGTGCGCACCGTGCGCGACCGTACCACCCGCCCGCCGGCGCGAGGGGCCAGCCGGGGCAGCACCTCGTGGTGCAGCAGGCCCCGCATTTCTGCAGGGACCCCCGGCAGGAGAATCGCGAGGCCCGGCGGCCCTTCCAGCCAGAGTCCCGGCGCGGTCCCCCATCGATTTGGGAGGATGACCCCCCCTTGCGGCACCTCGGCCTGTCCCCGGTTCTTCGCGGGCGGCACCCGTCCCGCCCGTGCGAAGCGGGCGACCAGCGCCTCCCACACGTCCTGCCGGAAGGTCAGCGGCATGCCGAAGAGGTCGGCGATCACCTTCTTGGTCACGTCGTCCGCGGTGGGGCCCAGGCCACCGGTGGCCAGGAACGCCCCGGTGCGCTGGAGCGCCGCCTGGGCGGCCTCCCGGATGGCGGCAGGATCATCGGGCACGGAAGTGCGGCGCCGCACGGGAACCCCGGCCGCAGCAAGGGCCCGGCCGATCTCGGCACTGTTGGTGTCGACCGTCTGGCCGAGCAGGAGTTCGGTGCCGATCGTGAGGAGTTCGATGGCCACGGGGACCCGCTCAGTGATTGGTCTTGAAGAGGTTCCGGTAGCGGTACAGGTACACCGCGAACGAGTAGAGCGTCAGTGCGGTGGCGAGGGCCAGCGTGAGGGCCACCACGCCGCCATGGAACTGGTTCCAGTAGTCGGCGAAGCGGTTGTGCTCCCACCCCAGCGGCTTTCGGGCGTCGCGGAAGGTGAACCAGAGGAAGGTGGCACCGATGTAGATGTTCTGAATCGTGGCCTTGAGCTTCCCCGCCCCCGCCGCCGGGATCACGATGCCGCGGCGCTGAGCCCACCAGCGGAACCCGGTCATGGCCAGCTCGCGGCCGATGAGCAGCAGGCAGACCCAGAGCGGGATGGAGCCCCAGACGGGGATGTCGTAGAGATCGTGCCGGGTGCGGGAAATCCAGTAGATGGGGATGATCGTGGCGAAGAGCAGCAGCTTGTCGGCGATCGGGTCCAGCAGCTTCCCGATGTCGGTCACCATGTTCCGGGACCGGGCCAAGTAGCCATCCACGACATCGGTGATGGCGGCGAAGAGAAAGATCAGGAACCCAATCAGCTTGGGCCAGTAGCCGTCGATGAACGGCAGCAGGGCGATGACGGGCGTGAGGAGGATCCGGACCAGGGTCAGGATGTTGGGGAGGTTCCACATGGTGGCGGGTCCCCCGGGCCGTTCCTAGGAGCCCAGGCTCTTCAGCACCATCTTGCTCACCGCCTTGAGCGTGTCGAACACCCCGTCGCCGTTCATGGCCACCGCCTCGAAGTACGGGGCGCGCTCGATCCACTGGCCGTCCAGCTGCTCCACCAGCGATTCCCCCTCATGATAGGGATCGGCGGTGAGCTTCTGGCGGGCGGGGTCCTCGACCGGCCAGCCCGGATTCAGCGCGGCCTGCAGCTCGCGAATGGTCGCGGCGTTGGGGAGGTCCCGCTTGTTGTACTGCACCACGAACGGAATGCTGGTGAGGCTGTACCCGTGCTGGGCCATGTTGTCATACAGGTTCTGCATGGCCTCGATGTTGGCTTCCATCCGCTCGATCTGGCTGTCCGCCACGAACACCACGCCGTCCACCCCCTTGAGGATGAGCTTGCGGGAGGCGTTGTAGTAGACCTGCCCGGGCACCGTGTAGAGATGGAACCGGGTCTTGAAGCCTCGGATGGTGCCGAGGTCCACGGGGAGGAAGTCGAAGAACAGGGTCCGCTCGGTTTCGGTGGCGAGCGAGATGAGCTTGCCCCGGCTGTTGGGGGCGACCTTGTTGTAGACGAACTCGAGGTTCGTCGTCTTCCCGCCGAGGCCCGGTCCGTAATAGACCAGCTTGCAGTTGATCTCGCGCGAGGCGTAGTTGATCATGCTCATGGGATCGTCACTCCGCCTCAGGCCCCGAACAGCTTGTCAAGCTCATCTTCTGCCTCGCCCAGGAATCCGGTCTCGACCTGTGGCTGGCCGGCCGCGCCGCGCGTGAACATCTCCTCGAAAATCGTCCTGAGATCCAGCACCGTCTGCCGCACCCGCAGCTTCACGAGGCCCAGGGTCGTCCGGTTGTCGAACAGCACCACCAGGATCACCCGCCGCGCGATGTCGGCGAGGTACATGGACTCCTTCTCCCCCTGGTGGAACAGGCTGCCGAACTCGGGCTCCCCGATCATCCGGGCGAGCTGGTCGTTGGCGCTGAAGTCCGCCGCGGTCAGCGACGCGAACGCGGTGGGGTCGAAGGTGGGTTCCTCGCCCACCACCGCCACCATCTGTCCCGTCCGGTCCACGATCATCCCGGTGCGCGCGTTGGACTCGCGCAGGAATCCGGACAGGACCAGCTGGATCTTGGTCGAGTCTTCTTCCCGGAACGACCAGCTGGAAGCACCTGGTGGCATCACGTCCCCTTCTGGTTAACCGAGCGCCGCTTCCATCCGGCGCACCAGCGCGCGGGCCCGCCGCTGGAGCACTGGATGGCGCTCCCAATCCAGATAGTCCCGCAGCAGCCGCACCGACTCCACCGTGGGAGCCCCGCCCAGGGCCCCGAGCGCCGCGAACCGGCGCAGCGGGCGCGGGCTGAAGAGGTTGGCCCGGTGTCGCGCCAGGTGCTGCTCGGCGAGCCACCACCCCAAGGCCGTCCCGGCCAGCAGCCCGAAGAGCACGGCACCCCTCCGCGCCATCAGCGGAGCTCCTGCCGTGCGCTCAGCGCGTGTGCCAGCGTGACGCCGTCCACGTATTCGAGGTCTCCCCCCATCGGGAGGCCGCGGGCCAGCCGGCTGACCCGGATGTCCTGCCCGGCCAGGAGCTGCTGCACGTAGGTCGCGGTCACTTCGCCTTCCATCGAGGGGTTGGTGGCCAGGATGACCTCCCGGACCCCGCCCGCCCGCACCCGGGCGACCAGTTGGTCCAGCCGCAAGGACTCCGGACCGACGCCGCTCAGGGGATCCAGCCGCCCGCCGAGCACGTGATAGGTGCCGCGGAACTCCCCGGCCCGTTCCAGGCTGGCGACCGCCGCCGGCTCCTCTACGACGCACACCAGCCCGGCATCGCGCCGGGGGTCGAGGCAGATCGGGCAGCGATCGGCTTCGGCCAGGTTGCCGCAGACCGTGCAGGGACGCACCCGCTCCGCCACCTGCACCAGCGCCTGCGCCAGCCGGGCGAGCCGTTCTCCGGGCTGCTGCACCAGATGGTGGGCCAGCCGCTGGGCCGTCTTGCGGCCAACGCCGGGCAGCCGGGCGAACTCCGTCACCAGGTCGTCCAGGGCGCCCACAGGCTAGAGCGGGAGGTTGAAGGGGAGCGGGTTCGCCCGCCGCATCTCCTGCTGCAGCGCGTCGGCCGCGCGGCGCTGGGCTTCGGTCACCGCACCCTGCACCAGGTCGGCCAGCAGCTCGGCGTCACGCCCCGCAAAGACCCCCGGGTCGATCCACAGGCTGCGGATCGCGCCCTTCCCGTCTACCGTGACCCGCACCATGCCGCCGCCCGCCTGGGCGTCGTAGGTCGAGTCAGCCAGGCTGCGCTGGAGCTCCTGCAGGCGCCCCTGCATCTGCTGGCTGAGCTGCATCAACTGCTGCCAATCTGCCATGAAGTATCGCTAAGTCCCTGCAAAGTCTGAGGAAAGTAGGGGCCCCGGGGGGCCAAGGCAAGCAAGCCCAAGCTAATCCAGCACCTCGAGATCGAGGCTGTCGGCCGCCGCCTCGAGCGCGGGGTCCCGCCCCTTGAGCACCTTGAGCCGTTCGGCCCGGGACTCCGCCTCGCTGAGGCGCCGGGCCCGGGGGCTGGCCGGGGCACTCCCCGCCCCGCTGATGCCGAGCCGGACCGGTGCCCCCAGGACCCTGGCAAGCAGCGCCTGCACGGCGTCCTGCTGACGTTCCAGCGCCTCGAGGTGCATCGGATTGCCATCGGCGACGCTGAGCCCCACCAGGGGCGGATCGGCCGATACCGGGCGGGCGGCCGCCAGCGCCTCACCCAGGAACCGCCCCTGGGCCCGGGCCACCAGTACGAGCTCCGGCCAGACGCGCTGCAGCCCGTCGAGGGTGAATTCTGCGCGCAGTTCCGGGGCCGGAAGCGTTGATGGCTCGGTGACTCGGCGACTCGGGGGCTCGACGGCTCGAGGGCTGGGCGGCTCGACGGCTCGACGGCCGGGTGGCGGGGCCGATGGGCCACCCTCGCCGGCCGGCGGGGGCGCCCCACCCAGGAGGGCCTCCAGGTTCACGGTCCGGTCCAGCAGGACCCAGCGCAGGAGGAGGGTCTCGACCGAGAGGCGCGGGCTGGAGCTCTTCCGGATGCCGCCCTCGGATTCGCCGAGCAGCTTGAGCATGCGCAGGAGGTCCCCCTGGGAAAGCTGTCCGCGATACCGCTCCAGGGTGTGCTGCATGGCTTCGGTCAGCCCCTCGGGCCGGGCCCCGACTTCGAGCATGAGGAGCGAGCGGAGCACCTCCCCGGCGCCCCCCATGAACTCCACGAGGTCCGCGCCGGCCTCGTCCAGGCGGTCGAGGAGGGCGAAGACTCCGGCGGGCCGGCGCTCGGTGAGGAGGGCGAGGAGCTCATCATAGACTTCGTCGGCAACCAGGCCGAGGATCTCCCGCACGCGGAGGGCCGTGACCCCGCCCTCGCCGAAGGAGAGACACTGGTCGAGGACCGAGAGGGCATCCCGCATCCCGCCATCGGCCTGGCGGGCGATGAGGGTGAGGGCATCGTCGTCGGCCTCGATCCGCTCCTCGGCCAGGACCCCGCGCAGCCGGTCCCGGATCGCGGTGGGGCCGATGCGGCGGAAGTCGAACCGCTGCAGCCGCGAGAGCACGGGAGCGGCCATCTGGGCGATCTTCTGCGGCTCCGTGGTGGCGAAGACGAACACCACGCCGGGGGGCGGCTCCTCGAGGATCTTGAGCAGCGCATTCCAGGCTTCCCGGGTGAGCATGTGGGCCTCGTCCACGATATACACCTTGTGGTGGCCCTCCTTGCTCGCCGCGTACATGGCCCGCTCCCGCAGCTCCCGGGCGTCGTCCACCCCGCGGTTGCTGGCGGCGTCAATCTCGACCACGTCGAGGCTGGCCGACCCATGCCAGATCCGCTGGCAGCTCTCGCACTCGCCACAGGGCTCCCCGGCGGGTTCCACCTGGCCCTTCCGCTCGCAGTTGAGCGCCATGGCCAGGATGCGGGCCGCCGTCGTCTTTCCGACCCCCCGCGGGCCGGTCAGCAGGTACCCGTGCCCCACCCGTCCCTTGAGCACGGCGCCGCGAAGCACCTGGGCCACATGGTCCTGGACGAGCAGATCACTGAAGCGGCGGGGACGGTACTTCCGGGCAAGCGCGAGGGCCATGAGGGGAAAGTAGCGGGCTCGGCGGCTCGGCGGCAGGACGGGGGAACCGGGAAGGGGGAACGGGGCCTACACCGGGCGACGCCCGCGGGTTACATTCCCGGTGCCCCAGGTCCGAAGGGCGCTGGCGCGCGAACCGCGTCAGGACCTCGCCGGTAGCAGCGCTAAGCGATGTCCAGTGTCGCTTCGGGGTGCTTGGGGCACTTCCTTTCCTCACCGCGATTCTCCCGCGGAATCTCCATCGTCACACGCCGGGCCCCTCACGGAGCCGCCGCATGACATTGACCTCGCTCGACTGGGCCATCGTCATCCTGTCCGTCGCGCTCTCCTTCCTCCCTGCCCTGCTGCTGGCGCGGCGGGCGGGCAAGAGCACGGCGGAGTTCTTCACCTCGGGCCGGGCCGCGCCCTGGTGGCTGATCGGCGTCTCGATGGTCGCCACGACGTTCAGTACCGACACACCCAACCTGGTCACTAACCTGGTGCGGGAGAAGGGCGTCGCCAACAACTGGGCGTGGTGGTCCTTCCTGCTGACCGGCATGGCCACGGTGTTCTTCTACGCCCGCCTCTGGCGGCGCACCGGGGTGCTCACCGACCTCGAGTTCTATGAGCTCCGCTATTCCGGCCGCGAGGCCTCGCTGGTCCGCGGCTTCCGCGCCCTCTACCTCGGCCTCTTCTTCAACTGCGTGATCATGGCCACGGTTAACCTGGCCGCCGCCAAGATCGCCAACGTGGTGCTGGGGTGGCCCATCGGGCAGACCCTGCTGATCTGCGCCGGGCTCAATATCGTCTTCGCCGCCACTTCCGGGCTCTGGGGCGTGCTGGTCACCGACTTCCTGCAGTTCGGCATCGCGATGACCGGCGCCGTGGCGCTGGCCGTCTTCTCGCTCCGGCAGCCGGAGGTCGGGGGGCTCGCCGGGCTCATTGCCCGCACCGATCCCGCCACCCTCAACCTGGTGCCCGACTTCGGGGACTGGGGGCTCACCCTCTCCCTGCTGGTCATCCCGCTTACCGTGCAGTGGTGGTCCGTCTGGTACCCCGGGTCGGAGCCGGGAGGCGGCAGCTACATCGCGCAGCGGATGCTGGCCGCGAAGAGCGAGCGCGACGCCCTCTCCGGCACCCTGTTCTTCAACGTGGCGCACTACGCGCTGCGCAGCTGGCCGTGGATCATCGTGGCGCTCTGTTCGCTGCTGGTCTTCCCCACGCTCGACGACATCGCCCGCACCTTCCCGTACGTGGACCCGGCACTCATCGGGCACGACATGGCCTACCCGGCCATGCTCAAGTTCCTCCCGGCCGGCTTCCTGGGAGTCATGATCGCGGGGATGCTGGCGGCCTACATCTCCACGATGTCCACCCACCTCAACTGGGGCACCAGCTACCTGGTGCACGACTTCTACCGCCGCTTCCTCCGCGCCGACGCGACCGAGGCCCACTACGTGCTGGTGGGCCGGGTGGTCACCGCGCTCCTGATGCTCGTTGCGGCGGGCGTCACGCTGGTCCTCGACACCGCCCGGGCGTCGTTCGACCTGATGCTCTCCATCGGTGCCGGCACCGGCCTGCTGTACCTGCTGCGCTGGTTCTGGTGGCGGGTGAACGCCTGGAGCGAGATCGCGGCCATGGCGGTGAGCTTCCTGGTCACCGTGGGATTCGTGGTGGCCGCGCGGAACGGGTACCCTCTCGCCTCCCACGTGCAGCTCATCGCGACGGTGCTCATCACCACGGGGGCGTGGGTCGCCACGACCTTCCTGACGGCTCCGACGGCCCGGGACCGCCTGGTGGACTTCTATCGCCGCGTGCGACCGGGTGGCCCGGGGTGGAAGCCGATCCAGGCGGAAGCCGGGGTGGGCCCCTCGCCCGACAACCTCCCCCAGGCGCTCCTGGGCTGGATGCTCGGCATCGCCTTCGTGTATGCGGCGCTCTTCGGCACCGGCAGCTTCCTGTACGGGAGAACCCCGCAGGCGCTGGTCTGGCTGGCGGTCTGCGTGGGGAGCGGAATGGGGCTGGTGCGGCTGGTGCCACGCCTCTGGGGCAGCAGCACGCGCTAGCGGACCAGCAGCTCCAGTTCCCCTTGCGCGGCCGCGAGCGCGGCCGCCAGCCGGAGCTGGACCCGTGCCCGGTCCAGGTTCTGGCCCGCACGGCTGGTGCGGTAATAACGGTCCCCCTCGAGATAGTCCCCCAGGAACCGGAGACCCTGCTCGTAGCAGAGCACCACCCCGGCCGTGACGAACAGCTCCCGCTCCGCGGCCGTGAGCGCGGCGGCGCCCAGGCCCGCGGTGAAACCCGCCACCAGCACGCGGAAACGATCACGGTCCACCGCGACCGGCTCAGTCGCCGGCGCATCCTCCGCCACCGTTCCCACCCCCGAGCGCAGCAGGTCGCCGACGTCGTGCAGCCGGAGTCCGGGCATGACGGTATCGAGGTCCACCACCGCCACCCCTGCCCCGCTCGACGCGTCCAGCAGCACGTTGGCCGCCTTCGCGTCGTTGTGGGCGATCGTCTCCGGGAGCCCCGCCCCGGCGAGCGCCCCGGCCCACCGCTGGTGCTCGAGGGCGAAGGCGACCTCCGCCGCTGCCGCGCGCGACCGGTCGGGATCCGCCGCGGCGAGTGCTGCCTCGAACCGGCGCAGCCGGGCCGGCGTATCGTGGAAACCGGGGAGTGGGGACCGGAGCGGAGGGCCGTCGTAACTCGCCATCAGCGCGTGAAACCGGCCGAACGCGCTGCCGACCGCATGCACCTCCGCCGCGCTGCCCGCCTCGCGGATGGCCCGGGTCCCCTCCAGCCAGGGAAACAGGCGCCACCATGCCCCCGCCTCATCCGGGACGCCCAGGCGACCCTCCGGCGTCCGGAGCGGTTCGGCAACGCGCCAGCGGGCTTCGGGCCATCCGGCGGCGCACGCGGCATTCCGCAGGTGCGCGGAGACCTGGACACAGTTCTCGAGCACTGCCGTGGCGTCGGGGAACACCGCCGGATTCAGGCGCTGCAGCAGGAAACGGCCCGCCAGGTCCGGCCGGGTGCCGGTGATCCGCCAGGCCGCGTTGATGTGCCCGCCACCGACCGGCTCCGGTGCCCCCAGCGACTCCACGCCGAATGCCGTGAGGATGCCGGCGAGGCCCGCAGGCGTCATGGCCAGAGGGCCCCGGGATACTCGCCCCGGTCTACCAGCGCCTGCAGCTCGCGCTGTACCCAGGGCCGGTCGCCAGGGTAGGTGACGCCGCACCACCGACTGGTCGTGGGCAGCACGGTGACCCGGGCCTCGCCGGCCGCGATGCCGTGCGCCACCGAGTCGGGGAGGTAGCACTCCGCGTCGTTGGCCGGGCCCGCCTCGAGAAAGCGCCGGAAGTCGCGCTCGAGGAGGGGAAAGATGCCGGAGGAAAACGCCCACAGGTTCATCGACACCGGGGTCGTGGCCGGCACCCGCAGGCGCCGGCCGTCGCGCTCCCCCTCGAACCACCCCGGCTCCGTCAGGACCAGTCGGCGGGTTTCGGACGCCTGCTCCAGGGTCCCGTCGGGCCGCGCGCCAAGCAAGGCCCGGTTCACTCCGCCGGAGGGACTGGCGGTCTGCTCCAGCGGGTACCCGATGACCGCGTGGGTGGTGGACTGCTCCGGCTGTCCGGCGAGGAACCGGGCCGCGGCGGTGATCGCGTCCCGGCCGTAGAAGTCGTCGGCGTTGAGGACGGCGAAGTGCCCCGGCACGGCCGCGCGCGCCGCCAGCACCGCCTGCGTGGTGCCCCACGGGCGGGTGCGCCCGGGAGGAACCGTGTGGGGCGACGGGAGGTCCTCGAGGCGCTGCAGCACCGTCCGCACCGGCAGGCGGGGGCGGTACCGGGCCCCCAGCTGCTGCTCGAACGCTTCCTCCATCTCGGGGCGGATCACGAAGACGATGGCCCCATAACCGGCGCGCCACCCGTCATGGACGGCATAGTCCATGAGGGTGGCGCCCCCCGGGCCAAGCGGATCGAGTTGCTTGAGTCCCCCGTAGCGGCTGCCCAGCCCGGCGGCGAGCAGCACGAGGGCCGGGGCGCTCACCGCTGCGGCGCCATGAGCACCGCATTGGTGAGCAGCCGGGCCGTCCCGCGCCAGAATCCCCGGTAAACCGGGTTGCCGGCGAACAGGACGACCTGCCCGCTGCCCGCGGATTCGACCGCGGCGTACACGCTGTTCTGCAGGTGCCTCTCGGTGTTCCCGGGCCAGCTCCAGCCCGAGAGCAGGAGGTCCGTTCCGGTGAAGGCCACGGGATTCGCCCCCTTTTCGGAGGGCTTGAGCAGGGTGCTGGTCTCGAGGAAGACGGGCAGCTGGTCCCGCTCATACCCATACGTGAGCCAGTGGGAGCGGTCGAGTGTACCCCGGAAGATGCTGCCCGGGATGAACTCGGGCTGGTTCCCGCCCGGCGCGGACGGGGACACCAGCGGCGGCCCGATCGGCTGTCCGGCGGCCACTGTGGTGTCCTTGGGCGCCGTGCTGTCGCCGGTCACTTCGCTCGCGGTGGTGAGGCCGAGTTCCTTCCGGCCCAGCAGCCCGACCGCGTCGCCGACGGCAATGACGGCGGCCCCCTCTTCCACCCAGGTCTTGAGCCGGCGGGCCCCTCCCTCACCGAGTTCCCGCCACATCCGCCCGGCGGAACCCTCGGGAATGATGAGGGTGTTGTAGTCGCCGAGGTTCATCCAGCTCAGGGTGGCGAGATTCACCGGGATCACCGGGATCCCCAGCTCCCGCTCGAAGTAGAACCAGAGCGCCCCGAAGGAAGTCTGGTCCACGCCATCGCCCGCGGCGAGGAGAATGCGCGGTGCGTGGAGCGGCATCACCGTCTCGCTGCCCACGCCGTACTGCCCGCTGTCGGGGAACCCGCTCTGCACCGGGGTCACCTGCACCCCGAGTTCGGTCGCGAGGGCCGCAATCCGCTGGTGCACCTCGGCCGGATTGCGCTGCAGCCGCACGATGAACGTGCCGCGCGGATAGGCGGTGCTGCCGGCCACCACCTGCTCCGTGGCCGTCCCCACCTTGAAGCCCTCCCGCAGCAGCCGCATCGCGAGCCGGGCGCCGCTCTCGCTCTCGTTGCCGAACAGGTATGCCGACTGGGCCCGGGCGGGCGGCGTCACGGCCGGCGCGGGGACGGCACGCACCCGCTCCCCGCCGATCCGGGTCGTGTCGTCGGTCCACCAGGCTTCGAGCCCCTGGGTAAAGGGGAGCGACCAGCCGGTCACATCGTAGAACTCGTAACCCTCGCGGTCGGCGTCCTCGCCGCGCCGCTGGTTCCGCTGGTAGGCGCCCAGCTGCGCCCGGACGAACCCGGAATCGAACACGGCGCGCGGCTCGAGCATCGTGGTCGCGAGCCGGGCCTGCGGCTGGTTGAGGTCCACCACGTAGGTGCCGGCCGGAAAGGTGCGCCGGGTGGCCGCCCCGCCGTAATAGGACGTGGCCCGCAGCGTGGTCCACGGCTGGGTGAGGCGGGAGACTTCGATCTCCTCACCGATCAGGCGCCGCAGGAGCCAGGCCACCCGGGTGGCGTCGGTGCCGGAGAAGAGCACCCGCCGCAGCGGCCGCTTCTGCGCCTCCGCCATCCCGCTCTGGTGGAAGTCGTGGAAGTCCCGCAGCCGCTCCGCCCGGTTGCGCGCGGCGTACTCGAGGGTCGCGAGGGAGGCGATGTAATGGTGGGCGATCGCCATCTCGAAGGTCATATAGGTGCCGTCGTCCTTCCGCTTCCGGAGCTCGGGCCCGCCGTCGGTCTCGTAGGTCATCCCGACGCCGCCGCGCATCGTGGGCCACATGTCGATGTAGCCCGGATAGAAGAAGTCGAAAACGTCCCGCACGTAGTACTGCCAGCTGAAGCGGTCGAAGGCCTGCCCGTTGCTGCGCCCGAAGCGCTCGAACCAGGCGTAGGTCCGCGCCGGCAGGTTCTGGTTCTGGGCCTGGTCCACCGGCGGGAAGAAGTACTGCGAGGTGGTGCTGTGGAGGTCCGCGACCACCTGGGGGCGCCAGCGGACATAGACCGCCGCGAGGGCGCGGGACTCGAGCTGCGACTGGGCCAGGAGGTCCCGGTTCATGTCGAAGCGGTAGTGGTTGAACCGCCCCCATACCGCCCAGGGCTCCGTCTGCTCCACCGCCGCGGGCTCGTCGGTGTTCACCATGATGGAGTTGTACCAGGCGGCAAACCGCTCATGCCCGTCCGGATTCTGGCTCGGGTTGATCAGCACCACGGCGTTCCGGAGGACCTCGAGGGTCGCGGGTTCCTCGGAGGCGAGCAGCTGGTACGTGGTCTGCATCGCAGTCTCGAAGCCGGCCGGCTCGTTGCCATGGACCGAGTGGGTGAGCAGCACCGTCACCGGTGTCCGCTCCGCCAGGGCCCGCGCCTCGGCGGCCGTCGTGCGCCGCGGGTCGGCCAGGCGGGAGAGGTTGTCCCGGATCTCCTCCAGCCGCGCCAGGTTTTCCGGCGCCGAAATCACCAGCAGCCGCATCACTTTTCCCTCGGCCGTCCGGCCCATCACCTCGGTCCGCACCCGGTCCGGCGCCGCGGCGATCAGGCGGTCCAGCACCTGCTGCTGCTGGTGATACATGGTGTGCTGCGAGCCGATGGCGTAGCCGAGCAGCGAGTCGGGCCGGGGCACGGCGGGGCGGTAGGGCCCGCGGGCGTAGAAGTCGAACCCCTGCGCGTTGAGCAGCGAGGGGGCGAGCAGCAGGACGGCGAGGAGTCGCATGAGTACGGAGTGGAGGAGGTGGATGCGCCGCTCCCGGTCTCGCGGTGGCGGCCGCTGTGGCCGCCCGGAGCCGGGCCGGCAGTGAGTATAGCCCGGGCCGGGCCCGTCAGCTACGGCCGAGCGGTGCCGGGCGGGCGGGCGCCACGCGCTGGCGACTGAGCAGGTCCCAAGTTTCCACCACGACCGCGCCAAGAAGAAACACCAGGGCGGTGTAGTACAGCCATCCGACGAACAGGATGATCGCCCCCAGGTTGGCGTCGGCGGAGAAGCGATCGACCACCGCCAGGTGCACCAGGTACCAGCCATACAGCCGCTTGGCGACCTCGAACAGCGCCGCGGCGAAGAGCGAGCCGGCCAGCGCCGCCACCCGGGGGAGGCGGCGGGGCGAGGCGTGGCGGTACACGACGTAGAACACCAGCAGCGAAAAGGCGAACGCCACCACCTCCGTGATGACCTGCCCCACCGTCCCCACGAAGAACCCGAGGCCGGGGAGCGCCTGCGTCAGCTGCTCGCCGCGGGCGTTGAGCACCTTGAGCCCCCCGGAGAGCACGGCATTCCCCACCACCAGGACCAGCGTGAGGATGACCATGCCCGCGTCCCGAGCCTTGCCCTTGAGGTAGAGGAACACGAAGTGCTGGCCGGTCGGCCGGCGGGGGACGTCATAGACGAGGGTGAGCGACGTGCGGATGGAGGCGAAGAGCCGGGTGGAGAACCAGAGAAAGAGCGGAAGGGCGTAGAACGAGATCGCGGCCCGGGCCCGGGTGAAGCCGAGGAGGAACTGCTCCACCCGGGCGAAGGGGCCCGGCCCGTCGGGGCCGGCCCACGCCGGCACGACCCGCTGGAACAGCTGGTGCAGGTCCTGCGCGGTCGAGCCGGGCGACAGCTTGACGATGTGGGTCAGCGCCACGAGCAGCAGCAGGAGCAGCGGAATCGCGGCGAGCAGCGCGTCAAAGGTGAGGGCACTGGCCAGGAAGGGGATATTGTGCCGGTCGGCCTGATGGACGGTGCGGCGGGCGAACGCCCCCAGGGCCTGCAGCCGATTCCGGAGCAGCCCGTCCGTCAGGCGACGGGCTCCTCGTCCTCGTCCAGGTCCAGCGCGGCGGGGGCGCGGCGGCGGGCGCGGGCATCGGCCAACCGCCGCTCCAGCTCGGTCCGTACCTCGTCCCGGCGTTCCTCCGGGCTGCTCGGGGCGGGGCGGCGGAACTCGCCACTCACCTTTTCGCTCAGCTCCCCGATCTTCTCCTCCGCCAGCGCCCGCGCCTTCCGCAACCGGCGCTTCAGCTGGCGGCGGGTCTCGTCCCCGCTCTGGGGCGCGAAGAGCAGGCCGGCCGCCAGCCCCAGCAGCGCCCCGAAGAGGATGGGGCGCAGGGACCCGCCCTCCCGCTCCACGTAGACCACCTCGCGCTCGTCATCCCGGGCCATGGTCATTCCCCCGCTTCGGCATCGTCCTCGGCCGTGACCAGCGCGCGCGCCAGCGAGGCGTGCGACTGGTACGGCGCGTGGACATACTTGGCGACCAGCGCCGCGGTGCCGTTCACCTTGAGCTGGTCGAACAGAAACCCGAATGTCTTTTCCAGGTCCGCCCCGATGGCCTCCCGGATCCCGGCGGGCAGCGTCCAGAGCTCCCGCTTGAAGGGGCCGATCGCCTTCTTCCGCGCCTTGTAGTAGAACTGCTCCGGGGTGTCGCCGGCCTTCTTCTCGCTCTGGGCGTTCTCATCCAGCCAGGCGTACATCCGCCGGCGCAACTCGCCCGGCAGCGCCGGGTGATCGAAGACCAGCGACTGGAAGTTGGTGGCGAGGTGGATCTCCGCCGTCTCCAGCCGCGGGAAGTTCCCGAACGCGTCGGAGGGCAGCGTACTGGCGCCATGTTGCACCGCGCCGGACATCCCGTACTCCTCCCGGGCTACCCGGGAGAGCGCCGCGAGGGCGTCGAGGTCCAGCTTCACCTTGGCGATGCTCCCGTCCGGCAGCACCACCCCGCCGTGGCTGGTGCCCGTCTGCACCGAAATCTTGGAGATCCCCTCATGGTCGCCATGGCGCCGGAGGGAGGGCACGTAGCCGTCCATGAAGGCACGGAGTTCCTCGACGGTGCTGTTCTTGTGCCCGACCTCGCCGATCTCGGCACCCACCGAGACCGAGATGCCGTCGGGCTCGATGTCGCGGATGAACGCCGTGATCTCCGCCGCGTGCTCGAAGTTGAGCCGCTGCTGCTCCAGCAGGGTGTCCTTCGAGAGGTCCACCAGGGTGGAGGTGTCCACGTCGATGTTGTAGAACCCCGCGCCAACTTCCTCCTGGATCAGCCGCTTCACCTCTTCGACCTCCGCCCGGGCGTCCGCCTGGTACTTCTTGGCATTCACCTGGCAGTGGTCCCCCTGGATGAAGATCGGCAGCAGGTAGCCCTCGCGGAGCGCGGCCGCAATCATCACGGCCACGTATTCCGCCGGGCGCTGATCGGTATAGGCGATCTCCGATCGCGCGATCTCGACCAGGATCGCCCCCGCCTGCCGCGACCGCGCGGCCCGGAAGATGGCGCGCGCCGTGTCATAGGCCAGCATCCGGACGTTCATCGCGGGCACGGTGAAGCCGCCGCATTCGCCACGGCCGCGGGCGAAATAGATCGGTCCGATGGTGGACGGCCGGACGCCGACGGCCTGCCCCAGCTCCCAGAGGAGCCAGCGGGCGGCGTCCCGACGGGCGGGGGCCGCAAAGACCGCGTCAAACACCAGCCGATCGGTGGCGTCAGACTGGAGCGCCGCGGGATTGGGAACCTTCACCCCTTCCCCGGCCCGGGTAACGGCACCCCCGAACAGGGCGAGCAGGTCGCTGCGATGGTCGGACATAAGTGACTGTCCCCTTGAGAGTTACAGTTCACGCATCTGGCAATGTAGGCCGGCCGTCACCGGGCGTCAAACCAGCGCCCGGTGGCCACCTTGCTCAGCGGATGCGGAGTTTGATGGTGTACTTCCCGGTGGCCTTGTCGAAAGTGTTGGCCCGGACCCAGTAGCGGCCATTGGCCGGCAGCTCGATCGTGACCTTGGCCGATTCCCCGACGCTGGCCCCGTCCGTCTCGAGGGAGGTGAAGGTCCCCTCCCGGCCGGGCGCTCGACCGATGAGCAGGTAGGGCCGGAAGTCGTCGGACTTCATGCTGACGATCGCCACCTGCCCCTTCCGGCCCTCGAAGACCCAGGTATCCACGAAGGTCCCGTCGCCGCTGTCCTCGTCGTCGGCGGTGAGCTGGCCCCGCATCTCCTCACCCTTCTTGAGCTCCTTCACCTGGCGCGGCGCGGTGGTCTCGCCCTTGATGGCCTTGGAGAGGTTGAGGCCGGGCTGCAGCGGCCCCGCGGCGGGCGCAGGCTGGGACGGGGTGGGCCCCGCCGGGGTCACCGGCGCAGGCCCCCCAGCCCGATCGCTGGTCACCACCAGCGTGTACCGCCCCTCACCGGAAAAGAGCGCGTTGGGCCGGACCCAGTACTCGCCGTCCCGGGGCAGCGTGACGACCAGCTTCGAGTCATCGCCGCCGGCGCCGTCGTTGTCCGCCGACTGCCAGGTCCAGCGGCCGTTCTCGACCGGCCCGAAGGTCAGGTAGGAATCCACCTCCCCCGAGCGCTGGACCATGGTAAGGGTCTCGCCGCGGCGCCCCTGGTACACCCAGATATCGGCATAGCTGCCGTCGGAGATCTTGTCATCGCCCGCACCGAGGGTGCCGCTCAGTTCCTGGCCCAGGACGAGCGGCATCCTGGCTCCGGGGGTGCTGGAGACCAGCGGGTTCCCGCCCGCGCCGGTGGCGGGCGCCTCGACCATGACCATGCCGCCCACCTCGGCGACCAGCAGGGTGTAGCGACCGGTCTTGTTCTTGAACAGGGTGTTGGCCCGCACCAGGTAGTCGCCGCCGGCGTCGAGCGTCAGGCTGACCTTCGAGTCGGTGCCGCCGGCGCCATCGTCGTCGCTCTCGATGCTGCTGAACTCGCCGTTCTTGAGACGCCCCACGACCAGGTAGGCGTCGAAGTCGGGGGACCGCAGCGTGACCTCGAGTTGCTGGCCGGCGCGGCCCTGGAAACGCCAGGTGTCGGCGAAGCTGTCATCCTCGAGGACTTCGTCCCCCTGGCGCAATTCGCCGTTCACCGGGGTCCCGAGACTCAGGGTACCGGCGATGGGCGGCGCGCCCCCACCCGTGACCTGTGGCGCCGGCGCCCCGGCCGCGCCGATCTCCAGGCTCAAGGTGTAGCCGCCGGTTTCCCCTTCGCTGAGCGTATTGGCGCGTACAACATACTCGCCGTCGCGGGGCAGCGTCGCGCTGACCAGGGCATCGGTCCCGCCGGCGCCGTCGTCATCGGCCTCGACGAGGTGCCATTCGCCGTTGTCGTCGGTATACCCGACGGCGAGGTAGGCGTCGAAATCCTTGGCCCGCATGGTGACCCGGACCGCCTGGCCCCCGGTGCCGCTGAAGCGCCACAAGTCGGCGTAGGTGTTGTCATCGAGGCGGAGGTCGCCACTCCTCAGCTCCCCCCGGGCCTCGACCCCGGGCCGGAGCACTGCCTGGGCCGCCGCCGCGTCCGCGACGAGAAGGAGCAGGCCGGCCGCCGCGGCGGCCGGGAGGAAGAGCGCCTGAAGTGGGTGTCGTGTCGGCATACGGTCCGGGTCCTGGAGGGTGAATGACAGGGGAGCCTAGGCCACGTCGCCCGGGGGCAGCGCCAGCGGCTCGGCGGTGTACCCCGGCCGCCCCATGGCGGCGAAGGTGAGTCGCTTGCCCAGCTCCACGCCGGGCTGATCGAACGGGTCCACCCCGTACCACACGCCGGCGTAGCCGGTGGCGAGCTGGAAGAACATGATGGCTTCTCCCAGGGTCCGCGCCGAGAGCTCCGGCAGGTGCAGCGAACAGTTCATCCGGCCCATGCTCGCGAGGGCGGCCGAGGTGGCCTGGTACTCGGCCTGCAAGAGCCCGGCCAGCGAATGCCCCGGCAGGTAGGCCAGGTCCGCCGGGAGGCCCGCGGCCTGGGGAATGGTGACATCCTCGGGAAACCGGTCCACCGCCATGAAGGTGACCACCTTGTCGAACGGCCCCTCCATGAAAAGCTGCACCTGGCTGTGCTGGTCGGTGGGGCCGACCGCGGCCAGCGGCGTGGGGCCCGTATGCACCTCCTGACCCCGGCGGTCCTTGGCCTTGCCCAGGCTCTCGGCCCAAAGCTGACGGTACCACTCGGCGAACTCCCGCAGCCGGTCGGTATACGGCATCAGGACGTGGATGCGGGCCCCCAGCGACGTATCGGCCGCCCAGTGGAGCGCGGACCAGAGGGCGGACTGGTTCTGCAGCAGGTCGTCCGTCTCGGCGCCGGCCAGGGCATCCCGGGCCCCGGCGAGCAGCCCTTCGATGTCGATCCCCACCAGCGCCGCCGGGAGCAGCCCCACCGGCGAGAGTACGCTGAAGCGGCCGCCCACCGCCGGCGGCACCTCCAACGCCGCGATGCCATCCCGCACGGCGATCTCTCGCAGCGCCCCGCGGGCGGGATCGGTGGTGAACACCAGGTGCCGGGCGGCGGCGGGGCCGAGCGCGCGCTCCAGCCAGTCCCGCACGACCAGATATTGGGCCATGGTCTCCGCCGTGCCGCCGGACTTGCTGATGACGTTGACCAGGGCCCGGCGCGGGTCCATCCGGCGGAGCGCTTCCGCCACCGAGGTCGGGTCCACGTTGTCCAGCACGGTCAGGCGGGGAAAGAACTCCCGGCCTTCGTCATCCAGCTCATTCCAGCCGGGCCGCTTGAGGGCGTTGAGCAGCGCCTTCATCCCGAGGGCGGACCCCCCGATCCCCAGGACCAGGACGTGATCAAACGCCTGCCCCACCCCCTCGGCAAAGCGCCGGATCTGGGTCACGGAGGCGGCCTGGTCGCCGAGGCCATGGAAGCCGTACTCGCCCGCGCCGCGGCGGCGACGCACCTCGGCCTGCACCTCGCCAAAGCGGCGGGCCAGTTCCAGCAGGCGCGGACGGGGCAGCCCGTGCATCCCGTCCAGCCGGTCGCTCAGCATCCGTCCGTAGTGCAGCTTCATTCGTCGACCTCGATCGAAAGCCCGTCGTAGGCGGGAAGCACCCCGGGCGGCAACTGGGCCGTCAGCTCGGCGTGTCCGGTCTCGTGGGTGAGGTGGGTGAGATAGGTACGCTCCGCCCCGAGCGCGCGAGCGGTGTCGATGGCCTCGCCGATCGAAAGGTGGGTCGGGTGCGGCCGCCACCAGAGCGAGTTGAGCACCAGTACCTCGAGCCCCGCCAGGGCGCCATAGGCCTCCGGCGGCACCGCCTTCACGTCGGTGATGTACGCGATCGGTCCGAAGCGGTAGCCAAAGACCCGGAGGAACCCATGCTCGAAGGCCAGCGGCAGCACCTGGATGCCGGCGATGTCGGTGGGCCTCCCCGGCTCCAGGGCCTGCAGCTGGAGCTGCGGCTTCGAGGTGCCCTCGAAGGCGTGCACGTCGTGATCGAAGATGTAGCGGAACCCCTCCCGGACCCGGGCCAGGGTCTCCGCCGGCCCGTAGCACACCAGGGGTCCGCGCTGCTTCACCGAGAAGATGCGCAGGTCATCGATCCCATTCAGGTGATCGGCGTGCTCGTGGGTGTAGAGCACCGCATCCACCCGGTTCACCCCGGCGGCCAGGAGCTGCAGCCGCAGCTCGGGGCCGGTGTCGATCAGCAGGGTCCGCCCCCCGGCCTCCAGCAAGGCCCCCGAGCGGGTCCGCCGGTCACGCGGGTCCGAGGAGCTGCACACCGGGCAGTGGCAGCCGATCTGCGGGACGCCGAAGGAGGTGCCCGTGCCGAGAAAGGTCAGCTTCACCCTTAGAGCGCTTCGATCTTGAGGAGGTTGGTGGTGCCCGGCACGTCAAAGGGCACCCCGGCGGTCACGACCACGCGCTCGCCCGGCCGGGCAAGGCCGCGGTCGAGGATCTGGGCCCTGGCCTGCGCCAGCAGCGAATCGTACTCGGCGGAATGGGTGGTCTGGATGGGGAGCACCCCCCAGACCAGGGACAGCTGCCGGTAGGTCTCGAGCTCCGGCGTGGCGCCCACGATCGGGACGGAGGGCCGGTAGGTCGCGACCTTGCGGGCCGTGAAGCCGCTGCTGGTGAAGCAGAGGATCAGCGGGACGCGCAACAGCTCCGACGCGGCGCACACCGCCACCCCGATGGCGTCCTCGGTCCGGGCCGGGAGGTTGCCGCCCGGGCGCGGGTGGCGCGGATCGTCGGTTTCGCCCCCGCGGCGCCCCACCGCCGCGTCGAAGGCGGGGCTCCTCCCCTGCCGGTGGGATTCCATCTCCCGCGCGATCCGGTCCATGGCCCGCACCGCCTCGAGGGGGTACTCCCCGACGGCCGTCTCCGCCGAGAGCATCACGGCGTCGGTCCCGTCGAGGATGGCGTTGGCCACGTCCGACGCCTCGGCCCGGGTAGGCACCGGCGCGTGGACCATGGATTCGAGCATCTGCGTGGCGGTGATCACCGGCTTGCCGTGGAGGTTGGCCTCGCGGATGATCCGCTTCTGCATCAGCGGCACCTCCTCGAAGGGCAGCTCCACGCCCAGGTCCCCCCGCGCAACCATGATCGCGTCCGAGGCTTCGAGGATGCCGCAGAGATCCCGCAGCGCGGTGTCCTTCTCGATCTTGGCGACCAGCTTGATGCTGCGGGGGACGAGCCGGCGCAACGCGTCGAGATCCTGCGCCTTGCGGACGAACGAGAGCGCCACGTAGTCCACTGCCGCCTCGACCGCCATCACCACATCTTCACGGTCCTTGTCGGTCAGGGCCGGGGCGCTCACGTCGATCCCGGGGAGGTTCATCCCCTTGTTGGAGCGGAGTTCGCCGCCGTATTCCACGGTGGTGAGCACCCGGTCCCCTTGGACGTCGTTCACCCGCACCGCAAGCAGGCCGTCGTTGAGCAGGATCCGCGCGCCGGGATGCACGTCCCGCGCGATCGCGTCGTACGTGGTCGGGATCTCGCCGGGGGTGACGACCGATTCCGGGGCGAAGACCACCTGGGTGCCCTTGACCAGCATGATCGGCTGGGGCAGCTGGCCCACCCGGATCCGCGGCCCCTGCAGGTCGAGCAGGAGGCCGATCGACTCCTTGCGTTCAGCCCGGATCCGCTTGACGGTCTCGATCCACTCCCGGCGAAGCTCCGCGGTCCCGTGGGAGGCGTTCACCCGTACGACGTTGACCCCGGCGTCGAACAGCGCGTGCATCTGCTCCGGCCGGGACCAGGCGGGGCCGAGCGTCGCGACGATCTTGGTCCGTCGGATAGCGGATTCGGGCACGGGACTCCTCATTCGGGCGGGCGGCGGGAGCTCAAGTGGTGGGGAGTCTAATCGTCCGGCGGGAGCGGCGGAACGGCGGCATGCGGCGCCTCGGCCCGCGGTGCCTGATCAGCGGTGGAAGACCACCTCGCCGGCCACGACGGTGAGGCGGACCTGCGCCTCACGCACCGCCAGCCAGTCCCCCCTCGCCGCGCCGGCATCCATGTTCCACACCACCAGGTCCGCATCGTACCCGGGGGCCAGCCGCCCGCGCCGGGTGGCCACCCCGCCGGCGATGGCGTTCCCCACGGTGTAGGCCCGGAGAGCGGAGTCGAAGTCGAGCCGCTCCCCGGCATGCCACCCCTCGCCGAAGCTGCCGTCCGCCGCGACCCGGGCCATGGCCGCCGCGATCCCCAGCCGTGGGTCAGGGGAGGCAACAGGGACGTCGCTCCCGAAGGCCAGCACCGCCCCGGACGCCTGCAGCGACCGGAACGGGTACGCCCGGCTGGTCCGGGCGCCCCACCGCTCCTCCGCCAGCGCAACGTCCGCGGGGAGGTGCACCGGCTGCATCGAGAGCACAATGCCATGGGCCGCGGCGCGGCCCAGGTCGGCGGGGTGCACACACTGGAAGTGCTCCACCCGGTGGGGGAGCGCCACCGGCGGGAGCGGGACCAGCAGGTCCAGCGCCTGGCGCACCGCCGCATCCCCGATGGCGTGAATGGTGCTCGCAATCCCCGCGCTGGCCGCGGCCTCGACGACCCGCCGCGCGTTGGCTGTGTCCGCCAGGGGCAGCCCGTGGTCGGCGCCCCCTTCGTACGGTTCGAGCATCCAGGCCGTCCGGCTCCCCAGGCTTCCATCGAGGAACAGCTTGATGCCCCCCAGGGCCAGCCAGTCCGTGCCTTCGCCACTCCGCGCCTGCTGCCACAGCAGGTCGGGCAGCTGCGCGACCGGCGGGTGGAACAGCACCCTGAGTCGCAGTTCCCCCCGGCGCTCCAGGGTCCGGAAAGCCCGCAAGGCGTCCGGGGCCTCCATGGAGTGGATGCCGGTGAGGCCCAGCGCATGGGCCTCCGCCTGAGCCGCACGGAGGGCGGCGACAAGCCCCTCTGGATCCGGGGCGGGAAGCACGGCGCGGACGAGGTCGGTGGCACGCTCGAGCAACAGCCCAGTGGGTTCACCCGCGGCATCACGGACGATCCGCCCGCCGACCGGATCCGGGGTGTTCCGGTCCACCCCCGCCCGGGCCAGGGCGGCCGAGTTGGCCCAGGCGGCGTGGAGGTCCACCGACTCCAGGAAGACCGGAGCCTGGACCACGGCGTCGAGCGAACGGCGGTCCGGCGCCTCATCCCACCGGTTGGCGTCCCAGCCGTGGCCCCTCAGCCACCCCTGTTCCACCGTTCCCCCGGCCACCCGACGCAGGGCCTCCGAGCGCCGGGAAGCACCCGCGAGTTGCACCCGCCGCCGGCCCTGGGCCCACATCGCGAAGTGGGTGTGGCCATCCACCAGTCCGGGGGTGATGAGGGTGCGGGGGAGGTCGTACCTGGGCACCCTCGAGGGGACCCGGCGTTCCAGTTCGGCGGCGGTCGCAACTGCCCGGATGACCCCCTCCTGCCACCAGATGGCATCCCCCTCCAGGCCCGGGGTCAGGGAGAGCACCCGGCCGCCACGGAGCAGGCCGCTGGTTGCGGGGACGAGAGGAGGATCCACGCCCCAACTTACTCCCGGCGCCGACCAGGGACCATCGGGTCGTGGAAAACTGACAGAGGAGCCCCAATGCAACTTGTCCACATGAAAACCGCTGCCTAGTGGGAGCCGCCACGACTCCGACATCGAGTCTCCCACGCCTGTGGAATCATGGCTTTATCCACATGTGGAATGGGGAAACCGCCCAGCAACCGGCTGCATGCCGCTGTGCCACAAAGGACTTGACCGCCACTTGCTTTTCCACTTGAAGTCAATCGGCTAAACACAGTTCCCACAATGGGAAAAACACCAACGCCAATGTTGATAATGGGGATGGCGACAGTGTCGCCAGTGCCGAGTATTCTATGCACAGATTGTGTATATGCCCCCAACCGGTGCCTTCCCTGGCCGCGAAGCTGGCCGGCGTTGGCCACAAGCAGAAACCCCGATCCGATGGGCCGGATCGAGGTTTCCACATCAGCCGCACCCGGGGAGTCAGCTACTCGATGAACTTCATCCAGGCTGTACCGCCCTCCAGCATGGTACCCACCATCCGGATCGGGGAGGCAGCGAGCGCCTCCGCGAGCTTCCCCTTTCCCTGGAACCTCAGGGCCCCCGGAAGGGCAGAGACCCGCGTGGGGTAGGCGCTGAACTCCACCTGCCAGACCCGATTCCCGTCCCCCCTGACCGCCCAATGGTGCACGACCGGGCCCACGGTCATGGTCGAGTCCGGACGGGGGTGCCCGGAGAAGAACAGGTCGGTCCGGTCAAGCCGCAGCCGGAATTGCTCGTCGTCCGATTCGGGCACCGGCTCCCGGTTGATCTCGATCCGCTCCATCTGGATGAAAGCCAGCTCCATCTGCCGCTTGAGCCCGGAGTTGTTGGTGGCCAGGACGATCTGGGACAACCCGGGCTCGGCGCCAAGCCGGTCCCCGGTGGCGGCCAGCCCCCACCAGAAGATCGCCAGCGGCTTCTTCCCCCCGTCGGCCCGGTCGTAGTCGCGCTTCCCGATGGAGACCCCCTTGGTGAACCAGAGGCAGACCTGGGAGGGCACCCACTCGGCGTACTGCGGCTCGTCGGTGATAACCCGCCGGAGCGCGGGGTGAAGCGGCGCATAGTCTCTGGCAGCGACCGTTCGCTGGCCCCTGATGGCCAGGTCCGAGGCCGCGCGGGGCTCGACCAGGAGGTGGACGCACCAGCTCCCCTGCCCCTCCCCGATCTCCCAGGTGACCTTGGGCTCCGCCAGGGCGGTGGAAGCCTGTGCCCGGAGTGCCAGGGGAAGCAGAACGAGGACCGACAGGGTCCAGGACAGGGTGATCAGGGGGGCCCGGCGGCGACGAAGCTTGGGCATCGGGCTGAGATCCTGGGCGAAGGTCAGCGACTCGCCCGGGCCGCGTCCACGGCCCGGTCGAGGTCGCGGTAGGAGGCGGGCTCCAGGGCGCGGAAACGGAGATCGGCGTACGTCACCCGCCCCTGCCGGTCGATGACGTAGACTGTGCGGCGGTTGTATCCCTCCCGATCCGCGCTGCCGTAGAGCCTCGAGACCTTCTGGTCCCGGTCGGAGAGCAGGCGGAAGGGAAGCCCGAGACTGGCCGCGAAGCGCTGCTGCGTCTCCAGCGAGTCGGCGCTGATCCCCACCACCACCACATCCTCGCCGAACAGCTCGGCGTACTGGTCCGCAAAGGTGCGCATTTCCGCCGTACAACCCGGCGTGAACGCTTTGGGGTAGAACGCCAGCACCACCACCTTGCCTCGCTGCCCGCTCAGGCCGAACCAGGGCTCCGGCCCGACGACCGTATCCCGGCTGGCCCAGGGGAGCAGGAAGTCGGGTGCCCGGTCTCCCTCACGCGGCCCCGAGACCAGGACCGCGGTGGGACGACCGATCGTCGTATCCTGGCCCAGCGCCGGAAGCGGGAGGGCGAGAATCAGCCCGAGGGTGGCCAGAGCCACCGGCATCGTTCGCATGGACTACTCCTGGACTCCGGCCACTCGCTGGAGCGCCGGTTCGAATCGCTGGTCGGCCCCGACGCCGGTGTAGACGACCTTTCCTGCCTTGTCCACGATCACCACGTAGCTGGTGGCCGGGGCCAGGTAGGCCCGGGTGCTGGCCCCCTGATCGTCGTAGAGCACCCGGAAGGGTATGGGGTGATCCTGGAGGTAGCGGCGCACCCGCGCGGGGGTCTGGTTGACGGTGACGTTGACGCCGATGAACTCCACGCGATCTCCGACCAGCTTCTGCGCCTCGCGGAACCGGGGCAGCAGTTCCTCGCAGTTGGAGCACCAGGTGGCCCAGAACTCAAGCAACACCGGCTTCTTCCCGATCCACTGGCCGAGGTCGACCGGGTTGCCATCGAGATCGTTGACGGTGACCACCGGGGCTCGATCACCGACCCGGATACCCGACTCACCCTGGGCTACAAGCGGGGCGGCCACCAGCGCCGCGGCGAGGGATCCGGCCTGGAGCAGCATGCGCATCAGGAGACCATTCCCATCTGGATGAAGTAATACTCGGCCATGCCCAGCAGGACGACGCCGGCCCCTCGTTTGATCCAGGCAGTCCAGCGTCCGCTCTGGGGAAGTATCGCCGCCATGCCGGAGGTGAGACCCACCAGCGCCAGCAGCGCGGTCATCCCGAGTGAAAAGACGAACAGGTACAGGAAACCCCACACGGCACTCCCGGTGGCAGTGACAAAGGTGAGCGCGGCGGCAAAGGCCGGCGCCCCGCAGGGGGCGGCCACCAGGCCAGAAGTGGCCCCCATGGCGAACACCCCGCCCACCGACCCCCCGCCGAAGCGATTGGCCCAGTTGAGGAACCGCGTCGGCACCGCCACGGAGAACACGTCCAGCAGGGCCAGCGCGAAGAGCAGCAACAGGTTGCCGATCACGAAATAGGACCAGCGGTTGGAGCTGACCGCCCCGAACAGCGACCCGGTCAGCCCCGCCAGCAGGCCCAGGGCGGCGTAGACCAGCGCCACCCCGAGGATGTACACCGCCGTGTACGCCGCGGTCCGTCCCCGGGAACGCTCCCGGGCTCCGGCGCCACCCAGCACCCCGGCGACGATGGGAATCATGGGATAGACGCAGGGAGTCAGGCTGGTCACCAGGCCGGCGCCGAACATCAGCGCCAGTCCGGTGAGCGGGGCCTCACGCAGGACCTGATCGAGCGGCAGCGCCATACCGGTTTTCCACATAATCGTCGAGGAGGCGGAGGAAGTCGGCCACGATGGTGTCCCCCTTGAGGGTCACCATCAAGCGACCATCCACGTACACCGGCGCCTTGGGCTCCTCGAAGGTCCCCGGGAGGGAGATCCCGATGTTGGCGTGCTTCGATTCTCCCGGCCCGTTCACCACGCACCCCATGACCGCCAGCTTGAGCTCCTCCACTCCGGGGTAGCGCTCCCGCCATTCGGGCATCTGCCGCCTCAGGTAGCCCTGGATATCCTCGGCCATCTGCTGGAAGAACGTGCTGGTGGTCCGGCCGCAGCCCGGGCAGGCGGTCACCTGCGGTGCGAAGCTCCGCAGCTCCAGCGACTGCAGGATCTGTTGCGCGACCAGCACCTCCTCGGTCCGGTCGCCTCCCGGCCGCGGGGTGAGGGAGACCCGGATGGTGTCCCCGATCCCCTCCTGCAACAGGATGGCGAGCCCCGCGGCGCTGGCGACCACGCCCTTGGTGCCCATCCCCGCCTCGGTGAGCCCCAGGTGGAACGGGTAGTCGCAGCGGGCGGCCAGCAGCCGGTAGACCGCCACCAGGTCCTGCACACCGGACACCTTGGCGCTCAGGATGATCCGGTCGTGCGCCATCCCCAGCGACTCGGCATGGGCTGCGGAGCGCAGGGCGCTCTCGAGCATCGCGTCCATCATCACGTCCCGGGCATCCCGGGGCGCGGGGAGGAGGGCATTGGCGTCCATCAGTTCGGTGAGCAGAATCTGATCCAGGGAGCCCCAGTTCACGCCGATCCGCACCGGCTTGTCGTTCTGGAGCGCCACCTCGATGATCGCCCGAAAGTTCTCGTCCGCCCGCTTTCCCCCGACGTTGCCGGGATTGATCCGGTACTTGGCCAGGGCGGCGGCGCATTCCGGGTAGCGGGTCAGCAGGAGGTGGCCATTGTAGTGAAAGTCACCGATGATCGGGACGGTGACCCCCTGCTCCGCCAGACCGGCCACGATGGCCGGCACCGCCTGGGCCGCCGCCTCGTTGTTGACGGTCACCCGGACCAGCTGACTCCCCGCCTGGGCGAGGGCCGCCACCTGCCGGATCGTCCCGGGGACGTCGGCAGTGTCGGTGTTGGTCATGGACTGGACCACGATCGGGTGGTCGCTGCCTACGGGGACGTCACCGACCCAGGTGGTGACGGTCGGCCGGCGGGTGGCATTTGACATGGCGGGAAATATATCCCGGCGCGCGGCCGGGGAATTGACCGGGGCCCGGATCAGCTTCGGTCGAACCGCGCGTCGGTGATGGCGGCGAGATCCGCCGGGGTGAGGGTCAGGTCGGCCGCGCCGGTGCTGTCGAGGATGTGCTCCACCGTGCGGGCGCTTGGAATGACGAAGACGGTTGGGCCCTGGGCCAGGACCCAGGCCAGGCAAAGCTGGTGCGCGCCCAGCCCCGTCCGTCGGGCGATCGCGGAGAGGACCGGGTCCGTGGGCAACTTCCTGGTGAGTCGCCCGCCGCCGGTCGGGCTGTAGGCCAGAAAGCCGATGCCCTGCTCGCCGCAGTAGCGCGCGACCCCGTCCTGGATCGCCTCGCGGAAAAAGGGATTCAGCCGATTCTGCACCGTGGCGATCGGGGCGACCCCCTGTGCCAGCCGGATCTGGTCCACGGACACATTGGACAGCCCCAGCCACCGGATCTTCCCCGCCCGCCGCAGCTCGGCGAGGGCGCCGACGCTTTCGAGGAATGGCACCGCCGGATCTGGCGCGTGCAACTGGTACAGGGCAATCTGCTCCACGCCCAGCGCGCGGAGTGAGGCGTCGCAGGCGGCCTTGAGGCTCTCGGGCCGGCCATCGCGGTCCCAGCGCCCTCCGGTCCGCACGATCCCGCCCTTGGTGGCCACCACCACCCGTTCCCGCGCCCCGCGCCATTCCCGGAGCGCCCGGGCGATCAGGCGCTCGTTGTGTCCGGTGTCGGTCGCGTCAAGGCAGTAGGCGTTGGCGGTGTCGATGAGCGTCACCCCGGCGTCGAGGCCGGCGTGAATCACCCGGATGCCCTCTGCCTCCGGGGGCCGGCCGTCGATGGAGAGATGCATCCCGCCGTAGCCAACGACGGAGACCGCGGGGAGGCCGGGGCCGAGAGGGAGGACACGCATGGTCAGGGGCGCCTGCGGGGGGCCGGGCGGCCACGAGGCTCCGGCCGGGCTGGACTACCGCATGCCGAGCTGGGCGATCAACCGGAAGTGCTCCTTCTCGGTGATGTCGCCGGCATCGAGCAGGGGCTTGAGGGCGGCGACGATATCCTCGCGTCCGCCATCGATTCGCCGGTCCCGCAGCTCCTGGATCATGCGGGCGAACTTCATGTCGTAGGCATCGGCCTTGAGCTCACCGCTCTTCCGCGCCGCGGACAGCTTGGCGATTTCCTGGGCGACCCGTGCCGGCTTGATGGGGGTCAGATCGCCGGGCTGATCGGACATTGCGCGAACCTCGGCTGCAGGGGGTAAGGGCCATTCCGCGAGTGGACGCCCAAGCTACACCCGGCGTTCCGCCGCCGCCACCGTGCGGGTGGGGTCCGCACCAGCCCAACTGACGTCCGCGGTGGGGCCGTAGGTCGGCGGAACCCGATCCTCCAGCAGCCGGAGGCAGACGCCGACCTGCGCGCGGTGGTGGGCCGTATGGAGCACCCGGCGCCAGAAGACCCAGATGCGTTCCCGGGTCACGTCGAAGAATGGGACGTGGCCGAGCCAGAACGCCTCGTCCCCGGCGGCGAGCGCGGCGAGCCGGGCCCCGGCCAGCTCCACGTATCGCGCGACATAGGCGGTCACCGCGGCATCGCCGCCCGGGAGCAGGGTGGCGGCCGGCGGCTCGGAAAAGCCCATGAACTCGGCGAAGAACCGGCGCTCGGAGAGAATCTGATGGGTGAGGATCTCGCGGACGGTGCTGCTCTTCGCGTGGGGCCGGAAGCCGAGCTGGTCGTCCCGCAGCTCACTCCAGGCGGCCGCGGTCTTGTTGGTCTCCGAGACGTAGGTCTCGACCAGGTGCTGGAACAGGGGGTGGACGGCGCGGGGGATGCCCGCGGCGGGGAGGAACTCCCGTTCGTACTCCATGGCGGCTCCCGGGGCTGGACGCGCCCGACAAGATGTCGCTGCCGGCCCGAAAGCGCGACGGGGGTCGGATGTGGTGTCCGCCCCCCGTGCCTCCCGGCGCGATCGAGGATCGGCTACCGCCTCAGCCGCACTCCGAGAAGCCGCAGACGTGGCACTTCATGCACCCCTCGGCGAATTCGAGCTGCGAGCCGCAGTCGGGGCAGGCCCCGGTCAGGATCGGCTGCTGATGCACCGCGTGCAGCTGTTCCCCGCCCTGGGTCACCTGGGCCAGGGTGGGCACCACGGTGGCGGAGGGCATGGCGGCGGGGAGGCCGCCCATTCCCAGCTCCTGCTGCACGCCCGCCTTGTCCTGCATCCACTTCTCGATGGCGATGCCGACCGCGTCCGGCACCGACAGGACCTTGTTCGGTCCGAGACCGATGGCCCGGTCGGAGCTGATGCCCCGGATCTGGCGATGGATCTCCTTGAGCGGGATGCCGGAACGGAGCGCCAGGCTGATCAGCCGGCCCATCGCCTCGACATCGGCCATGATGGCCCCGCCGGCCTTGCCGAGGCTCATGAATACCTCGAACGGCTGGGCCCGGTCGTCCTCGGTGATGGTGACGTAGAGGGTCCCCAGCGGGGTCTCGATGCGCCGGGTGGTGCCGCGGAGCATGTCCGGCCGGGAGCGCTTCTGGCGTCGCTGCAGGTTCTCCGCCTCGAGGTCGAGCACAAGCCTCCGGAGCCGCTCGTTCTCGGCCCGGACCTCCGCGATCTCGCCGTGGAGGTCCGCCGCGTCAGCCCGCGCGGGGGCGTCGGCGGACTGCATGACGAGGTCGGAGCGGGCCTCCGCCTTGCCGCTGCTGGTGGCCTGCTCGGCCACCTTCCGGGCGGTGGAGCCGGTGGAGAGCACCTGCATGTCCCGGCTGCCGTCGCGGTAGACGGTGACGCCCTTGCAGTTGAGCGAGAAGGCGAGGCGGTAGATCTCCTCGACATACTCCTCGGTGGCGTCGTTGGCGAAATTGCAGGTCTTGGAGATGGCGCTGTCGTTATGTGCCTGGAACGCCGCCTGCATCCGGATGTGCCACTCCGGCTTGATCTCGTTCGCCGTGGCGAAGACCCGCTGCCACTGTTCCGGCACCTCGGGGAGGTGAATGCTGCCGGTCTCGGCGATCCGGGTCATCAGGGCCTCGGAGTACCACCCCTCCCGCCGGGCGATCGCGACGAAGTCCTCGTTCACGTCCGGCATGAGGACGCCGGCCTGGTTGCGCATGAAGGCGACGGCGAACAGCGGCTCGATCCCCGAGCTGCAGCCGGCAATGATCGAGATGGTGCCGGTGGGCGCCACCGTGGTGACGTTGCAGTTGCGCAGCCGCCGCATGGGGCGCACCCGGTTGCCCTGCGCGTCCCGGGCGCAGCTGCTGTCCGGGCCCCAGATGCTCTGCTCCCACTCGGGGAAGACGCCGCGCTGGGTGGCGAGCCGTTCCGACTCGACCTTGGCCTCCTCGTCCATGAAGGCCATGACCCGGCGGCCCATCTCGACCCCCTCATCGCTGTCGTACGGGATCCCGAGGCGGATCAGGAGGTCCGCCATGCCCATGACGCCCAGCCCGATGCGGCGGATCCGCTTGGAGAGCTCGTCGATCTCGGGGAGCGGATAGTTGTTGGCGTCGATCACGTTCTCGAGGAAGTGGGTCGAGAGGTGGATGACCTGGCGCATGTGCTCCCAGTCCACCTGCCCGTCCTTCACGAAATACCCGACGTTGATCGACCCCAGGTTGCAGACGTCGTACGGCAGCAGCGGCTGCTCGCCGCAGGGGTTGGTCGCCTCGTAGGCGCCGAGGTGCGGCACCGGGTTGTACTGGTTGGCCCGGTCGATGAAGAACACCCCCGGCTCGCCGGTCTTCCAGGCGCCGTGGATGATCTTGCTCCAGACCTCGCGAGCGGGGAGCTGCCCCACGACCTGCCGGGTCTTGGGGTGGATGAGATCGTACTCGGCGTCCGCCTCCACCGCGGCCATGAAGGCATCGGTGACGGCCACCGAGATATTGAAGTTGGTGATCTTGGTGATGTCGTCCTTGCAGGTCACGAAGTCGAGGATGTCCGGGTGGTCCACCCGGAGGATCCCCATGTTCGCGCCCCGGCGGGTGCCGCCCTGCTTAACCACGTCGGTGGAGGCGTCGTACAGGCTCATGAAGGACACCGGGCCGCTGGCCACCCCCATCGTGGACCGGACGATGTCGTTCTTGGGCCGGAGCCGGGAGAAGGAGAAGCCGGTGCCACCCCCCGACTGGTGCACCAGGGCCATGGCCCGCAGCGTGTCATAGATGCCGCTCCGGCCATTGGAGAGGGCATCGTCCACCGGCAGCACGAAGCAGGCCGACAGCTGCCCCAGGGGGCGGCCGGCATTCATGAGGGTGGGGCTGTTCGGCATGAACATCCGGTGGGCCATCAGGCCGAAGAAGGCCTCGGCCAGGGCCTCCACGGCCCCGGCGGAGGCCCCGTAGCGGCGATCCGGCTCGGCGATGGTTCGGGCGACGCGCCAGAAGAGATCCGGCGACGACTCGGTCGGCTTTCCCTGATCGTCCTTGATGAGGTAGCGCTTCTCCAACACCGTCAGGGCATTGGCCGACAGGTCGAGGGCGTGCTTCGCGTCGCTGGAAATCGCCATGGCTGTCCCTGCTGCGGAGACGAGAGTGGGTAACAGTTCCGTTGTTTTCTGATCACGACGGAGTAGATCGGGGGAGTCAAAAGTAGAAACGCGGGGCGGGAACGACAATACGCGCGGAACCGACGCAATCACGCGGAAATCGAGTTTTCACATCACAAACATGTTTCGCGTCCCGCGTCCCGCGCCCCCGCCGCCGCCACCCGCGACACTCGCGCCACGCGTGAGTCCCTTCACTTGACAACCAGCGGGAAGGTCCCCGCCCGGTGCCGCTCCGCCTGCCCCACATAATGCCGCCAGGTCTGCTCGATCCGATCGGCCAGCCGGGCGTCCACCTTTCGCACCACCCGTCCCGGCATGCCCATCACCAGCGACCCCGGCGGCACCCGCATTCCTTCCGGCACCAACGCCCCGGCCGCGATCAGGCTCCCCGCCCCGATCTCCGAGCCATTGAGCAGAATGCTTCCCATGCCGATCAGGCAGTCGTCCGCGACCGTGCAGCCGTGGAGGATCACCCGATGCCCCACCCCGACCCGCGACCCGATCGTGCAGGGGAGCCCCTCGTCCACATGGACGATGGTCCCGTCCTGGAGGTTGGTCTGGGCCCCGATCACGATTGGTGCCATGTCCCCCCGGAGCACCGCGCCGTACCAGACGCTGGACTGCTCGGCCAGCGTCACATCCCCCATCACCGCCGCCGTCGGCGCGATGAAGGCGGTCGGGTGAATCCGCGGCTGGATCACGGGGTGTCGGGCTGAAAGGGGGCCTGAGTCCAGCCGTCCACTGGCTGGCCCTCGCGCATGGCGGGGGTCCAGGCCATGCTCTGGGCGTAGTTCTCGACCGCGCGGGTGAAGGCGGGGTCGTTGGAGGCCTGCCGGGTCCGGAGCGCGAGGGTCTTCCCCTGCCGTGACACCTTCACGATCAGGACCACCGGGGAGGGGTGGGTGCGCCCGCCGTTCGGGATCGGGACCCGCATCGGGCTGAGGGGCTGAGGCGGGGTGTCGTAGCAGGCCCGGCCGAACTTGTTGGCCGCCGCCGGATTGTCGCAATCGAGGCGCGCCAAGGCCCGCCGCCGGAGTTCGGCCGCCGAGCCGGGCGGGGGCGCCGGCGAGTTGCTGGCACTCAGGTTGGGGGAGAACTGCAGCGTGCGCCCCCGCTCGATCTTCACGCTATCGATATACAGCGCATAGCCCGGCGCCGAGACTCCGATCTCGTGCCAGCCAACCGGCAGGGAGATGCCACCGCTCCCCCGGGCCACCAGCCGGGAATCGATGAAGAGATTGGTCCCAACGGGGAGCGAGCCGAACAACAGCACCCCGCTGTCCGCCGGAGCGGGCTCGGGCTGGGCGGCCGCCGCCGGCGTCGCCGGGCGGCTGGCCAGGGTCTCGGGCACCGCCGCGGCGCCCCGCCCGTCCAGACCCACCCCGGGCAGCAGCGCATCGTCGTCGAAGAGTGAATCCCCGGCCTGCAGCGTGTCCGGGGCAACCGCGCCGGGGACACTGTCCGGCCGCACCGGCCCGCCCAGCACACCGGCCTTGTAGAGGTAGAGCCCACCCAGGGCAAAGCCCAGGATGGCCAGCACAACAAACATCCAGGGGACCCAACCCGCCCTCGGCGGCTCCTGCACCACCACCGACCGGCGCATGACGGGACGCCGTGCCTCCCCGGGCATCATGACCGATTCCGAGGCCCGCCGCGGGGAGAGAGCCGGGTTGGAGCCCGACTGGGACAGCGGTGACAGCGGGACCGAGGCGGCGGGCAGCGGGGTCGTGGACTGCGGGGAGAGGATGGCCTGGGCAGTGGAGATCCGCCGCGCGGTCAGTGACTCACGCGGCTGGCCTTCCAGCGCCTTGAGCAGCGCCTCCGCGTCCTGGAACCGGTCGAACGGGTCCTTCGCGATCAGCCGCTTGATGATCTCGAAGACCCGGCGCTCGTCCACCGTGTCGAGCAGGGGGACCGGGATCGGTTCCATGATGTGCTTGTACCCGATGGCGAAGCTGTCCTCGCCATCGTACGGCACCTCTCCCACCAGGGCCTGGTAGGCCAAGATGCCGAGGCTGTAGAGGTCGCTGCGGCCGTCGATGCTCTGGGCCCGGGCCTGCTCGGGGCTCATGTAGTGCGGGGTCCCGATGGACATGCCCGTCCCGGTGAGCTTGGAGCCGGTGCCCGCCTTGGCGATGCCGAAGTCCGTCACCACGCACTGCCCAAACTCGTCGAACATGATGTTGTCGGGCTTGATATCCCGGTGGACGATCCCCCGCTTGTGCGCGTACCCGAGCGCCCCGCCCACGTCGGTGAGCAGCTTCCGGATCTCCCCCGGGGTGAGCTTCTTCCGCTCCGCCATGATCCGTGACAGCGAGCCGCCGCGCAGGAACTTCATCACGAAATGGATGACGCGCCCGGTCTTCCCGACGCGGTAGATCGGGATGATGTTCGGATGCTCGAGCTGGGCGGAGGTGCGGGCTTCCCGGGTGAAACGCTCGACGAACTCGGCGTCGAAGGCCAGCGAGAAGGGGAGGACCTTGATGGCGACTTCGCGCTCGAGGTGCTTGTCCATCGCGCGATACACGATGGCCATGCCGCCGCGACCCAGCTCCTCGAGCAGCTCGTACTCCTCGGACAGCGCCTCGCGGACGATGTCGAGTTCCGTAACGTCCCCGGTGGCGATCGCCTGCACCGGCGTCGTCACCCGGAGATCCAGGCCACAGGTAGGGCAGAATTGCGTGGCAGGCTGAACTTCCGCGCCACACCGTGAGCAGAACATGGCCGAACCTAGGCGGGTGCGGCGCGGCGAGTCAAGTGCGTGAAGATGCTAGAGTTAGGGTCTGACCTCGAAGCCCGCGCGGCTGCGGCGGATCGCGCCCGTCGCGTCCCGGACCGCGACTTCGAGATCGTACTTGCCGGGCGAGAGCCGTTCCAGCGACACGCTGCGCTGCAGCTGGGTGCGGGGCCCCTGGGACTGGTCCTCGAAGGCGAGCCGGATGGCCGGCTTCCGGGAGCCGAAGATCCCGAGGAATCCCCCGCCCCCCTGCCGGGTGATGAAGACCTCCGTCGTGAACGGCGCCCCTTCCGGCAGGCCATACACCTCGTAGTAGAGCTCCAGCGGGGACGCCTTGCGATAGCGCCGCAGCGGGTTGAACCAGACGGTGTCGCGGGCGGTGGGCCGCCACTGCAGGTTCGCCTCCCGGGTCCCCACCACCAGTCCGCTCAGCTCGAAGCGGGTGCCGGAGAAATCACCGGCGGTGATGGTGTCGCTCGCGAGGATCACCCCGTTGTCGTCTCCCTGCTCCACGGCCAGCCGGTAGGTGAGCTCGCCGGGGATGACCGGGACCCGGACCTGCCCCACCAGGTGCTCCCGCTCCGGCACCGGCTCCCGGGCGATGAAGAGCCGCGTGGTATCCATCGTCGCCACCGGCCGCCCGGTGCGGTCCACGACGCTGAGGCGCACCCGCACCGGATAGAGGTGACCCCGGTCGGACGGCACCTCGCGCAGCGCAGAGCCGGGAATCGCGTAGGAGAGATGCAGCAGGCTCCCGGCAGAATCGCGGCCCGCCACCACGACGTCGGTGGACACCCGGAGGCGGCTGCCGTAACGCAGCTCGTACGTGTCGCTTGCCGTACCCCGCTCGATGCTCCGGCGGCCCAGCATGCGTTCCTCGGTGAGGTACTGCTGGGAGCCGGCGGTGCCCGTCTGCAGCAGGCGGCTGTAGATCGGAGAGAGACGCTCGCGGGTGGAGAGCAAGTCGCTCACCCGGCCGGTGGTGACGTTGTCGCGGTCCCCGCGCAGGGCCAGGGCGTTGCTGAAACCCAGGACATCGAAGACGCTCTCCACCAGCTTGTAGTCCTGCACATCCTCGCGGGCCACGAAATGGAAGACCAGGTTGCCATCGGCCCGCTCGTACATCCACGACTCATTGAACTGGATGCCGGGCGCGTTGTAGGTGGCACGCTCAACCGGCTCCCCGTGGCGGATGTACACGACCCCCCGGTCATCGAAGTCGCGACTGCCGCTGCGGAACCGCTCCACGATGTCGTAGTGCCGGTTGGGAGAGACCAGCTGGAAGTTGCGCCGGGCATAGAACACCCGCCGGTAGTGTTCCCGCAGCCGCTCGCCGTCCCGCAGCAGGGACGCCCGGTCGCGCTGACCCCAGAAGCGGCGCAGGAAGGAGACCCGGCGGTCCCCGGTATTGGCGTCGAATTCCGCGAGGGCGCTGTCATTGGCCACCAGGGCCAGGTCCGCGCGATAGGCCGCGACCGTCTCGCTGTCGTCGACCCGGGCCCCGTCATAGTAGGAACGCTGCCCCGCGAGGTTCCCGGCGAGCAGCTCGGTTCGCGCCAGCTCCAGCAGGCCCAGCCCCTGCGCGCCGCCGCCCACGAGGTAGGAACGGAACGCCACCAGCGCCGAATCGATGTCCCCCACTTCCCGTTCCAGCCGGCCGCGGTACAGCAGCACGTCGGGGTTGGCCGCGGCGCTGGTGGCGGCGGCCTGGCGCAGCGCCTCGCGGGCCAGGGCGGTCTTCACGTTGATCCGCTGGCGGAGCGCCGTGGAGGCGAGCTCCACCAGGCCACGGACGAACGACGGGTCGGTCTGGACCGAGCGGGCGTAGGCGTTGGCGGCGCGGGAGAGGTGGTCCTTGCCGAACATCGCCTGCAACCCCTGCACAATCGCGATCTCGGAATCGCCGACCCGGTCTTCCGCCGCCCCGAGCCCGTACCAGGCCCAGGGCCAGGTCGGTTCGATCTCGGTGGCCCACTGGAACTCTCCCGCCGCATCATCGAAGCGGCTCCGGCTCCCCTGCTCCCCCAGGCGCATCGCCACGAAGCCGAGCTTGAGGTGGCGCATGGCGTTATTGCGGTCGGCGCGCGCCTCCCCGATCAGCCGCTGTTCCAGCAGCAGCAGTGAGGCGCTGTCGGGCACGGCGGCAATCGAGTCCCGGAATCGCTCGATCGCGAGGCGGTCTTCGGGGGATTGGGCGGCGAGGGAGGAGGCGGCAAGCAGTACCACCAGCAGCAGCGGCCAGCGCCTCACGGCGCTCGGGAGGCGCGGTGTACAGAAGCGAGATCCCGCCTTGGCGACTCGGCTACTCGGCATCGGTCTCGTATGGTTACGCGGTCGGTGGTCCGGCTGCAACGGCTCTCGGGCTAGGGGACGTCGCTCCCCTGACCTTCCGCCACACGTTTCAGAAACGTCACCAGCCCGTCCCGCACCGCGAGGGCGTAGGCCAGCTGCCCCGCCGGTTGCCGAAGGGCGGCCTCCTGGTCCGGCAGCATCAGGAAGAGTCCCTCGCACAGCACCGCCGGCATCCAGGTGGGGCGGACCAGCGCGAGGTCCCCGCGCGCGGCCCCGAGGTCCCGCAGACCGAGCCGCCGGACCAGCGCGGCCTGGATCTCCTGGGCCAGCGGCAGGCTGCGGGGGTGGTTATAGAAGACACTCGAGCCGTTGTTGGTAAACGGATTCACCCCATCCGGCAGCGCGTTGTTGTGAATCGACACCAGTATCTCGGCATCGAGCGAGTCCGCGAACCGGGTCCGGGCGTTGAGGTCCAGGCTTTCGGGCCCGCGACGGGTCAGCACCGCCTGCGCGCCGGCGGCCTCCAGCAGCCGGACCAGCTCCAGCGAGACGGCCAGGTTGGCTTCCGCCTCCGTGAACCCGGTGGGGCCGGTCGCGCCCAGTGGCGGGTGGCCCGGATCCACCACGATGCGCCGCCCGCGAAGTGGCGCCGCCCGATCCACCCGAGGTGGGCGCCGAATCTCAAGCAGGAGGTCGTTCCCGCTCCACCGGGTCCGGTAGCCCCAGACGACATCGCGGAGTTCGACGGTGATCGTCACCTCGTCGGAGGCGGCCTGAAGCCAGCGGATATCCCGCAGGTACCGGTCGGTGGCGCCGTACCGGGTCCAGTTGATGTCGCTGACCGTGTTGTAGAGCCGGAGCGTCAGGCGGCCCTGCTCCTCCTCGACCCGAAACGGAACGCGCCCGGTGAGCGGGACCCGAACCGTGATCCGGTCGGGCCGCGGCGTCGTCGTCAGCGACAGTACGGTGGCGCGAAGCGCGGGCGTCGCCGGCGGCAGGGGGACCAGATCGGCGGCCGGCACCCACACCTCCTGCTGCCTGGAGATCCGGATCCGCGCATCCTCCCCCAGCCGCCCGGTGAACTGGGCTCGCGTGCCCGTGGGAAAGAACCAGTGATAGGTGGCGCCGGGGCGCGCGCGCCCCACCGTGAGGCTATCCGTCGCCCCGGTACCCGCGGTGTCATCGTCGAGTTGGACGACCTGCGCCAGGGTGTCGAGCAGCGTCACCGCGAGTGGCCAGCGCAGCCGGACGGTGTCGGCGCCGAGCACCGCCTCCACGACAACGCCCGTAGAGTCCCCCGGAATGGCGCGGCCGCGGATGGCGCCAACGTAGCGTTCGGCTCGCCCTGGCGCGAGGAGGTTCGCGGTGTCCCGGTCGAACGCGCGGATTCCCCACGGAACTTCTCCGGGCCCCCGCTCGGCGGCGAGCGGAACCACGTCGCCACCGGGAAGCCGGAGGCGGACCTCCGCCCCCTCCGCCGCGCGCAGGCTGACCGGGAGGTATTCGTCCCGGGGCCACCAGACCCGACCCCCCGGACTGAGGCTGAGACTATCCACCCAGACCGGCGCGACCGGGGGACGGAAGCGGGGGACGGTCCGGAGCGGATGCTGGTACCGCAGGGTGTCCGAGTCGACGGTGGCGACCAGCGTGAAAGCCGGCAGGGAGTCCGGGGGGAGCGGCACCCAGGCCAGCCAGGCGCCATTGGGCCAGACCTTCACCGCCGCATCATTGATGGTCAGCCGGGCCCGGCCGGTGCCGACGGTTCCGAACAGGAAGGTTGAGTCCCGGGCGTCCACGACGTCCCGTGGCCCGGGATAGACGACCCGGATCTCGAGGGGGCCGTCCGCCATGGGAACCGGCGGGAGGAGGGATGCGTCTGGCGGGAGGGGCCCGGGGGCAGATCTCGGCCGGGCACAGCCGGCCAGGAGGACGAGCGCCAGGGGCAGAACACCGAGCACCGCAGGGGGCATGGGGTGCAAGGTACACGGCCACCGCGACTTAGGGCAGATCATCCGTTGACGCTCCACGGGCGCAATCCTAGATTGCTGGGATAGCCCTTCCGTACAACGTCCCAAGATCCGAGGATCACACCATCAACATGCACCCGGCGTGCGTCGGTTGGCTGGTCAGCTTCACCGCCTTCGGGGCGAGGGGCTGATGTCACCACCGGCGCCGGAGGTCTCGCGCGGCCCGGCAGGTGCGGGCGCCAGCGTGAAGTGTCCGAACTGCAACGCCGGCGTCGCGGCCGACCTGCCCTTCTGCGGCCAGTGTGGCACCCGGCTGACCCAGGCGCGCGCGGCGCATGCCTGCACCCGTTGCGGCCGGCTGAACGAGCAGGGCTCCAAGTTCTGCCCCGCCTGCGGGGCCGCCTTCGGCAATACCGGGCCGCAGCCCCAGGTCCCCGCCACCCCGGCCAAGAGCGGCGGGCCCGTCACGGCGCATCTGGCCCTCCTGGACCGGGGCGGGCAGGTGGCGCAGCGCTTCCCGCTGCTCAACGCCGTGACCACCCTGGGCCGACAGGGGGCGGACGTCAACTTCCCCGATGATGACTATCTCTCCCCGCTGCACGCCCAGTTCCTCCTGATCGACGGCATCCTGACCCTGCGGGACCTCGGCAGCAAGAACGGCACCTGGCTCTACCTCGACGAACCGCACAAGCTCACCGATGGGGACCTCATCCTCCTCGGCAGCCAGATCCTCCGCTACCGCCGGCTCGGCTATCCAGGGCCGCGTCCCCCGGAGCAGGACCAGACCCGGCGCCTGGGCAGCCTGACGCCCGCCGCGGACATCGCCAACCTGGCCCAGGTCCGGGGCGATGGCAGCGCCCGGGACATCCTGACGCTCTCCCCGGGACGGTCGGTACGGGTGGGCCGGGAACAGGGGGACTGGCAGTTCCCGTACGATTCCTCCATGAGCGCCCTGCATGCCCTGATCCGGAGCGAGGACGCCGACTTCGTCCTGGTGGATGCCGGGAGCCGGAACGGCGTGGCCGTCGCGGTGCGGGGAGAACGGCGGGTACCGCCGGGCGCGCGGCTCCTCGCCGGGGACCAGATGCTCCGCGCGGAGATCGGATGAAGGTCTGCACCACCTGCGGCGCCGAGTATGGCGACGAGAAGCTGTTCTGCGAACGGGATGGCACCTCCCTCCGGAAGTCGGGAGGGGCGGGCGATCTCGTGGGCCAGGTGATTGCGGAGCGGTACCACATCACGAAGAAGCTGGGCGAGGGCGGGATGGGCCAGGTCTACCTGGCCGAGCACGTGAAGATGGGCCGCCGCTGCGCCATCAAGATCATGACCCCGGGCACGATGAGTGACCCGGACGCGATCAGCCGCTTCAACCGCGAAGCCGCCAACGCCAGCCGCATCAGCCACCCCAATGTCTGCGCGATCTACGACTTCGGCGAGACGCCCGATGGGCTGATCTACCTCGCGATGGAGTTCATCGAAGGGAAGAGCCTGAGCGGGCTGATGGAGGAGGCGGGGACCCTGCCGCTGGCGCGCGCCGCCCTGATCGTCACCCAGACCGCCGAGGCGCTGCAGGTCGCCCACGACCTCGGTATCGTCCACCGGGACCTCAAGCCTGACAACATCATGGTGATCACCGCCCGCGGGAAGGACACCGTGAAGGTGGTGGACTTCGGCATCGCGAAGGCGATCGGCGGGGACGACGGCAGCGCCCAGAAGGTCACCAAGACCGGGTTCGTGGTAGGCACGCCGGAGTACATGAGCCCGGAACAGCTCTCCGGCGACCCGGTGGACGGCCGCAGCGACAACTATTCTTTGGGCCTGGTCTTCTACAAGATGCTGACGGGGGCGAGTCCCTTCCCCGCCGACAGCCAGCAGGAGACGATGATCAAGCGGCTGACGGACGATCCGCTGCCGCTGGCGGCGGCCCGGCCCGACGTCCGCTTCCCGCCCGAGCTGCAGCGGGTCATGGACCGGGCCCTGGCGCGGAGCCCGGCGGAGCGCTATCGCACCGCGGGCGACTTCGCGCGAGACGTGAAGGGACTCTCGAGCGTCCTGACTGGACAGGTGGATGCCGAGGCCGGCACCCAGGTGGTGCGGCCGGAGGACCTCAAGGCGGCGGTGCCGGCCACCCGGGTGGATCCGGCGGCGGGCCGGGCGGTCAAGCCCGTGCCGAAGACCCCGGCGGCTTCCTCGGCCCCGGTTGCCGCTCCCGCCAGGCCACGCCTGCCGCTGGTCCCGATCACGATCGCCGTGGCCGTCCTGGCGGTGGGCGGCGGGGGCTTCGTGTTCAAGGATGCCATCTTTGGGGCGTCGCCCGCAGATTCCGGTGCGGTACAGGACACCAGTCGGCTGGCAGGCGGGACGCCGATTGTGCCGGAGAGCATTACGGTCAACCCCGGCGCCACGCCGGGGACCGTGGAACCGGGGGGCGGGCGGGACACTGGCACCAAGCCGCCACGGCAGGGAGGCGGCCGGCCGACGGGGGGGCAGACCAACCCCGACGGCACCCCGGCGAACCCGGGCGGTACCACTTCCGATCCGCCGGCGACGCCGGATCATGGGGCGCTAGAGCGCCAGGTCCTGGCGTATTATGACGACCTCGGCTTCGAGGACGATCCGAGCAAGCGCCTGGAGGCGCGGCGGTTGGGCCAGCAGGTGTTCGGCCTCACGACGATGCCCCGCCCGGTCCGGGCCAGGGCAGCGTGGCTGGTCATGCAGGGATATCTCAAAGAGGGCAACGCCGACAAGGCACGGGAGTGGCTCGATCACGCGATCGAACTGGACCCGTCTCAACAGTCCTGGAAGACCGTCCGGGCGCAGATGTGAGGCAACTTGGCTAACGTGCACATCTCCGTCTTCGGCAAGACCGACGTGGGCAAGACCCGCGACCACAACGAGGACACCTTCCTCGTCGCGGACCTCACCCGCAAGGTCGCGTCCCTGCAGCCCGACGTGCGCGAGCACGATGTCGGGCCGCGCGGCACGCTCTTCATGGTCGCGGACGGCATGGGCGGCGCCGCCGCCGGCGAGGTGGCGAGCCGCATGGCCGCCGACCTGGTCTTCAGCCACATGTCGAGCGCCTGGGCCGAGGACAGCGATGTCAGCGCGCAGCGCTTTGCCTACCGGATGAAGGAAGCGGTGGAGCTGGCCAACAACCGGATCCACCTGCACGCCAAGGAGCATCCCGAAGTCCGCGGCATGGGCACCACCGCCACGGTGGCCGGCGTCTTCGGGAGCGATCTCTACCTGGCCCAGGTCGGGGACAGCCGGGCGTACCTGATCCGGAAGGGCGCCATCACCCAGATCACCAAGGACCAGTCGCTCATGCAGCGACTGGTCGAGGCCGGGGAGCTCACCGAGGAGGAGGCCGAGCAGAGCGAGCGGCGGAACATCATCCTCCAGGCCCTCGGGCCCGACCCCCGGGTCAAGGTGGACCTCACCTACCAGCCCCTCCGCCGGGGCGACCTGCTGGTGCTCTGCTCCGACGGGCTCTCCGGCCAGGTCAAGAAGGAGGAGATCGCCCAGCTGGTCGCCGAGGGCGGCGAACTGGTGGACATCTGCTCGCGGCTCATCACCCTGGCCAATGAGCGGGGCGGCCCGGACAACATCACGGCGATCGCCGCCCGCTTCGGCGGCGACGGGCTGCCCGAGCCGGACGGCAGCGCGGAAGTGGGCCACCAGGTCTATCCGCTCACCGAGGCGGAGGCCACCACCGAGCCGGTCCCCGTCTACACCGGCAGCCCCGCCCCCGTGCCCATCAACGAGCAGCCGGCCCAGCCCCGGCGCACGGCGCTGGGGCTGCTCGCGCTGCTCGCGCTGGCCGCCGCGCTCTACCTCGCGTTCGGTGGCCGGTGACGGGCCGGCGTCCATGAAAGCGCAGTTCACGTTTCTCTCCGGCGCCCGTGCGGGCCAGACCGACGTCTTCAGCCAGGCCCATATCAGCATCGGCCGGCACCCCCAATCCGAACTCCGCTTCGACGCCGACCAGGACCTCGACGTCTCGAGCCGCCATGCCTCGGTCACGCTGGTGGGCGAGTTCTACGTCCTCCGGGACCTGGGTAGCACCAACGGCACCTTCGTGAACGGCAAGAAGCTCACGGGGGATCACATGCTGGCCACCCGGGACGTGATCCGCTTCGGCCCGAGCGGCCCGCAGGTGGAGTTCACCGCCATCGGAGCCCCGCGGCCGGCGCCAGGCCCGACGCCACCGGCCAAGCCGGAGGGCACGGTGGTCTTCGGCCAGCAGCCACCCGCCCCGCCGCCACCGCCCCACCCGCAGCTCTCCCCGGAGCAGTTGCGGAGCCCCCGGCGTACCCCGGGGCCCGGCACGCAGACCAAGGTCCGCATGGAAGTCCGGCGCCAGACCAAGGGGCTCCGGACCACCACCATCGGGCTGTTCGCCCTGCTGCTCGTGCTGTCCGGCGCCTATCTCTGGCAGGTCCGGGCGGCCGACCAGGCGCTCGCCGACCAGCGGCGGGTGCTGCTCGGACAGGTGGACAGCCTGATGCAGGAGATCGGTGCCATCGCGCAGGGCAACGAGGGCCTGCGGGCGGCCCTCGACTCCTCCCAGGTCGAGGCGGAGCGGCTGCGGCAGCTGCTGGCCAACGCGCCGGACCAGGACCGGATGGCGGAGCTGCGCGCCCGGCTGGAACAGGCGCTCCGGCAGCAGCGTTCCCTCGCCGGTGCGGCCTCCGTGGATGCACGCGGGATTGCCGCGGCCAATCGGGACGCGGTTGCCCTGGTGTTCGTGGAGTTTCCGGACGGGCGGGTCATCACCGGCACCGCCTTCGCGGTCCGATCCGATCCGAACGGCGGGCTGCTGATTACCAACAAGCACGTGGTGGTGGACTCCAACGGCACCGTTGCCAGCCGGCTGGGAGTGGTGTTCGAGGGCTCCCGGCAGAATTTCCGCGCCGACCTGGTCCGGGTGTCGCCGGATGCAGATGTCGCGCTGATCCGGGCCTCGGTGCATCGGGGCTTCCCGGTCGTGAAGTCGCTGGCGGACAGCGGCCGGGTGGTGGAAGTGGGCGAGCCGAGCGCGGTGCTCGGCTTTCCGCTGGGTCTCGACCTCGCGGGCGGGCAGGATTGGAGCCAGGTGGGGGTGGCGAGCACGCTCACCCTGGGCACCGTGTCCCGGACCCTCCCCGACCTGGTGCAACTGGACAGCTACGGCGCCCAGGGCGCGAGCGGCAGTCCCATCTTCGACCGCAACGGCAACGTCATCGCGGTGCTCTACGGCGGCCAGCCCGGCAGCGACGGCCGTATCCTCTACGGTGTACCGATTCGCTTCGCCCACCGGCTGCTCTCCAATAGCGATTAACTCCCCCGGGTGAGGGGGGTCACCGCCAGAAATGGCCCCACATCCCATGATGGACGGGATGCCCCCCCGCCCCATGGCTGTCCTGCGCGCGAAGATGGACCGCCTCCTGAGTCGCGCCGCGCTCGGGGGGGCACTGCTGTTCGTGGCCGGTGTCGGCGCCGGCACCTGGTGGGCCTTGGACCAGATCCATGAGGCGGTACGGCAATCGGTGCAGACCGGCCTCACCACCGTCCTTGCCAATGCGCGCGAGGCCACCCACCACTGGGTCACTCGACAGCAGGTGCTGGTTGCCGGGCTCGCCTCGGACCGTGGACTCAGCCGGGCGGTGGAGCGGCTGCAGGATCCTCGTGCCACGGCACGGGCAGCCGGGGACGCCATCAGCACCATCAGCACCACCCTGGAGCCCGCTGTCCGCGCCAGCAGCCTCCAGGGGTTCTGGATCCTCACCCCGGATGGCTACCCGCTCTATCGCTCGCCCGACACCCTCCCGGCCGACCTTCCGGTCGCCATGCAGGAGCCGTTCGAACGAGCCCTCGACGGCCTCCCCACCCTCAGCTCCTTCGCGACCGACACGCTGCGGCCCGGGCCCGTTGCCGCCCTGGCGCCCATCCGGGACGCGCACGGCCAGCCGATCGCGGCGCTGGCCCTGGCCCTGCCCGCCCGCACGGAACTGGAGCAGATCGCCGCCCAGAGCCATCACCGGGCGCTGGGCCAGGTCTATTTCTTTGACCGCACCGGGCGGATTCTCGGGACCAGCATGGCGCCGGAGCCCTGGAGGGACGAGGCCCGCCTGGTGGACCCCCGCACCGGGCGGTTCACCCGGATGGCCCTGGCGGCCATCGCGGGGGGCAGCGACCTCGATCTCGACGGCTACACCGATCACCACGGAGAGCGGGTCGTCGGGGCCTGGGAGTGGGACCCCCAACTGGGCATCGGCATCGCGGTCGAAACCCGCGCCGCGGACGCCTACCACGTCGTCGAGACGGCGCGGCGTGCCCTGCTGGCGGCGCTGGCCATCACGCTGTTGCTCTTCCTCGCGGTGCTCGCCAGCGTCACCCAGGCCCGGCGCCGGGCGCTGGCCCTCACGGCGCTGCAGCATCGCCTGGCGGCGGTGCTCGAGTCCACCACCGACCCGGTCTGTTTCGCCGATGAACTCGGCACCCCCATCTACCTCAACGAGGCCGGCCGGGTGCTCCTGGTGGGCCCCCACGGCTCACCGTCCGCCGCGATCTCGGCGGCGCGGCTGCTGCTGCGGCCGGAGGCGCGGGAGGCGGCGCAGCGCCATGGCACCTGGAGCGGCGAGAGCACCCTGCTCACCGCCGATGGCCGCGACCTCACCCTCTCCCAGGTGCTCATCTGCCACCGCACCGACGCCGGCGTGGTGGACTTCTACTCCACCTTGGCGCGGGACATCACCGACCGGAAGCAGCTCGAGCGCCGGCTGTCGGAGGAAAAGGAGCGGGCCGAGGTGACCCTGGGCTCGATCGGTGACGCGGTGATCCGGACCGATGCCGCCGGCCAGATCGAGTACCTGAACCCGGTGGCCGAGGAGCTCCTCGGCTGCCCGGCGTCGGAGCTGGAAGGCCGCGGGATCTCCTCCGTCCTGACCCTCGCACACGAGTCCACCCGGGAGCCGCTGGAGAATCCCGTGGAGACGGCCATCCGGGAGCGGCGGGTCGTGGGCCGGTCCAATTTCTCCCTCCTTGTCCGCCCCGATGGCCGCGAGTTCGCGATCGACGAGAGCGCTGCCCCCATTACCGGCGGCGACGGCGAGATCCTCGGCGCCGTGTTCATCTTCCACGACGTGAGTCGGGCCCGGAGCCTGGCGCGGCAGCTGGCGCACCAGGCCAGCCACGACTTTCTGACCGGCCTGGTCAACCGGCACGAGTTCGAGCGGCGGGTGGGGCGGGCTCTCACCCGGGCGCAGCAGGATGGGGTGACGCATGCCCTCTGTTTCCTCGACCTGGACCAGTTCAAGGTGGTGAACGACACTTGCGGGCACGTCGCCGGGGACGAGCTGCTCCGGCAGCTGGCGCAGGCCCTGACTCGCAAGGTGCGCCGCCGGGATACCCTGGCCCGGCTGGGCGGCGATGAGTTCGGGGTGCTGCTGGAACACTGCGTACCCGGCCAGGCCAGCCGGGTCGCCCAGGACCTGCTGGCCACGATCCAGGAGTTCCGGTTCTCGTGGGAGGGGAAGCCCTTTGCCCTGGGGGTCAGTATCGGGGTGGTGCCGATCACGGCCGAAAGCGAGAGCCTCGCGACCATTCTCCGCGACGCCGACGCCGCCTGCTACGCCGCCAAGGAGCGGGGCCGCAACCGGGTGCATATCTACGAGACCAACGATGTGGAGCTGGCGGTGCGCCAGGGCGAGATGCAGTGGGTCAGCCGGATCACCAGCGCCCTGGAGGAACACCGCTTCCGGCTCTATGGCCAGCCGATCGTCCCCCTCATCACCCGGCCCGGGGAGCCGCAGCGGGTGGAGGTGCTGCTGCGGATGGTGGACCATGACGGGACGCTGATCGCCCCGGGGGCATTCATCCCCGCGGCCGAGCGCTACAACCTGATGGGGGCGGTGGATCGCTGGGTGGTGCGGGAAGTGACGGCGCTGTATGAACGGGCGGGCGCGCAGGGCGCCGTCCCCATCGCCTCGATCAACCTCTCCGGGGCCTCCCTTGGCGATCCGACGATGCTGACCTTCGTCCGGGAGCAGCTGGCGCGGCATGCCCTGAGCCCCGCCACCCTCTGTTTCGAGATCACCGAGACGGCCGCGATCGCCAACCTCGGCCTCGCGGCGCATTTCATCCGTGAGCTCAAGGCCATGGGATGCTGGTTCGCCCTGGACGACTTCGGCAGCGGCATGTCGTCCTTCGCCTACCTGCAGAGCCTGCCGGTGGACGCACTCAAGATCGCCGGGGCGTTCCTCCGCCACATCGAGACCGATCCGGTCGAGCACGCCATGGTGGAGGCGATCACCCGGGTGGGCCACGTGATGCGGCTCAAGGTGGTGGCCGAAGGGGTGGAGAACTTGGACACGCTGGCCACGCTGCGGGCCATCGGCGTAGACTACGCGCAGGGTTTCGCCATTGCGGAGCCGAGCCCGCTGGAGCCGCTGGTGCTCGGCCCCGGGCTCAAGGTGCTGGGCGGCGGAGCAGCAGGGCGCCGAGGGCCAGCATCCCCCCCAGGATCACCACGCTCCAGGCCAGCCATCGCCTGAGGTCCCGGCCCAGGTCGTCGAGCGGCGGGAGCCCGGTCGCCGCGCGCTGCGGTCCCCACGCGCCCCCGGGCCGGACCCGGCGGTAGAAACCCTCCAGCACCTCGGGCCGCTCCGGCGGCGAGAGCAGCATGACCGGCAGCCACACGGCGAGGCTGCCGAAGGCCGTGACGGCCAGCTTGACGCCGAAGCCAAGCGCGGCGTAGGCGGGGACCAGGCTCGCGAACGCGATGACCAGGGCCGCCCCCATGGCCGCGATTTCCGCCCAGGCGTTGATCCGCCACCAGAACCAGCGCAGCAGCAGCACCAGCCCCGGCCCGGTGCCGATCAGGATCAGGAACCGGAACACCGTGCCCACGTCGTCCATGAAGAACGACACCGCCGCCGCCAGGACGGTGAGCCCGATGGAACACCACCGCGCCGCTGCCATCAGCTTCCGCTCCTCCGACACACCGGCGAACCGGGCGTAGAGGTCGTTCACCAGGTAGCTGGCTCCCCAGTTGACCTGGGTGGAGACGGTGGACATGAACGCCGCCAGCAGGCTGGCAAAGACCAGCCCGAGGAGCCCGGGCGGGAGGTATCGCAGCATGAGGATGGGATACGCGAGTTCCGGATCCTCGAGCCCCGGCAGGAGGAGCAGGGCCGCCAGTCCCACCAGGATCCAGGGCCAGGTCCGCACCACGTAGTTGAGGATGTTGAAGGCGTGGGTGGCCCGCTCCGCCTCCTGCTCATTGGCCGTGGCCGACAGCCGCTGCACGAACATCCCGCCACCATCGCTGTTGCGGAACGCCCACCACTGGATGCCCAGGTACCCGAGCAGCGTGGTGAGCGGCAGGAGCGCGTCCTCGCCCCGGGGCACCAGCTGCAGGTGGGCGCCCTTCCCCGCCGCATGCAGCCCCTCGACCAGCGCGCCGACGCCGCCCACCTCGTGCAGGGCGTAGAACATCACGATGAGGGCCCCGGCCATCGCCAGCACGTACTGGAGCAGGTCGGTCACCACGACGCCCCAGAGCCCCGCAACCGCGGTGTAGGCCACGGTGATGATGACGATCGGCATGATGGCCCAGAGCCGGTCGTCCCCCGGGAGTCCCTGCAGGTTCTGGAGCAGCCCCAGCCCCTCCATCACCTTCCGCAGCGCCAGCATGCCGTAGCCGATGGAGATGCAGTTGAGCGGCACCGCGAAGAGAAAGGCGCGAAAGCCCCGCAGGAATGCGGCGGGATGACCGCCGTAGCGCAGCTCCGTGAGCTGCAGGTCGGTCATGACGTTGGCGCGGCGCCAGAGCTTGGCGAGGAGCACCGCCAGCAGCACGTGCGCCAGGGCGAAGCACCACCACTCCCAGTTGCCGGCCACGCCCCGTCGCGCCACCACCCCCGCCACGTAGAGCGGGGTGTCCACGTTGAAGGTCGTGGCCGCCATCGAGGTGGCGGCCAGCCACCACGGGATCGCGCGGCCACCGACGAAGAACTCGGCCATGTTCCGGGCGCCCCGGCGCGCCACCCAGAGCCCCAGGGCCAGGCTGGCGCCGAGATAGAGCGCGACGACCAGCCAGTCAAGCAGGGTCATTCCGGGCTTCCCTGCCGCACCCCCAGCCAGCGGGCCACCGCGTGCTGCATGAGCGGCTGCCGGTGCCACGCCACCAGCACCGGCGGCCCCGCCGGGATCTCCGCCAGCAGCCGTTCGTGGGCAAAGAGCACCACCAGCGCCGCGCCCGGCACGGCCGTGGCCAGGGCCGCTCGCGAGTCGGCGCCGAACCCCGCCCGGCCCTTGGCCGCCCGGGGCTCGGCGAACGCCAGCACTACCCGCGGTGCGCCCCGGCGCTCGAACACGCCCCGGGCCGCAAGCCGCCGCCGCACCAGGTCACTCGGGCCGGGAGCGTACCAGCCCCCCTGATCATCGTCGATCACCTGCAACTCGAAGCCGCCAGAGAGATCGGGGAGGTCGCCCCGGTGCAGGCCCGTGGCCAGCAGCCGCGCGGCGACCGCGTCGGCGCCGGCGTGATCGGGCGCGAGGGGCGTCTGCGCCTGCTCCACGGCGGCAACCGCCGCGTCATACCGGGCAAGGGAGGTCCCTACCTGGGCAGGGGACAGTGTCCCGTCCGCTGCTGCCGCAGTGAGCGCCGCGATGGTTCCCGGGATGTCGCCGGGATAAAGCAGCAGGTCGCAGCCGGCGCGGATGGACGCGACCGCGGCCTCCGGCTCTCCCCGGCCGGCGCGGGCACCGCTCATGATGAATGCGTCGGTCACGATCAGCCCCTGGAAGCCGAGCCGCGCGCGGAGATGCCCCAGGATCACCGGGGAGGAGGTGGCGGGTGCGCCGCTCGGATCCCAGGCGGGGAACGCGACATGCGAGGTCATCACCGCCCCCACGCCGGCGGCCACCGCGGCCCCGAACGGGACGAGGTCACTGGATTCGAGCTGGCTGCGCGAGAGGGGTACCGCCGGGAGGGTATCGTGGGAGTCGTGCCGGGTCCGGCCGTGGCCGGGGTAGTGCTTGGCGCAGGCCACCACGCCCTCGCGCTGACAGGCCTCGATCCAGGCGGCCACCTGCCCGCCCACTCGCGCCGGGTCCGCCCCGAATGCCCGGGTCTGGACGATCGGGTTCTCGGGCTCGAGGTCGAGGTCGGCCACCGGGGCGAAGACCCAGTTGATTCCGACCGACCGGGCGTCCCGTCCGGTGGTGGCGCCGGCCCAGGTGATGACCCCGGGATCGTCGAGCGCGGCCAAGGCCCGCGGGGGCGGCACCTCCGTCAGTCCCCGCGCCTGCTGCCCTGCGCCGCGCTCGAGATCGGCGCCGATCAGGACCGGGCGGCCGGCGGCAGCTCGGATCTCCGCGGTGAGGGCCGCGACCTCGTCCGCGCGGGCACCCGGAACGCCAAAGATGATGAAGCCCCCGACCCCCAGGTCGAGCGCCCGGCGCATGGCCCCGAGTTCGTGATGGAAGCCGGTCTCCCGGCGCCAGCGAAGGGCCGGAAGGACCAGGCGGGCCAGGGTCATGCCGGAGTCACCTGCCCCAGCACCCGGGGGCCGCTGGCACCGGTGGCGGTCGCGACATTCACCGGCTGGCCGTGGATGGTCAGGTAACCCAGCAGCGCGAATGCCACCGCTTCCTTGGCGTCTCCGTTGAAGAAATGCTCCTCGAACCGGCGCAGCCGGAGCCCCCGCGCGGCGAGCAGCGCCACCAGCCGCTCCCGCAGCACCGGGTGGTGCAGGCCGCCGCCAGAGGCGACGACCTCCGGTGTCCCCGGCACCCAGCGGGCGATCGCCTCGGCGATGCTGCGGGCGGTCAGTTCCACGGCCGTGGCCACCCCATCGGGGCCGGGCGCGTCCCGATGGATGCGCTCCGCCACCGCGAGCCCGAAGCGTTCCCGCCCGGTGCTCTTGGGAGGAGGTGCGGCAAAGAACGGATCCGAGAGCAGGGTCTCGAGCAGCGCCTCCCGCGCCCGGCCGCGGCGCGCCAGCTCGCCGTCGTGGTCGAAGCGGAGCGAGCGATCCACCATCCGGGCGACGGCGTCCACCAGTGCCACCCCGGGGCCGGTATCGAAGGCCAGCACTCCCGCCTCCTCGGCCCGCCGGGGGACGTACGTGAGGTTCGCCATCCCGCCGATGTTGAGCAGGACCCGCGGCTGCTCCGGGTGCCCGAAGAGGAGCATGTCGGCGATCGGCACCAGTGGCGCCCCCTGCCCTCCCGCCGCCACGTCCCGCGCGCGGAAGTTGCTCACCACGCGCACCCCGAAGCGCTCCGCCAGGACCGCGGGCTCTCCCAGCTGCCAGCTGGTGGCCGGCGGCTCGTGCCAGATGGTCTGCCCATGCATGGCGATGAATCCCAGGTCCGAGGCGCGGGTGTGGGTCTCGCCGAGCACCGCCTCGACCGCTTCCGTGGCCCACTCGGAAAGCCGCACGTGCAGCAGCGCCAGCTCCCGCGCGCCGCCCGCGGCGATGGCGGTGAGGATCTGCTCCCGTTCCGCCGCGCTGTACGGCCGGCTCTCAAAGCCGAGCAACTCGCAGCTGGTGGGACCGTCGAGCCGGACCAGGGCGGCGTCCACCCCGTCGAGCGAGGTGCCCGACATCAGTCCGACGGCTAGCGTGGGGCGTTCGGTCATGGCGTCACCACCGCCGGCGGATCGCCGACGATGGCCCGGAGGTGGCCCTGATGTTCCGCCAGGAGCCGGGTGGCCTCCGCCAGCGAGACTCCTCGCCGTTGCATGACGATGGCCGGCTTGACCTGCCCCTCCGCGGCCTGAAGCAGCACCCGCGCGGGTTCCCGTCCGATCCCGGTCGTTTCCATGAGGATCCGTTCGCTCCGGTCCTGGAGCTTGGCGTTCCACGCCTTGAGGTCCACCATCAGGTTGCCGTAGGTCTTGCCCAGCCGGATCATCGCGCCGGTGGTGAGCAGGTTGAGCGCCAGCTTGGTGGCGGTCCCCGCCTTGAGCCGGGTGGAGCCGGTGACGACCTCCGGCCCCACCAGCAGGGTGATGCACACGTCGCAGCTTTGGCGCAGGGCGGCAGGCGGCTCGGAGCAGCTCACCAGGGCGGTCCGCGCCCCGAGCGCCCGGGCCCGCCCCAGCGCCGCGCCGACGAACGGGGTGGTCCCGCTCGCCGCAATGCCGATCACGACGTCCCCCGCGGCCACCCGGTGGCCGTCCATGATGGCCGCCCCGGCGGCGGTATCATCCTCGGCGCCCTCCACCGAACGGAACATGGCCTCCGGGCCGCCCGCGATGAGCCCCACGATCATCCCGGGGTCGGTGCCGAAGGTGGGCGGGCACTCGGCCGCGTCGAGCACGCCGAGCCGGCCACTCGTGCCGGCCCCGACGTAGAAGAGGCGGCCTCCAGATCGGAAGGCCGCCTCGAGCAACTCGATCGTCCGGGCGATTTCCGGCTTCATCCGCGCCACCGCCTCGGGTACCCCCGCATCCTCGGCGGTGACCAGCTCCACGATCTCCAGCGGGGTGGCGCGGTCGATCTCCGCGGTGCGCGGGTTGCGCCGCTCGGTGAGCCGGGAGTCGAGATAGGTATCGGTCATTGGTGGGCGCGGGGGGCGCGACCTAAATTAGGTGTAGTCGGTCCACCCCAGCAATGACGTGCCTTCCCCAGACCGCGAGGCCCGCGTGCGGCTGCGCCCCCTGTTCCTGCTGTCCCTGACCCTCCCCCTCCTCGGCGCATGCGCCTCCTCCACTCCGCGGGGGCCGGCCACGGCACCCGCCAGCGCCCGGGGTGTCAATCCCGACTGGCCCCTCGCCGGCAAGGCCCGGGTAACGGAGGGGCGCCGGGCCATGGTGGTCTCCGGCAGCCCGCTTGCGAGCGAGGTGGGGCGCCAGGTGCTCGAGGCCGGGGGCAACGCGGTGGACGCCGCGGTGGCGGTCGGCTTTGCCCTGGCGGTGGTGCACCCGGAAGCCGGGAACATCGGTGGCGGCGGCTTCATGGTGTTCCGGATGCAGGACGGCACCAACGCGGCCCTGGACTACCGCGAGGCCGCGCCCGGCCGCGCCAGCCACGACATGTATCTCGATCGCGCCGGCGAACCGACCGCGCTGTCCGACAAGGGTCACCTGGCGGCCGGCGTGCCGGGTGCGGTGGCCGGGATGCTGGAGGCCCATCGTCGCTTCGGCAAACTGCCGCTCACCGACCTGGTCACCCCAGCCATCCGTCTGGCCGCAGAGGGCTTCGTGGTGGATGAGTACCGCAGCCGCTCCATCGACAACTATCGCGCGTGGCTGTACACCTTTCCGGCCTCACGCCGGTACTTCCTGCCGGACAGCGGCCAGGCGCCGGCACCAGGGAGCCGCTGGGTTCAGGCGGACCTGGCCCGGACCCTCACGGCCATCCGCGACCACGGGGCCGACGGCTTCTACAGGGGTTGGGTGGCCGACTCGATTGTGGCGGAGATGGACCGGGGCGGCGGCCTGATCAGCCACGCGGACCTTGCGTCCTACCGCGCCGAGTGGCGCGAGCCGCTCCGGATCAGCTATCGCGGCTACACCATCTACTCCATGCCCCCCGCCTCCTCCGGCGGCGTTACCCTGGGCCTGATGCTCAATATCATGGAGGGGTACGACCGGCTCCCCCCCTTCGGCTCCGCCGCACTGCTGCACCGCGAAGCCGAGGCCATGCGGCGGGCCTTCACGGACCGGAACACCTACCTCGGCGATCCGGCGTTTGTCCGGATGCCGCTGGAGCGGCTGCTGTCCAAGGAGTACGCGGCCACGCTCCGGCAGCAGATCGACCCGAAGCGCGCCACGCCCACCCCACCCTTCGATCCCACGCTGCGGGACGGCAACTCCACCACCCACTATTCCGTGGTGGATGCCGACGGCAACGCTGTGAGCTGCACCACGACGCTCAACGACAGCTACGGCAGCGCGGTGGCGGTGTCGGGCGCCGGGTTCCTGCTCAACGACGAAATGGACGACTTCACCACCGCGCCGGGGCGGCCGAACGGCTACGGCCTGGTGCAGGGGGAAGCCAACGCGATCCAGCCGGGAAAGCGGATGCTTTCCGCCATGACCCCGAGCATCGTGCTGGACCGCGAGGGCAAGCTGCTCATGGTCGTGGGCACTCCCGGGGGTCCCACGATCATCACCCAGGTGTACCACGTGATCTCCAACGTCATCGACCACGGAATGTCGCTCCCCGATGCCGTGGCGGCGCCCCGGATGCACCACCAGGCGCTTCCGGACGAGGTGCGGCTGGAACGAAACGGCTTCCAGCCCGGCGCCATCGCCGAACTGGAGGCGCTGGGTCACTCGCTGGCGTACCGCGGGCGGTGGGGCGACGTCGAGGCGATCATCCGGACACCCACCGGGTGGCAGGGCGTCTCGGACCCGCGATTGGGTGGGGGGGGAGCGGGGTACTGACTCCGGGACCCCATGACGGGAAGCGAACGGGGGGCCAAGGCATGCCTTGGCCCCCCGTCTGTTGCAGCTGCCGGCTTACCTGGTAACGGTGAAGTCCGACGTCAGGGTGAAGATCACCTTGAAGCCGGGCGCCACGATCACGTCGCGGTCCGCGGTCTGGTTGGCCAGCACCGCGCCGCCTACCGCCCCGGCGATGCCGCCGACCACGGCCCCGGTCTTCCCTCCCACGACCTTGCCGGCCACCGCGCCGCCAGCCGCGCCGGCCCCGACCCGCACCGCGCCGCCGGCCGTAACGCCCTGTCCCTGGAGGTCGTGCTCGATGAACTTGGTGCCCGCCTCGGCGCTGATGGGATAGCTCGAGCCGCCGATCGAGACCTCCTGGGCTGCGATCCGGACCCGGCCGTCCGCGTCATTCTTGTTCTTGGCCGGCTCCAGGATCATGACCTTGAAGGTCACGACCGAGCCCGCGGGGATGGCCACCCGGCCATTGGCGTCCTTCATGTCCTGGGCGACGGTAACCCGAAAGGTCTTGCCGACCTTGTCGTGCCGGGAGTGCAGCGAATCGTTGGCGGTCCCTTCAATGGTGGTGCCTGAGGCGAGCGTCATGGTCCGGGTCGCCGGGGCCGAGGGGGCCGGGGTGGGCGCCGGGGTGGTGGGCCGGGGCTTCGGTGCCGCCGGCGTGGGATTCTGCGGTGTCGGGGCCGGTGCCGGCGCGGGCTGCTGGCCCGTGGGCTGATCGTTCAGGGCCGTGGTAGACTCTGCCGGGGCGAGCTCGAGATCACGGGCCAGGCTGTCAGCGGCCGCCTGCTGGTCGCCACCCTTGCCGCAGGCGATGAGCGCCGTCAGGGCGAGACCGGCGGTGAATTTCCGAAACATGGAACCTCCCTCTCCAGATGGCTTGCCCCGCGCCGAGCGCCGGGGCGACATTGTGGAACGATGCTGCACCTTCGAAGAATCCTGCCCGCGGCCCGCCCCTACTGGGGGACATTCGCCGCCGGGTTTCTGTGCGTCCTGGTATCCAACTTCTTCACCACCCTGGCGCCGCGCTTCCTGCAGCAGGGCATCGATGCGCTGGGCCCCGGCGGCGCCTTCGCCGGGGTCCGCCGGGCCATCTTCGCGCTGCTGGCCGTGGCGGCCGCGGGCGGCCTGGCGCGCTTCGGGATGCGCCAGACCCTCAACGGCGTCAGCCGGCGGGTCGAAACCGACCTGCGGGACCGGCTCTACCGGCACCTCCAGCGCCTCCCGGCGGCCTTCTACGACCGCTTCAGCACCGGCGATCTCATGGCCCGCACCACCAACGACCTGCTCGCCGTGCGCATGGTGGTGGGTCCCGGGCTCATGTACCTGAGCGACACCCTGGTCCGCACCGCGCTGGTCCTCCCCTTCATGCTGCACATCAGTCCGCGGCTGACGGGGATCGCGCTGCTGCCGCTGCTCGGGTTGCCGGTCGGCATGGTGGTCTTCGGCCAGGCCATCCACCGCCGCAGCCAGCGCATCCAGGCCGCCTTTGCCGACCTGTCGAGCGCCGTCCACGAGAATCTCTCCGGCGCTCGCGTGGTCCGGGCCTACCGCCAGGAGCAGGCGGAGATCGCCCGGTTCCGCACGTTAAACGCGGACTACGCGAGCCGCAATCTAGCACTGGCGCGGGTTTCCGGGGCGTTCCACCCCCTGCTGGCCCTGTTCGGCGGGCTGGGCGCTGCGGCCGTCATCTGGGTCGGGGGCGGGTTGGTGATCCAGGGCACAATGACCGCCGGGGAGTTCGTGGCCTTTGGCGTGTACCTGGTCACCCTGGTCTGGCCCATGATCGCGCTGGGCTGGGTCGTGAATCTGGTCCAGCGGGCGGAAGCCTCGATGGGGCGGATCAACGAGTTGTTCGACACCGTCCCCGCGATCCAGTCCCCGGCCCGCCCCACCCCGCTTTCGGGGCGTCCGGTCGCCCGCCGCCTCACCTTCGAAGGGGTCTCCTTCCGCTACCCCACCGCCACCGACCGCGGGCTGGTGCTGGAGGACATCTCCTTCTCGGTGCCCGCCGGCGCCTCACTCGGCGTGGTCGGCGCCACCGGCGCCGGCAAGTCCACCGTGGCCGAACTCATCGTGCGCACCTACGACCCGGAACGGGGTCGGATCCTGATCGACGGGGTGGACATCCGCGCCCTGGCCCTGGACGACCTGCGCCGGGCCGTCGGTTTTGTCCCCCAGGAGACGTTTCTCTTCAGTGACACCCTGCGGGCCAACGTGCTGCTCGGCGCGCCCGACGATGGCCGCCTCGAGCGGGTGGCGGAGACCTCCCAACTCACCGAGGCCCTTCCGGCGCTGCCCAACGGGCTGGACACGCTGCTGGGGGAGCGCGGCGTGAACCTGTCCGGCGGCCAGCGCCAGCGGACGGCGATCGCCCGGGCGCTGGCCCAGGATCCGCCGATCTTCGTCCTGGACGACGCCCTGTCGGCGGTGGACGGCGAGACCGAACTGCGGATCCTCCGGGGCCTCCGCGACGCCCTGGCGCAGCGCACCCGGGTGGTGATTTCCCACCGGCTCTCCGCAGTGCGGGACGCCGACTGGATCCTGGTGCTGGATGGCGGCCGGATCGTGGAGCAGGGTGTCCACGACGACTTGATGGCGCGGCGGGGGCGCTACTGGGAGCTGCTGCAGCGGCAGGAGGTGGAGGCGGAGCTGGAGGAGGGGGCGGTGGGCGGGGGGTGAGCGGCGGGAGGCGTGCACCCGCGCGCCCTCGGTTACATGCCGTAGCCGAACTTCGCCACCAGCAGGATCACGACCATGACCGTGATCGTCACCGGCGCGCCCAGCCGGGTGTAGTCGGTGAAGCGATACCCGCCGGGGCCGTAGACCATGGTGTTGGTCTGGTACCCGATCGGGGTCAGGAACGAGGTGGACGCCATCGTAGCCACCACGATGGCAAAGAACCGCGGATCGGCGTCAATGCGGAGGGCGGTGGCCCAGGCAATCGGGAAGATCAGGGCGGCGGCAGCGTTGTTGGTGATCAGTTCGGTGACCAGGCTCGTGGCCAGGATGATGCCGAACAGCACCCCGAGTGGCCCGAGCCCCTCGAACGTGGAGACGATTCCGCCGGCCAGAACGCCCGCCAGCCCGGAGTTCTCCATCGCGGAGCCCAGCCCGAACGAGGCCGCGACCATGATGATCACGTCAAGATCAATCGCGTTGCGCGCCTCCCCGGCCGTAAGCACACCGAACGCCACCAATCCGATCGCACCAACGAGCGACGCCTGCAGCATCGGCAGCAGGCCAAGCCCGGCCACCCCCACCACGAACGCCAGGACCAGTGCGACGAACCAGGCCTTCCGCCCCGCGGTGGGCGGGTTGCCGCCGTGCTGGGACACCAGCAGGAAGTCGTTGCGATCGCGGTAGCGTTGCCGGAAGCCGGGATCCGCGAGGACCACGAGGGTGTCCCCGGCCTTGAGCTCCACCTCGCCCAGCTTCGCGTTGAGCCGGTGGCCGGCGCGGTGGATTGCCAGGACCGCCGCCTGGTACACGCTGCGGAAGTTCGCCGACTTGAGGGTCTTCCCCAGCAGCGGCGAGGTCACCCCGATCACCGCCTCGAACAGGGTGTGACGGGCGGAGTCCACCCCGACAAAATGCCGTTCTTCGGTGGAGACCAGGCCGCGGATGGCGTGCAGGTCCACCACCTGGTCCACCCGGCCCACGAAGCAGAGGCGGTCCCCGCCCCGGAGCGGCGTCGTCGACGCCACGGGGGCGATCGATTCCTCGCCCCGGTCGATCTCGGCCAGGAAGACGCCCTGGAGGCTGCGGAGCCCCGCCTCCTCCACGGTCCGCCCATCGAGCGGCCCGCCGGGCACGACGACCATCCCCATGCTGAACTCGCGCAGGCTCTGCTCAACGTCCCGGCGCGCCGGGCGCCGTTCCGGCAGGAGCCGGCGGGTGGTCAGGATCATCACCGCGAGACCGGCCACCGCCACCGGCAGGCCGACGGGGGTGATCTCGAACATCCCCATCGGGGTGCCGGTCTTGGCGTCGAGCAGGCCGGAGACCACCAGGTTGGTCGAGGTGCCGATGAGGGTGACGGCGCCGCCGAGGATGACTGCGTACGACAGCGGCATGAGGTACCGGGAAGGCGACTGCCCGGTCTTCTCGGCCCAATCGGTGATGGGCGGAATCAGCATCGCGATCAGCGGCGTGTTGTTGAGGAAAGCCGAGGCCCCCGCGGACGAGATCGTGAGCCGGGCCAGGGACCCGGTCCCCCCCGTGCGTCGCCCGAGGAGGGCATGGAGCACCGGCTGCATCAACCCCGTCTTCTCCACCGCCCGGGCCAGGATGTACAACGCCGCCACCGTGATCGGGGCCGAGTTGCCGAAGCCGTCGAAGGCCTCATCCGCGGAGATGATGCCGGCGATCAGCAGCACGATGACGGCACCCAGCATCACGTTGGCCGGCCCGAAGGTCTCGCGCGCCAGGAGATACAGGGTGCCGAGGGTCACGGCGAGGGTAAACCAGGCCTGCCACGTCATCGGTGTGTCCGGTCGTCCCTATCGGGTTGGTGAGAGTGGCCCGCATGCGATCGGGCCGGGGTCCCGGCCCGTGGTGCTACAGTCGTTCCAGCAGCCCCGTCGGCGTAAAGCCCTGCAGCCACCCCGCCAGCCGCGTGAACTGCCCGGTGAGGAGCAGGATCCCCACGAAGATGAGGAGCACGCCACTGACCCGCATGACCCACGGCAGATAGGGGCGGAACTTCTGGAACCAGCCGATGAAGCGATCCACCGCCCACGCGGCGATGAGAAAGGGCACCGCCAGCCCGGCGGAATAGGCCCCGAGCAGCAGCATGCCCCGGCCGAAGGTCTCCGAGGCGGAGGCCATGCCCAGGATCCCCCCGAGAATCGGCCCGATGCACGGGGTCCAGCCGGCAGCAAAGGCCATGCCGACGAGCACGGAGCCGAGGAACCCGAGCGGCTTGTCCTGCAGGTGCACCCGCTTGTCCTGCAGCAGGGCGCCGAACCGGATCACCCCCAGGCACACCAGCCCGAAGAGGATGATCAACACACCACCGAGGCGCTGCAGCCACACCTTGTGGACCACCAGCGTCCGGCCCAGGGCCGTGGCCGTGGCACCGAGCAGCATGAAGACCAGAGTGAAGCCGAGGACGAACAGCAGCGCGTGGGTGAACGCGATGCGCCGCCGCGACTTCATCTCGTCCAGCGACAGCCCGGTCAGGAATCCGATGTAGGAGGGGACCAGCGGCAGCACGCAGGGGGAGAGAAAGCTGAGGATGCCCGCCGAGAACGCCACCAGGTAGGAGAACTCAGCCAAACGCCCTCCGCCGGCAGTCGCGGCAGGTTCCGTAGAGCTCGAGGCGGTGCCGTTCGGCCTCGTAGCCGTGTTCGTCGGCGATGATCGGGAGCATCCGCTCCAGCCGCTCGTGCTGGAACTCTTCCACCCGGCCGCAGCGGAGGCAGATCAGGTGATAGTGGCTTCCCTGCCCCGGGTTGGGCTCGAAGCGACGGAAGCCCTGGCCAAAGTCGTGGGCCCGGACCAGGCCGCTCTTCTCCAGCAGTTCCAGGGTGCGGTAGATCGTGGCCAGCCCGACCGATTCCCCCAGCTGCGCCAGCTGCTGGTGGATCTGTTCCACCGAGAGGTGCTGGTCGGAGCGGAGTACCACCCGCGCCACCCGGTCCCGCGGCCGGGTCACCGGCTGCCCGTGGTCCCGCAGGTAGCGGCGGAACTCGTCGAGCAGGACCTCGCCCTCAGCCGAGGTGAGGCGCGCCATCGCTCACCGGAAACCAGTCCGCCACCGGTACCGCCCGCGGATCCTCGTCCTCCAGCCGCTTGCGCACGCCGGCGAGCAGGTCCCCCAGGGTCTCGACCGGCCCGCTCCCCACCTCTTCGAGGAACGCCTCGAACTTGCCGCGCTCCTTCCCCTTGAGCGTGTGCATGAAGCGCGCGGTGTAGATCCGGCGTCGCTCGTCGGCGGGTCCATCGAGGCGGGCGATGAGCGCCGTGCCCCACTCGCGGCCTTCCC